>NZ_CP055481.1:4220454-4521915 GCF_013705725.1 Klebsiella sp. RHBSTW-00484 | reverse complement strand
TCTCACATTTTATTCATTATTTGCTCCGCCATTATTGGCGGAGCGATTCACAATAAAATCTCACATTGCATATTTGCTGTTGATAATTAGCTTTCCACAATTAGGGATGGACTTTTTCTGTTACTCCGCTGCTACTCCCTTCTGGGGCTTTTTGAAAATGTACAGATGTTTCTGGTGCCCAAAATTGGCAAACAAACGTGCCAAACCAGAGAACGACGACACAACTCCCCAGAGAGGCATAAATACCGTAATTTGTATTAATTACGGGGAGTAAGAATGTCCCTGCTGCAGCACCAAGACGGCTTACGGCGATAGAAAAACCAACGCCTGAGCCGCGAAGTTCTGTAGGGAAAAGTTCAGGTGGATAGGTATTTTCCAGTACCGCCGCGCAGGAAAGTACCAGTGCGAAAGCAGACAGCATGATTACCAGGAGCAGAGGAGGCATACCGTGCCAAAGTGCGATAATCGTCAGAATCACGGCTGAAATATAAAATGTCCACATCAGATAAGATCTGCGTGAAATTTTATCAACAAGCCAGACGCCAAATACCACACCAATAACCATGCTAACGTTATAAAGAATGCCCGGCGCATGTGGGTTTTCAATATTCAGATTTGCCAGTACCAGAGGTAGGAATATCCCAATGCCAAAGAAAGGAAAAACCTGGCAGGCGTAGAAAATTCCACCGACTAACGTTTTATGACGTAATTCCGGGCCAAATAGCGTGAACCAGGAAACGGATGTAGCTCCTTTTTCGGTTGAAATACCCTGTTCATCTTGGGGCAGGCAATACTGAGTACCTAAATGATTATGAATTAATGCCAATGCCTCTTCTTTACGGCCTTTTCTTGCCAGCCAGCTTGGGGATTCAGGAATGCCTGTGCTGGCGCGCCATATAAAAGCAAGAGCTCCCGGGATGGCAGATGAACACATGATCCAGCGCCAGCTATCTTCACCCAGGTGAGGCATACCGATAACAATCAGGTCAGCGGCGTAAGCAACGGCAAATCCAACGATCCAGAAGATTAATAACGAGCTTAGCATGCGGGCTCGCGAGCGCTTAGGTGTCCATTCGGTCAGAAGCGCTGCGCTAACGGTGTAGTCAATACCGATAGTTACCCCTATTGCCAGACGTACAATGGTGAGTAATAAAGGGTCGGAGATAAAAAATTGTAGTACGGACAGAACTGCGAATATCAACATGGTTACGCTGAAAAGCAGTTTTCTTCCTATTTTGTCCGTTATCGGTCCAATACAAAGGCTGCCAAACAGAATCCCGATAAAAGCCCCTGCGCTGATTAACCCCACCCAGAAATCAGTGAGGTTTAAAGACTTCGTGGCATAACCAATACCTGTTCCGACAATACTAAGCGTAAAACCATCAGTGACTTGCCCCAGAAATACGCCCGTAGCGACTTTTTTATGGACTGGGGATAGCGGCGCATCTTCAAAATTGATGCCCGAATGTTGACCGGTGTTCATTATAAATAACCTCATGGTTACGTTATTTGGCCTGACCTTTTTCAAAACTTATCCCGGCGATAAATAAATAGCTCACGATAAAAATGCCCCCAGGCGAAAAAGGAAACCCTGACAACTCACCTCTCTACACGAGAGGTGAGAGTCTATTAATAAGTAACGATTTTTGTGACTTAGCGAGGATTAGGCCCAAATATCTCCGACGGTAAAACCTTCAGTGAACGGATCTGTTGGGTCAAGAACATAGGTGCTGTATCCATAAATCCAGGCCTGCCCGCCTACGGTTGGAACGACGCCTTTGTATTTGCCGATCTGTACTTCTTCAACAAGGTGGCCGGTGAAGACGTTCCCCAGGATACCTTCGTGGCGGAATGCCTGATTCAATCCCAGCTTGCCTTTCGCATGCAGTACGGCCATTTTGGCGCAGGTGCCAGTTCCGCATGGGCAGCGGTCAATAGCGCCGGTCCAGGTTGCCGGATTGGCAAAATCGACGTCTCCGCTGGCTACAGTAACCGCATTTTTCCAGTCTGAATCTGGGTTATCTGCAGGGCCAGATAGCTGAGAAATGGTAATACCGACGCCTGGATAGTCTGGGTGCTCGACAGGCAATTGATCCTGGGCGGCTCTCAGTATTAAAGAAGATACGCGTGCAATTTCAGCGCCTTGATCAGGAACCAGCTTGATCCAGTCGAACTGGCGAACATCTGCGATGACATAGAACATGCCACCCCAGGCAACATCAACAGTGACTTTACCCAGCTCTGGTACATCAATAACGGCATCCAGATGAGCAGCGAAAGCCGGGACGTTTTTGAACGTGACGTTAGTGACTTTGCCATTGTGGCATTCAGCTCGGATGCCGATTAATCCGGCAGGCGCTTCCAGCATGAACTCGGTGACCGGCTCTTGCATTGGTAGCATGCCCGTTTCCAGCAAAACCGTAGCGACAGAAATGGTATTACCGCCGCTCATAACCGGGTATTCAACCTGTTCCATAATAATGTAGCCCATGGCTGCATCAGGATGCTTCGGCGGCACAATCAGGTTACAGCACAGCGGCGGGTAACCGCGGGGTTCGCGCAGCATCAGTTTGCGGATCTGGTCATCATTTTTTTCAGCCACTGCATCTGCTCATAAACGGTGTTACCTGGAATATGAGGTACCCCGCCGGTCACTACGCGCATAGGTTCGCCAGCATGAGTTTCTACAGCGTAAAACATTCTTTTAAAGCTCATAATTTTTCCTTTTAGCTTCTTTCAGTTTTAAACAAGAGTACTCAGAAGCCCGCCGCCATTCTTGTTCGTCCCCGACAAGAATTAACCACGAACTGCAATTTTTACCGCCACCAGGTTGAATCGGTCCCTGCTTATACAGTTAATTTTTTATCCTCATGCCATTATGAGTTACGGAGTTCCGAAATGAGTTACGGTGAGATTATTTAGCTCTTCCGGCACTGAGGTTGTCAATATGATTAATGTGGTTTTTGTGATGACACGCATAAGTCGCGATATTGAAGGGAGTCAGGGTTTTGAATATGTGAATAAAGAGTGAATTTAATTCTGTGAATAATTTTTTTAGGATAGTTATTTAAACATTTTATTCACAATTGGCGTGGGTTTCATGGATTTTCTGCCGTAGTAAGCCAGTGAAATTTTTAACGAGATATTTATCTCAACCAAAAGTATCGTCTCTTGACATTGTCAAAAGTGCGGAGGAGTATAAATAAAACGGAACGTCGTAACTTAATACGGTATTTGGCGGTTTTGATATAACTGAGATTTGTTAATGGGTTAGTCGCAATGTGGCTGAATGAGGCATACCAGAATGGTTTCGATATCTCGATGTTGAAGAGAGACTGCGTAATGGCAGGGGCTGGGTATCCATTTCATGGCGATATGGGCAGGAGATGAATTCCTTTTTGGGGAGGGCAGAATGCTTGCCCCTCTCTTCACTGGATAAATGTTGTTTAAATGTAAAAAAATAAATGAACCTAAAAGTGGGAGCAACACGATGAAATATAAGTGCGCCTTTTCCGGGTCCGGTGGACAGGGGGCCGGCATGATTGCAAAGCTAATCTGTCTTGCCTGTATTAAAGATGAAAAACAGGTTGTCATGACTCAAACCTACGGCATTGAACAGCGCGGTGGAGATTCAACGGGCTATGTTGTTCTGTCTGATGAGGTTATCGGAAGTCCTATCGTAGAGTCGGATGCAGATATTGGGGTAGCGCTAAGCGAAAGCGTATACCAAAACGCTGTCGAAGGAATGAAGCCGGGCGGGAAGTTATTTATAAATAGTTCTTTAATTGAAACACAATCTGAAAGACATGGCGTTAAGCAGATAGCTATACCGGCATCAGCGTTGGCGCAAGAGATTGGCGATATTCGCGTGGCGAACATTATTTTTCTCGGTGCTATTATCGGCAAAACTAAAATGCTGAAGCCTGCATCAATAATTTCCGCCATTGAAGAGATTCTTGGTAAGAAAAAACCTGCGCTGCTTGAAATCAATATTGCTGCTTTAAATAAAGGCCTCGAAATAGCCGACCAGGAGGCCGTGTATGAGTAATGATACCAGAACCCTGCAGATCCTCAGTGAGCGCTGTAAATCATGTGGCATGTGTATTTCCATCTGTCCGAGTAAAACATTATCCGTCGGAGAAAACCTCAATGCGCAAGGTTACGCATTTGTGGTTCAGTCGGCTCCGGAAAAATGCATTAAATGCAACATTTGCCGAATTGTTTGCCCCGACGTCGCTATTGGCGTTGTTAATTGCTAATTGTACTTTTTTAAGGATTAAGCCATGTCAGATTTGACCGCTCTTTTTCAGCCGAAAAGCGTTGCCCTCATTGGCGCATCTTCTAATACAACGAAATATGGTTACTGGACGACAAAAAGCCTGATTGATAACAACTTTCAGGGGGAACTTTACTTGGTCTCTAAGTCACCTGTGGGATCTATTCTGGGTCATAAAACCTGGCCCTCGATTTCTGATGTTCCTGGTGATGTTGACCTGGCAATCATTAGCGTTGCCCCTAAAGCAATCTTACCCGTTATTGAAGAGTGCGTAATGAAGGGGGTTAAGGCCGCGATTGTTGTTGCAACAGGCTTTGGCGAAGTGGATGAAGAAGGGAAAGCGCTTGAGCAGAAAATGTTGGCGATAGCCAGCAAAAGCGGAATGCGAATTATGGGGCCAAACTGCATGGGCTTATTCAGCTCAGTAATCAATTTGAATGCCAGCATCATCGACCTGGATAAAGGGCATATGGGACTGGTGCTGCAAAGCGGCAACTTCGGTATTGATGTGAACTTTAATGCCAAAACCCGTGGCCTAGGCTATAGCTGTTGGGCGACCATTGGTAATCAGATTGATCTGCGTTTTGCCGACTTCGTAGAGTATCTGGGGCAGGATGAAGCGACTCGCGTTGTGATGATGTATATGGAAGGATTACGCGTTGGTTCCATTGATGATGGGCGTTCCTTCCTGGAGAAAGCCCGCCAGGCGACGCTGCGCAAACCTGTTCTGGCTATTAAGATTGGGCGAAGTGAAGCTGGTGCCCGTGCCGCAGTTTCTCATACAGGCTCACTAGCTGGCAGCGAACAAGTTTTTGATGCCGCGTTAAACCAGGCGGGGGTTATCCGGCTTGATAGTCCAAACGAGTTATTAGATGTTGCGGAAGCCTTTGCTCGTTGCAAACCGGCGAAAGGCAATCGTATTGCTATCCTCACCGATGGCGGCGGCCACGGCGTCATGGCGACCGATATGGCGGAACGCTTTAATCTTGATGCCTGCGTGTTATCCGAAGAGACACAAACAAAAATTCGCGCCATCCTCAAGCCTCATTGCCCGATCAAAAATCCGGTTGATCTTGCCGGTACACCTGAAGGCGACATGTGGGTTTTCGACCGCTGCGCCGAAGTATTGCTGGCTGACCCTGATGTTGATGGTCTGGTCATCGTTGGCTTATACGGTGGTTATGCCGATCTTTCTGAAGAGTTTCGGCAACTGGAGATAGATGTTGCAAAAAGCCTGGTGAAGAGGGTTGCTGCTTGCGACAAACCTGTCGTTATGCACTCTATCTATCAACCGCAGCAGCCTGAGAGTCTGAAGTATATCGCTGAAAATGGTTTCCCTGTTTACGGTTCGATTGACGCCACTATGCGTGCAATGGGAGCACTGCTGGGGTATGCCGATAAACAGGATAAAATTCGCGAAGAACTGGCCGCCGTTCCACCAGCGCTACCGGAAGATCGCCTTGCTATTGTACAGCCGATTTTTGATAAAGCCCGTTCGCAAGGTCGCGTTAACCTGGTTGAAACGGAGGCGCGTGATGTTTTACGGGCCTATGGCTTTGCGCTTCCGCAGCACTGGCTGGCAAAAAATTCTGATGAAGCAGCCAGAATGTTCCAGGAAATCGCAAGCGGTAAAGCGGTGATGAAGATCGTCTCGCCGGAAATTCTTCATAAAACTGATGCGGGTGGTGTGCTTCTCAACATCGATTCACCGGAAAAAGCGCGTGCCGCTTTTGATACGCTGATTGCTAATGCCAAACGTTACGATCCGCGTGCTGAAATCTACGGTGTAATGGTGACGCCAATGCTGGCTGGCGGCGTGGAATGTATTATTGGTAGCAGTTATGATGTGACTTTTGGCCCAACCATTATGTTTGGTTTAGGGGGGATTTTTGTGGAAGTGCTGAAAGATGTTGCCTTCCGTGTTGCCCCGGTAAATGCCCCAGAAGCAGAGCGTATGATCCGTGAAATAAAAGGCTATCCATTGCTGGAGGGCGTTCGTGGTCAGCAAGGTGTGAATATTTCCGCTATCACCAGTGCGGTATCCCGACTCTCCTGGATGGTGGCGGAGCTTGCTGATGTTGCTGAGGTCGATCTGAATCCTATATTCGCGACCGAGAAGGGGATTGATATTGTTGATGCCAGAATTGTGCTTCATTCAATCGATGAAAAATAATATTAGTCATCCCGCATTTTAGCATTCAAGGAATATATAATGGAATTTATTAACGATATACAGAGCCCGGCACCTTGTGGTGCCTATTCACATGCGGTCAGAAGCGGTAATTTTTTATTTATCTCAGGGCAGGTTCCTTTTGACCCTGCAACAGGTAATGTTGTGGGTAGCGACATATCTGAACAAACAACCCAGACAATGAAAAATCTTGTCTCTATACTCAATTCTTCTGGCTTAACACTGGATAACATCGTTAAAACAACCGTATACCTCGCAAACTGGGATGACTTTAGTGGTTTCAACACGGTATATGCTGATTATCTTGGTGCCCATAAACCTGCCAGAGCTTCTGTAGAAGTCAGGCGTATCGCCAAGGATGCGCTGTTGGAAATCGAGGCTATAGCGGAGTTTTCGTGATTTTCTAGCGTGATTAATTTCTATTTATCCTGTGGGTCTGGCCTTTTTCTTATAGGCTCAGACTGCCGACAAAGCCCTGGCTGAAAAGTCAGGGCTTTAGTCTAATCAATTAATTTGGTTCTCTGTCTCAATAATGATTCATAAAATAAATTTGTTTGTACGCTTCATAAGCAGGAAGTATCGTCAACAATCCGTTTCAAATAGATATTTAACTCCATTGAGAAAGATCAACACTATCTTGCTTTCCGCCGCGTAGTTTAAGTATTCACCTTCCCTCAGAGAAATTACCATGGACGTTAAGCGACTGGGTATCGCCGTGCTGGTGTCGGTATGTATTTTTATGTCGGATATCGCCGTCGCTAAATCAACGCAATTAACCGATGATCAGGTTAAGCAGCAAATTATTGATGACTCAATTGCCTCTTATCCCGGGGTTTGCGCCTGTCCGTTTAATCGGGCCAGAAACGGCAGTTCCTGCGGCAGGCGCAGTGCCTGGAGCAAAGCAGGAGGCTATGCGCCCGTTTGCTACAAAAAAGAGGTGACCAAAGAAATGATTAACGACTGGCGTCAATCTCAACAAATATAAGTCAGCTTTAAATTTATATACCCAAAATAATTCGAGTTGCAGGAAGGCGGCGACGCAGTGAATCCCCAGGAGCTTACATCAGTAAGTGACTGGTGTGAGCGAGGAAAGCCAACGCACAAGCAACTTGAAGTATGACGGGTATAAATCCCCGACGACTCGCGCCGCCGGGAACGATATTACTTCGTTGCCCCTTCCAGAGTCACTTTGTCATTCTCCCCGCTGGTGATGGTCTGCTGATGAAGGCTATCGGCGAGCGTGACGTCATTTACCGCGAAGAATTCCCAGGCCTGCGGAGTGTTGGCGAACGTCACTTCATCAAACTGACTGTCGTGGAGGAAAGAGATACTGGTGGCTTTGGTATTGCGGAATTTGACGTTGGAAAAACGCAAATTCTGGTGATAAGCATCGCGAGAGTAAGTTAACCCAAATGACTCCGCCATTTCGGCGATGGTCATCCCATCCACCAGAATGCTGTTTTTCGCCGAAGTACCGTCAACGGTGATGTTCTGTACCTGAACATCGCGGAACTGAGCGGGCTCATCGGCTGGCGTCGTATCATTCACATCCGCGCTGTATTTAATCGTAAAAACAAACGGTTCTTTAGCGATATCCTGCATCGCGTTATTGCGGAACAGTACCTCGCGCACGCCGCCGCCATAGTAGGGGCGACTCTTCATACGCAGGCCGACATCGGTCATATACATCACGTTATCCTCGGCGCGAACTTTCTCGATCCATGCCCCGGTATGGCTGCCGGTCACCACGGCACCGTGGCCTTTGCGGAAATAGTTATTAAAGATCCAGGCCCCGCTCTGTGGTTTTTGATGGAAGGTTTCCGCCCCTTTACCAAACCCGGCGGCAAAGTTGACGCAATCATCTCCGGTATCGAAAAAGTTATTGAAGACTAAAGCGTTTTGACTATTGCCGAACTCAACGCCGTCGGCATTATTGCCATCAAAAGTCTGGTGGATCAGCCCGTTAAGGGTAATGTTTTCCGACTCAAGCGCCATCACGCCGTGGAAGGCGGGGTTACGAATGGTGAGTCCGGCAAGGTAGAGATTTTGCACGCCGCGCAGGGTCATCAGGCTGGAACGGCGGTTTTTATAGGCGCTATTGCTTTCAACACCTTCGCCGATGGCTTCCTCGGTCTGATTTTTTGCCAGAATGCCGTCCGTGCTGACTTTTTTAGCATTGCTCGCGCGGTACTGCGGCAACTCGTTACCCAGTTCATCGGTAATCGTCGCCTCGCCGCCGTTTTTTACGCCCCGGGTCCAGCCGTTGCCGTCAATAGTGCCTTTACCGACAATGCGAATATTGCGAAACGTTCCGGCAGGGGATTCGCCTTTATCGTTGCTTTCCAGCACGTTAATTAATGATGGCGGGCGACGAGGCTGCGGATGATCGCTGTAGGGATAGAGGTAATAGCCTTTTTCCAGCGGATATTGAGCCGGATCTTCCGAACCGAGGAGCGTGGTTCCTGCGACAATCTCCAGCGTCATGTCACTATGCAGGAAGAGGGCGCCGGTTTTGAATTCGCCGCCGGAAATCACCACTTTGCAGCCCTGCGGATATTGCGCGACGGTGCAGCTATCAATCGCCTGCTGCAACGCCTGGGTGTTTAGCGTCGTGCCATCGTCCTTTGCTCCGAACGTTTTGGCCTCTATGATGTGCGGCGTTTTGCTGGTTCGCGCTTTAATTACGGCGCTATCCGGGGATTCTTTACCCTCGGCATAGACCGCGCGTACCGTAAATTCATATTCCGTATCCGGCTTCAGGCCGCCGACGGTATAAGTACGCAGGTCGATTTGCTGCTGCCAGCCGTCGCTGGCAACGCGCTGGTAAAAGTTATCGATATAGGGCTTTGCCGGGGAATAGTGGTTCTGATTGTCTCTTGCGCTACCCAGCCGCTCGCCGTCACGATAGATAACGTAGTCCACGACCTGCTCCGTCTCTGACTCCGGTTTTTCCCAGACCAGCACCAGGCTGTTTTCATCGGCAGAAAGTATCGGAACCATCACATTCTGCGGCGCGGAAGCGGGCGCATCCTGGTGGTTATCATTCGCGCCGCTGTTGTCATTACAGCCGCTTGCCACCCCGGCCAGAGCGAGGGTGAGTGCCAGCATACAGCGTGAAGGTTTGAAGCTATTGCGCATGGATTTTCCTTAATGTCATATTTTATGGAAAAACAAAACCAAACTTCATTTAAAATGAAATCATATTTTATATTTTCACTGTAAAATAAACGCGAGTAAGGTCAATCTTTCGCCAGCTGAAAAAAATATTTCGTCAGTAAGAAAAAGTGAGTGGAGAAAGGTAAAAAATCCCCCATTATTGGGGGGCAGAGTATGCGATACGATATCCCCTCAAAGACGGCACGATGCGGGCAAACCCAGCGGGCCCCAGATGCATACCGGCAATCAGCAGGTTTTCGCTTGCGGCCTGAGCAAAGATCTTCTCTCGCGTCATTTGCGCTTGTGAAGGATCGCAATCGAAAGCAATAGCGACTGCGGGTTGTGCGGCCTGAATATGTGGAAAATGGACGATATCGCCCCAAATCAGCAGGCTTTGATGAGCCGAATCGATGCGAAATCCGCTGTGCCCGGGGGTATGGCCGGGTAGCCAGAGCGGACGAATACCCTCGACCACTTCACGATTATCCAGAAAACTGAGGTTGTGCGCCCAGGCGTCAAGCGTGCGGCGGGCGAGGGCGAAGTTACGCTGCCCCCGTTCATTGGCCCGTTTTAGCATGCAGTCATCCTGCCAGTATTCGGCTTCCAGAGGGTGAAGATGCAGTCGGGCGTTGGGATAGACTGGCGCCCCGCTCGCATCCAGCAGGCCGCCGATATGATCCGGGTGCGCGTGGGTCAACAGCACGGTATCAATATCTTTCGTCGCGACGCCTGCGGCCTGCAGACTTTCCAGCAATACGCCGCCCGCATTATTCAGTCCTCCCGTACCGGCATCCACCAAAATGGTTCGTCCTCTCCCACGGATAAGATAACCATTAATGTCGATATTACCGGGGTCGGTTATGCCCGCGGAGCGCTGGATTTCCCCGGCGTCATGGCTATCTATACCGGACAGCAGCGCCAGGCTGGCGGCCATGCTGCCATCGCTAAGGGCGGTAACCAGAAAATCGCCAATCTGACGGGAAATAAATGAGGGATTGTGCATAAATACCTTTTGCAGGATAAAAAAATCAATAGAGTGACGTTTGATCATGCTACGTTCTGTATTTAGCGGTCGGAAGCGATATTCTTTCACTGCTCAATGATATTTAGTCACTATACCCTAAATAATTCGAGTTGCTTAAAGGCGGCAAGGGAGTGAGTTCCCGGGAGCATAGATAACTATGTGACCGGGGTGAGCGAGCGCAGCCAACACATAAGCAGCTTGAAGTATGACGGGTATAAAACCGAAAAGCCGAGATTGCCAGAATGCGAAAGAAACTCCCCAGTAGCGCTTCTCTTCAGGCCTTTGAGGCTGCGGCCCGGCACGGCAATTTTGCCCGCGCGGCGCTCGAGCTGTCGCTCACCGAAGGGGCTATCAGTCGACAAATTGCCCGGCTGGAGTCTCTGTTGAACTGCCAGCTTTTTGAACGGACGGGAAGCCGGGTGCGGCTGAACCCGAACGGTGCGCGCTATGCGCACCATGTGCGCGAAACTCTGGAGCGGCTTGAACGAGATACCCAGTATCTGATGGGCGCAGCGAACGGCAGCCGAAGTCTGGAGATTGCCGCGCCGCCGACATTTGCCAGCCGCTGGCTGATCCCTCGTTTAGGGGACTTTCAGCAAAAAAATCCTGATATCACATTGAATATCGCGGTCAGAACCGATCCGTTTATCATCACCGGCAGCGGTTTTGATGCGGCGGTTCACTTTGAACACCCGGCGTGGGCCGGAATGCGTATGCAATTTCTGTTTGAGGAACGACTGGTTCCGGTATGCCATCCCGCGTTACTGATGAGAGGGGATATCGCCAGCCTGCTGAATGAACTACCGCGCATTCATCGACGGCAGAACCCCGACGCCTGGCCTCGCTACGCTGAAGAGTGCGCCATCGCGCTGGATAATCCGGCGCAGGGTGTACGTTACGATCTGCATGAAATGGCGATTGCCGCCGCGCTGGCCGGACAGGGCGTTGCGCTGGTGCCGCATGTTTATATCGAAAAAGAACTGGAAAATGGGTTACTGGTTGCTCCGTGGCCGATAGCCAGCAGCCTGAGGAAGCGCTTCTGTCTGGTGAAGCCGCTGGCAAACGGGATCAATGAAGCGGCGCTACAGGTATTTGAACAGTGGCTGGTGGCGCAATAAAAGGCCCGACAGCAAGCCGGGCCACAGAAGGGATCAACGCAGCGGAATTCGCGCTACGCTTTCTTCGGTATTGGCTTTTGCCGCCGCACCGTCGTTTTTCACGGTGACAAACAGCGCGTGCGCTTTGCTATCCAGCGCCAGGCTGTTTGGGTGTGGAAGCAGCGGAAGGGTTTGCAGATGAGCCAGCGTTTTACTATCAAAGACGGAAAGCGAGCCCGCGCCTTTTTCCACCCGCACGCCGCCGCGATTGGTCACATAAACCCGTCCAGCTTCTTCATCCAGCAGCAGTGAAATCGGTACTTCCTGGGTCTCGACGCTGGTCAGTAGTTTGCCGTCCTGCGCATTCAGGGCGAACAGGCGATGCCCGCTGCTGCGGCGGGTGTACGCCTCTTTCAGGTGATAGTTACGGTATTTATCGCGATCGATCCCCTGGTCAACGCCGAGAATCCGATCGTTTTTCCGGTCATATACCAGGTTCAGCAACTGATCGGCCTGGATCTCGTGCTTGCCAGCGATCTCCAGAGTATCGGCATTGACGGTCATCAACTGACCCTGCATGTTCGAGACGAACACACGGCGTCCTTTTTCATCCAGCGCGATACCGACAGCATAGAAACCGAAGCCGGGAAGCGTTTTCTCCAGCTTGCCGCTGCGGGTATCGACGACGAACAGTACGCTATCCACGCCGTAGCCGAGGCCCGGCAGGAACAGGCGTCCGGTTTGCGCATCGAATCGCGCTTCGCGCACTTTATACAGATGGCCTTCGCTGATTTTGAAACGTTTAAGCTCGGCGAGCATAAAATCGAGGCGTTCGCCGCTCATGCCCGCTTTACGCCAGGCGGATTCGATATTGACCTCATCCTGTAATTTTATCGACCCGAGGCTGCGGTTGGCGGCGGTATCGACTATCCCTACGCTGCCGTTGAAGCCTTCAGTCAGATACAGGCGGTTATGCTCGTCATCCAGCGCGACCCCAAAGCCTTTGACATCCATCGGGATGGCGGCCTGCTTTGCCAGGGTTTGCGGGTCAAGGCGCAGGACGGTCGATTTCTTTTCATCTTTCCAGTCCGGCGAGCTGACAAATAGCGCATTTTGTTTTGCGCTCCAGGCCAGCTCAACCACCGCTGGCGCGACGGCGGCGCGATGAATATCTTCCGGCTTGATAAGCGTCTCCTGCGCCTGAGCGAATGTCGCCGTTGCCATCAGCAAGGCGGTAAATAAACGAAAGTGGATCCCAGACATCCTGTTATCTCCAGTTAAGGTGTTCGTTAAAAGCGTAATTCCACGGCGGCACCGACCAGGCGAGAGCGCTGTTGAATCGCGGTATAAGCGTCGTTGCCGCTGACCATCACCTTGCGATCGGAATCAAACAGGTTTTGCGCGAACAGCGTCGCCCGACCGTACATAAAGGTGTAAGCCAGCTGGGCGTTCGCTGACCAGTAAGAACCAATACGACCGCGTGAGTCGTTGTCGTAGGCGGAGTAGTAGGAGTCGGAGAAGGCGACGTTGCCGCTCAGCTCCCAGCCGCTGGCGACCTGCCAGGCTGCGCCGACGTTGGCGGTATACGCCGGGGCACGAGCTAATTCATGACCTTCAACGCCGCTGCCGGGGAATTCGGCAATTTTGGTTTTCAGTAAACCGATATTGCTGGAAAGCTCCAGATCCCAACGCGGTGTCCAGGTGGCTCCCATCTCTGCGCCCCAGGTTTCAACCTTATCGGCATTACGGATCACCGTAGAGTTGGCGGCGAGGTAATAGGGGAGCTGCATATCTTTGTAGTCGTTGTAGAAAAGGTTGCCGGTTAAGACTACGTTGCCATCGTTCAGGGCGTGGCGAGTATAAAGCTCATAGTTCCAGACGTATTCCGAGTCATAGGTGTAGCTGGTGATTGGCGCGCTCAGCGTGATCCCAGCGCCCCCGGCGTTATAACCGCGCGCGACGCGTGCCCCCCAGGTCTGATTGGCCTCCGGTTTCCAGGCGACGTCCAGTTTCGGTAAAAAGACGTTGTAGGTTTCGTCAAAATCAATGCGCACGCTTTGGCTGCCGCCGAGGCGTTTACGATGTTCGCGCTCCAGGCGGGTGGAGGTTGTAATATCCACTTGCGGCGTGACGGCCCAGGTCAGCTCGCCGTAGGCGGAACTGGTGCGGGTGTCATCGGTGAAGGTGGAACCGCCAAAGATATAGACTGACTCATCCTGCGAGGCGTCGAAATAGCGTAATCCGGCAAAGCCCCGCAGGCGGCTGTCGCTATTGCCGAAGTGCACGACGGGTTCGACGTGCACTTCAGTACCATCGATTTTGGCTTTTGGCAGGCCGTCGGCGACGTAGCGGTTAATGTGGAATCCAGTGTAAATAAAGCGGTTTTCCAGCCGCAGGCCGTCATCGCCTTCCCAGGCAAGATCCCAGATACCGCTATTGACGTTGCTTTTAAACACCGCCCGTCGCCAGTCGTGGCGGGGGTTGGTTGGGTGCGGCATTGGGTTAAGACTTTCGTTTTGTGGCGCTCCGCTATCAGAGTGGTTGAAGGTGAGCTTGGTCGTGAGATTGCGCAGACCTGCCGGGTTAAACAGCAGTTTGGCACGGGCGTTAGTGGTTTGTACCTCGCTCGGGTCGCCAACCGGATCGTAAGCCGGTAAATCGATATCGCTGCGCCGCCGCTGGCGATCGACGCTGGCGCGCAAGGCCAGCTGTTCTTCAATCAGCGGGGCGTTGACCATCGCCGCAAGCTGAGAAGAATGCTGATTACCCGCACCGCCTTTGAAGGCGCTCTCCCAACCAAAATCCGGGTCTTTCGAGGTCATCACGATGGCCCCCGCGATGGCGTTGCGTCCCTGAATATAGCTCTGTGGCCCACGGAAAATCTCCACACGCTCCATATCCCACAGCGATTGCGGGCCGTAAGCCTGCTCGTTATAGGTCAGAGAACGGCCATCGAGAGAAAGCCCCAGGCGCGGGCGGGTACCGCTAAGAAACGCCCCGGCCCCGGTGCTGGGCCCGGAACCATCCACCCCGCGCACGGTGGGCAGATCGTTACCGATGCCGATATCGACGGTGTTGGCGGTCATGCGCATCAGGTCAGAAACCGTTTCGGCTCCCGGCATGCTGTCGATGCGTCGGCTATCGAACACTTCAACGCTGGAGCCGGTATCGAGCAACGAGCGGGCGGTTTTCTCGCCGGTGACGATCATTAACTCTTGATCCTGATAGCTGTTCTCTGCGCGTTTTTTCTCCTGCTCTTCAGTTTCTGCGGCAATTGCGCTGAGCGGAAGCAGGCAGCACAGGCCGACGAGAAGGGCGGGGATCCCTGAAAAGTATTCTGACTCAGCCTGTTCTGGCTGGTCGGCTAAAACGTGTTGTTGAGCGGCGGTATGCGTGCCCATGTGTCATCTCTCCTTTATCCATAAGGTAAATTGATGACAGTGCTCACGGCTAACGGGCGATCGCGCCGTTGTTAGCGCATTCTGGCTCTTATTGTGATGTTTTAATTAAAATCTAATGCCAGATGTAATTATTTGTTTCTGATGATAACGATTTTCATTATCATATGCCAGTCGCTATAATTTGTAGCTAGTCGCAATGAAATCGATATGTTTCGTCGAAGCAGATAAGGGAAGAGCAGCAGCCATCCCCGGATGACTGCTGCTGTGGCAAGGGCTCAGGCGTGGGATAACAGCGGGAACATCAGTTTATTCTCTTTGAAGATATTTTCTTTTTGTCCGTAGATAAACAAAATATCTTCTCCTTCAATTGTTTCGTATTCGCCAACCCGATTCTCTTTCGGCGTAAAGCCGAGAATCGCCTGGTAGGTATTTTTGTCAGCAAGCTGATTAATAATGGTCGAAAGAGAGCATCCACTATCGCAGAAAATATCAAAGCAGATCAGCGCCGGGCCGTTTTGCATCGCAATGGCGATGGCCTGATTTTTCTCTGAGTAATAGACAAAGTGCTTCATAAAGGCGGAGCAGTAGAACATCAATAAACCGAAGTTATCCTCTATCCGCAACTGTGAGAACGGATTCGATTTTTGATAGTACTGCTGCAATAGCGCCACGTCTTCCGGTTGGTCCATATCCAGTTTGCGAAAATCGCCCGCAGCGGGCATCACCGGCATAATATACTGATGTTCATCGGTGCGCTCGAAGCCAAATTTCGGATAAAAATCAACGGTTGTCGGGTTGGCGAACAGGAAAAATGCCTCGGCTTTATCCTGCCAGTCAGTCAGAATCTGATTAACTAACTGCCCGGCCAGACCTTTATTACGGTGATCGACATCGGTCATCACGGTACCGATTTGAATATAGCGCCGGGGTTCACCTTGCCAGACCAGGTCAATAATGTTGGCGGAGGCGTTGGCAATCACTTTATTGTTGCTCACCAAAGCATAGGGAATATAGGCGTCGCTCCAGTATCCCTTGCGATACCACTCTTTAAAGGAGAGATCGAAAGTTTTTATCGCCAGGTCAATAAAGCTATTTCTTAAGACGTCATTGTGCACAATCTGCGTAACTAATTTGTAGGTCATCGTCGGCATTCCTTTTACGCTACGGGTGAGGCGCTCATGTTCCGGCCCTCTGTTCGGCGGCCCGATCTCTGTCAGGCGTCCTAAAAGTAGCATATTCCGGGGAATGGGCGATGGTTGTCATGCCTAACCCTTGCCCCGGTCACAAATTTGCCGATGAATCGCCAACCGCCAGTTAACGATGGGAAAAGGATTGCAGCGGGTGCTCAAGCAGGTGGTTATGGGTTGATTCAATTTGCGCGATAATCACCTGATACCCGGCGATCCACTGGGCGCTTTTCTGTTTGGCCTGCAAATGGTGAGCGTCGTTAATGCTCGCATCCATGCCTTCTCTCTCTGACCAGTAATAGTTATTGATCAGGCGTTTACCATCGGCGCTGCGAAAACTCTCCATTCCCAGATAGCCTGTTGATTGCAGCGTCGCCTGCTCAATTTGCTTATCCAGCGCATAGAACTCATCATCGTATTCGCGTTTTTCAAAAATAAACGTTGCCTGCCATAGAGCCATATCTTAATCCTTAAAAATGAGCGGGCCGGGGCATACCCCGGCGAGAGAGAATTAAGCAGCGTTATTCATTTCAAATTTCGGAGAAATAAAGCCGTACAGGGTCCAGCCAATAAAGGTGACGATCGCGCCGTACATCATCGCTTCATCGCCGGAAGAGTACAGGGCATAAAAGCTGTATAGCGCGCCGATAAAGGCAATGATATTCGCAATACGCGCTTTGCCGGATTCGACTTTCGCGACTTTCTGAATAATCACCAGCGCGGCCATGGAAAGAATATACGGGATAATATTGGTCACCACGGCCAGGTCTACCAGCACGTTAAACTGCTTATTTAACGACGGGCTAATGGTCATCAGCGACAGGACGGTCTGAATCACCACGATAACCAGCATGCCTTTCACCGGCGCTTCGGTTCGGGTCACTTTGGAGAACACTTTCGGGAAATAACCCGCATCAGAAGAGGACTTAAATACCTGGGCAATGGTGAACTGCCAGCCCAGCAGAGAGCCGCAGCAGGACATCACCATCAATGCCATGATGACTTTACCCACGGTCGGATTGAACATATGCGCAAACGCCAGGCCAAACGGCGCGCTGGAGTTTGCCAGGTCCAGGTTCGGCACGATACCGGCAATAACGTTCGTGGAAACAATATAGATAACGGCTGCGCCGAGGGTGCCGCCGAGAACCGCGATAGGAACGTTACGCTCAGGGTTTTCCACGACATCGGTATTCGCACAGGCGGACTCCAGGCCAAGGAACGCCCACAGCGTCATGGCGATAGAAGAACCAACCGCGCCGAAGGTCGGGATATGATGCGGGTTCCAGGCTGCAACATACATTTCCGGACTAAACCAGTACCAGCCGATAATGGACAGGCCGACAACCGGGATAATCACGCCCCATACGGTGACGCCGCTGATCTGGCCAGTGATTTTCGCGCCGCCAAAGTTAGCGACGGTGCAAATCCACAGCACGGCGATCGTCGCCAGGCAAATCGCAAAGGGTGAGAGGCTCACCCCCATCAGCTCGGTACCGTAGCCGACGGCGGAAATCGCAATCGCGACGTTGGCGATCAGCAGCGAGACGCCGTAGGTGTAGTTGGCCATAAAGTTGCCGGATTTACCGAAGGAGTATTCCGCGTATCCGCCCATGCCTCCCGCTTTACGGCTGAACATGCCGCATTTGGCGAAGGCATAAGCCAGCGCCATTGAACCGACGGCCGTCACCAACCATGACACGATAGAGATCGTGCCGACTTCCGCCAGTTTCGTTGGCAGCATAATAATCCCTGACCCCATCATATTGACGGCGGTCAGAATAGTGAGCTGAACCACGCCCATTTTATTCTTTGACGTACTCATAACTCTATAACCTCATTATCGGTACAGTGATATACCCGTCATACTTCAAGTTGCTTATGTGTTGGCTACGCTCATTCCCCCCAGTCACATAGTTATCTATGCTCCTGGGGACTCACTCACTTGCCGCCTTTAAGCAACTCGAATTATTTAGGGTATATATACCCGTCATACTTCAAGTTGCTTATGTGTTGGCTACGCACATTCCCCCCAGTCACATAGTTATCTATGCTCCTGGGGACTCACTCACTTGCCGCCTTTAAGCAACTCGAATTATTTAGGGTATATATTCTAAATATGTTGTACGGGCAGCTATTACCGCCGGATTGAAATATCACGACGGTAATAAACTCATTACTGGTGTTGGTTCAGTATTAACGCTTGATAACATGCCCATAAGCGCGTTTGCGGCCATCGGCATCTTCCTGAATATAAACGCCCTGTAATTCAGGAGCGAAGCCAGGCAGCAGATTAATTCCCTCTTCCAGCGCGAGGAAATAACGTTGAACCGCGCCGCCCCAAATTTCGCCAGGCACTACGCACAATACGCCCGGCGGGTAAGGAAGTGCGCCTTCAGCCGCAATTTGGCCTTCAATATCTTTTAGCGCGACCAGCTCAACGTTGCCGCGAACAAATTCCATATTGGCCTGCTGCGGGTTCATCGCCACCCGTGGGAAATAATCTTTACGGAACATCTCTTTTTGCAGCTGTTTCACATCGTAGCTGACGTAGAGGTCATGCATTTCCTGGCATAACTGGCGTAAAGTATAGCCGCGATAACGCTCTTCATAGTTCGCATACAGCGCGGGTAAAACCTCAGACAGCGGTGCATCTTCTTCCAGCAAACGCTCAAAGCGGGCAATCTGCGCCACCAGATGACGCATTTTAGCCATGTCTTCTGCTGGAGTAAGCAGGAACAGAATCGAGTTCAGGTCGCATTTTTCTGGAACAATACCGTTTTCACGCAGGAAGTTCGCCAGAATGGTTGCCGGAACGCCGAAGGATTCATATTCCCCGGTTTCTGCATTGATACCCGGCGTGGTTAGCATCAGCTTGCAAGGATCGACGAAATACTGATCTTCGGCGTAACCGTCAAAAGCGTGCCAGCGCTGGCCCGGGATAAAGTTAAAGAAGCGGACGTCATTGGCCATGACTTCAGTATCATAATCCTGCCATTTTTTACCCTCAACCATCGGCGGCACAAACGGACGGATGTGCTGGCACAGTTCCAGAATCAGCTTGCGGGCTTCGATACCAAACTTCACGCAATCCAGCCACAGGCGCTTACCGCTCTCGCCGGCGTGCATTTTGGCATTGACGTCCAGCGCGGCGAACAGCGGATAGAACGGGCTGGTGGAGGCGTGCATCATAAAGGCGTTATTCATACGTTTATGGCTAACGTAGCGAGGCTGGCCTTTGATATGACTGTCTTTTTTGTGAATCTGCGACGTCTGAGAGAAACCGGCCTGCTGTTTGTGCACCGACTGAGTGACCAGAATGCCCGGATCGTTTTCGTTCAGCTCCAGCAGCAGCGGGGAGCACTCTTTCATCATCGGAATAAACTGTTCGTAACCCACCCACGCCGAGTCAAACAGGATGTAGTCACACAGATGACCGATTTTATCGACCACCTGACGAGCGTTGTAAATCGTGCCGTCATAAGTCCCCAACTGAATAATCGCCAGGCGGAACGGACGCTGATTGTTTTTACGCTCAGGAGCCACTTCTTCCACTAATTTACGCAGATATTTCTCTTCGAAGCAGTGGGAATCGATACCGCCGATAAAGCCAAACGGGTTACGGGCCGTTTCCAGATAAACCGGCGTCGCGCCTGCCTGCAGCAGCGCACCGTGGTGGTTTGACTTGTGGTTATTACGGTCAAACAGTACCAGATCGCCCTGCGCCAGCAGCGCATTCAGGACCACTTTGTTTGAGGAAGAAGTACCGTTGAGGACGAAGTAGGTTTTGTCGGCGTTAAAGACTTTTGCCGCGTGCTGCTGAGCTGCGCAGGCTGCGCCTTCGTGAATCAGCAGATCGCCCAGAGCGACGTCGGCGTTACATAAATCGGAGCGGAAAAGCGTTTCGCCAAACCAGTCGAAAAACTGGCGACCGGCAGGGTGGCGGCGATAGAACTGCCCGCCCTGGTGCCCCGGGCAGTCAAATGCGGCGTAGCCTTTACCGACATAATCGACCATGCGGCTAAAAAACGGCGGCAGCATTTCGCTTTCATAACGATCGGCGGCGGCATCCAGCTGTTTACCGTAATATTCCGCATTGTCGTCACAAAGTTCAAAAACGCCGGTCACGCGGGGCAGGATATCTGCCGGTAACGTATCTTCACAGCACACGGCGACGAACACCGGCAGGCCGAAACCCGTACCTTCGATGGTTTTCAGAATACCGTTGGTGGCATCGGCAACCGAGAGAACCACGGCGGAGACGTCAGTAAAATCCGTACTGCGAACATCGCAGGTTTCTCTGCGGCTGGCAAAGCAGGATGTCATAGCGGGGCTAACGGCGATTTTGTTATTAAACGGGTTCATAAACAATCTCAATCAGTATTTTAGATAAAAAGGTGCCTCCGGCTTATTGGTCGCCGGAAAAGGGAATAACGGGATCATTTTTTATTGGGCTACTTTATTTTTTCGATACAAAAATAAGCACAGCAGAATGGCTCAGGATATTGAAAGATCCTGGCTACGCTGAAAAAACATCACGCAAAGGGTGCAGCGAGGTGCATTTTCTATTCTGATAACTGTTTGTATAGTAAGAATAAAGAAAGCAGCGTGCGACGGAGCTGATGTCCAGTTCACACCATAAAAGAAGGGTTATTTAGAATTGAAGATATGAAAATCAAAGCAGCTACGTTGGCATACCATCATGATATGCGTGATGCGTCTAATATGTGGCCATGCTCGGCTATTGTTTTCCATATTTATCGGCTCAAAGAAGATTTGCGTGCATTCTGATTCTAATAGTTCCAGGGTTTATTGATTTTAATCAATAAAAAAACGGCGCACGAATAATCAAAATAGATGTTATGCAGGGTTTATTGCATGAATCAAAATGAGGTTGTTCTGAAATAAATATAAATGTTTGCACATACAAAACATCGTTAAGCATGCGATATAGGGGCGCTATGAGTATGACTACTCAGCGTAATGGATAAAAAACCGTCATCGGATGAAACATTTTTTAACGACGGCCTGTGCAGACGAAAAGAATAATCACGAATGTTTATGCAGTGCCGTGCATAAACATACCTAAAAAAAAGCATCTTTGGTTCTGTTTATGTGATCAGCTTCAATTATTTTTTCACTAATGGTAGGGGCGTTTTGTTATTGATTATATGCAAACGATTTCGGCGACATTGGCGAGAGGATTGCCGGGTCTGCTACATTTACTCTATGTTGACGGTTTGCTTTAGGTTTATTGCCATTGCGGATTGGCTTATACGTTCCGGCATAAATAGATAAGACAAATGTGTTATCATCGCGCCTTTCCCTTTTCGTCCTGGGGCTTTTTTTTATGCAACAACCTGTTGTTCGCGTTGGAGAATGGCTGGTTACTCCCTCTGTTAACCAAATTAGCCGCAAGGGGCGTCAGCTAACTCTCGAACCGCGCTTAATCGATCTTCTGGTTTTCTTTGCCCGTCACCCTGGTGAAGTGCTCAGCAGGGATGAGCTTATCGACAACGTCTGGACCCGTAACGTTGTTACCAGCCACGTCGTGACGCAAAGCATTTCCGAGTTACGTAAATCGCTAAAAGATGGCGACGATAGCAGCCTTGAATACATTGCTACCGTGCCCAAACGTGGTTATAAGCTGACGGTGCCGGTTATCTGGTGTACGGAAGAGGGGGAGGAACTGACGCCGGTGATTCCTGCAGAAACCGCGATGGCGATATCGGAAACGCCGACGCACTCTCCACAACCGGATGCGGTTACGCCGGAGATTGCGCCGCCCGCAAAACCTGAAAAACGTAAGCGGATTAGCACCTTTATCGTCTGGGGGCTGTTCCTGCTGGCCCTCGGCAGCTGCGTGGCGTTGGTGGCGCTATCGACCCTTGAGTCGCGCCCCCCGGTGACTAAAACGCGGTTGCTGCTTAACCCGCGCGATGTCGATATTCATCTGATCAATGGCAATACCTGCAACAACTGGGCATCACAACACTCCTACGCCATTGGCTTAGGGAGCTTGATCACCACCTCGCTGAACACCTTCTCCACCTTTATGGTGCACGATAAAACCAACTACAACATTAATGAGCCGAGCAGTTCCGGAAAAACGCTGACCATTGAGTTTGTCAACCAGCGCCACTATCGCGCTCAGCAGTGCTTTATGTCGGTCAAAGTGGTGGATAACGCCGACGGCTCAACGATGATGGATAAGCGCTACTTCGTCACCAACGACAACCAGCTGTCGATTCAAAACGACCTGCTGAGCAGCCTGTCGGAGGCGCTGAAACAGCCGTGGCCAGCGCGAATGCAGGAGATGTTGAAACAATATCAACCCTCGCAAAGTATGGCGCTCACGCATTTCTATCAGGCCCATCAGCTATTAATGTACGGCGATGTCGATTCCCTCGGCAAGGCCAGCATTCTGCTCGAAGATGTGAATAAACAGTCGCCGGACTTTACTTATGCTTATGCGGAAAAAGCGCTGGTAGATGTATTACGCCATTCACAACAGCCGCTGGATGAAAAACAACTGGCCGATCTTTATAGCGAAATAACCCGAGTGGGTAATATGCCCGGGATTAAAGATATGGCAGTATTCTATCAAATTAAAACAGTCGATATGCTGGGCAAAGGAAAGGTGGATGAAGCCTACAATGCCATTAATACCGGCATTGACCTGGAAATGTCGTGGATGAACTATGTGCTGCTCGGTAAGGTCTACGAAATGAAAGGCCAAAACCGGGAAGCGGCTGATGCTTATCTCACTGCGTTCAATTTACGTCCAGGTGAGAATACGTTTTACTGGATTGAAAATGCGGTATTTCAGACCTCAGTGACCCGCGTTGTTCCCTATCTCGATAACTTCCTCTCTTCAGAATAAGTAAACCCTCACCATGCTCGTGGTTTTAAGTATGGTGAGGTTAATCTTATGTTTCTCATGAGCATCTCTGTTGTTATATATCTATAGCAATTTTCAGCCTGTTTGCAACACAATTTCAACATACATGTGTTGTTCTAACTTACTGTAAATATTCAATGTTTATCTTTTTTTGATATCAACTTGTCATCCTGATATGTTGCGCGAAAAAGGTCAAAATATCATTTGTCTGATGTTTGTTGTTATTTCACTTTATCTTTAGGACTTATCTCGTACGAATCCGTAATCTTGTTGGCAGTTGGTCGGGTCAATAAAAGGTTCATCATCATGATCTGTACCTCCCAAATAAACTTAGGAGAAAAGCAAACATGAGTTCTGCCAAGAAGATCGGGCTATTTGCCTGTACCGGCGTCGTCGCTGGTAATATGATGGGGAGCGGTATTGCACTATTACCTGCGAACCTGGCGAGTATCGGTTCTATCGCCATCTGGGGTTGGGTGATATCTATTATTGGCGCAATGTCTCTGGCTTATGTTTATGCCCGACTGGCGACCAAAAACCCGCAGCAGGGTGGTCCAATTGCCTATGCGGGCGAAATATCTCCGGCATTCGGTTTTCAAACCGGCGTCCTTTATTATCACGCAAACTGGATTGGTAATCTGGCAATCGGGATTACCGCCGTATCTTATCTCTCTACATTCTTCCCGGTACTGAATAACCCAATTCCCGCCGGTATCGCCTGTATTGCCATCGTGTGGATATTTACCTTTGTGAATATGCTCGGTGGGACCTGGGTGAGCCGCCTGACGACAATTGGTTTGGTACTGGTACTTATTCCGGTAGTTATGACGGCGGTTATTGGTTGGCACTGGTTTGACGTTGCCACCTATCAGGCGAACTGGAATACCTCTACTACGACAGATAGCCACGCGGTTATCAAAAGTATCCTGCTCTGCCTGTGGGCCTTCGTGGGTGTTGAATCCGCTGCCGTGAGCACCGGGATGGTGAAAAACCCGAAACGTACCGTTCCGCTGGCCACCATGCTGGGAACCGCGCTGGCAGGTATCGTTTATATCGCCGCCACTCAGGTTATCGCCGGTATGTACCCTGCCTCTGAAATGGCCGCTTCCGGCGCACCGTTTGCCGTGAGTGCTTCGACTATACTCGGCGGCTGGGCTGCTCCGCTGGTTTCCGCTTTCACCGCCTTTGCGTGTCTGACTTCTCTCGGTTCCTGGATGATGCTGGTCGGCCAGGCCGGTGTACGTGCGGCTAACGATGGCAACTTCCCGAAAATCTACGGCGAGCTGGATAAAAACGGTAACCCGAAAAAAGGCCTGCTGCTGGCCGCAGTGAAAATGACTGTTCTGATGGTGCTGATTACCCTGATGAACTCCAGCGGTGGTAAAGCGTCCGACCTGTTCGGTGAGCTGACCGGTATCGCGGTTCTGCTGACCATGCTGCCTTACTTCTACTCCTGCGTTGACCTGATTCGCTTCGAAGGCATCAACATTCGTAACTTCGTCAGCCTGATTTGTTCAGTCCTTGGCTGCGGGTTCTGCTTCATCGCCCTGATGGGTGCAAGCTCCTTCGAACTGGCCGGTACCTTTATCGTCAGCCTGATCATCCTGATGTTCTACGGTCGCAAAATGCACCAGCGCCAGAGCAACAACGATTCCGCTGATAACAACACCGCCAACGCACATTAATCAGTAACCCTATTCCTGAGGCTCCTTCCATCACCTGTCACGACGTGGCGGGAGGGGCTTTCTTTATCTGGAGATTTGACTATGAACGTTATCGCAATCATGAATCACATGGGTGTTTACTTCAAAGAAGAGCCCATCCGTGAACTGCATCGCGCCCTCGAACGTCTGGACTTCCGTATTGTCTACCCGAACGACCGTGACGACTTATTAAAACTTATCGAAAACAATGCGCGTCTGTGCGGCGTTATCTTCGACTGGGATAAATACAATCTCGAACTGTGCGAAGAAATCAGCAAACTGAACGAATACATGCCGCTGTACGCCTTCGCTAACACTTACTCCACTCTGGACGTGAGCCTCAACGATCTGCGTATGCAGGTGCGCTTCTTCGAATATGCGCTGGGCGCGGCGAATGATATCGCCGACAAAATCAAACAGAACACTGACGAATATATCGACACCATTCTGCCGCCGCTGACCAAAGCGCTGTTCAAATATGTGCGTGAAGGCAAATACACCTTCTGTACCCCAGGCCACATGGGCGGTACCGCGTTCCAGAAAAGCCCGGTCGGCAGCATCTTCTATGATTTCTTTGGCTCCAACACCATGAAATCCGATGTCTCGATTTCGGTTTCTGAATTGGGTTCTCTGCTCGATCACAGTGGTCCACACAAAGAAGCGGAAGAGTATATTGCTCGCGTCTTCAATGCTGAACGCAGCTATATGGTGACCAACGGCACTTCTACCGCCAACAAAATCGTCGGGATGTACTCCGCGCCGGCCGGTAGCACCGTGCTGATTGACCGTAACTGCCACAAATCGCTGACCCATCTGATGATGATGAGCGACATTACGCCAATCTACTTCCGCCCGACGCGTAACGCTTACGGCATCCTCGGCGGGATCCCGCAGAGCGAATTCCAGCATGCGACTATCGCCAAACGCGTGAAAGAGACCCCTAACGCCACCTGGCCGGTGCACGCGGTAATCACCAACTCCACCTATGATGGTCTGCTGTACAACACCGACTTCATCAAGAAAACCCTGGATGTGAAATCCATCCACTTTGACTCAGCATGGGTGCCTTACACCAACTTCTCACCGATTTACGCCGGTAAATGCGGGATGAGCGGCGGTCGCGTTGAAGGGAAAGTGATTTACGAAACCCAGTCCACGCACAAACTGCTGGCGGCGTTCTCCCAGGCTTCGATGATCCACATTAAAGGCGACGTTAACGAAGAAACCTTTAACGAAGCCTACATGATGCATACCACCACCTCTCCGCACTACGGTGTGGTGGCTTCTACCGAAACCGCGGCGGCGATGATGAAAGGCAACGCCGGTAAGCGCCTGATCGACGGTTCTATCGAGCGTTCTATCAAGTTCCGTAAAGAGATTAAACGTCTGAAAGGCGAGTCTGAAGGGTGGTTCTTCGACGTCTGGCAGCCAGAACATATCGATGGCGCTGAATGCTGGCCGCTGCGCTCCGACAGCGCATGGCACGGTTTCAAAAACATCGACAACGAACACATGTACCTCGACCCGATCAAAGTCACGCTGCTGACCCCGGGGATGAAGAAAGACGGCACCATGGACGAGTTTGGTATTCCGGCCAGCATCGTGGCGAAATACCTCGACGAACACGGCATCGTGGTGGAAAAAACCGGTCCGTACAACCTGCTGTTCCTGTTCAGCATCGGTATCGACAAAACCAAAGCACTCAGCCTGCTGCGCGCGCTGACCGACTTCAAACGCGCGTTCGACCTGAACCTGCGGGTGAAAAACATGCTGCCGTCGCTGTACCGTGAAGATCCTGAGTTCTATGAAAACATGCGTGTTCAGGAACTGGCGCAGAACATTCACAAACTGGTTGAGCATCACAACCTGCCGGACCTGATGTTCCGCGCATTCGAAGTGCTGCCAGCGATGATGATCACGCCATACGCTGCGTTCCAAAAAGAGCTGCACGGTCAGACTGAAGAGGTCTATCTCGAAGAGATGGTCGGTCGCGTTAACGCCAACATGATCCTGCCGTATCCTCCGGGAGTTCCGCTGGTGATGCCGGGTGAGATGATCACCGAAGAGAGCCGTCCGGTGCTGGAGTTCCTGCAGATGCTGTGTGAAATCGGCGCTCACTATCCGGGCTTCGAAACCGATATCCACGGTGCCTATCGCCAGGCTGATGGTCGTTACACCGTTAAAGTGCTGAAAGACGAAAACAATAAATAATCGATGCACAACAGGGAAGTGGCTTGCCACTTCCCTTTTTTTCACGCTGCAAGGAGAACCCATGAAAACACCCTCACAGCCGCGCGCGATTTACTACATCGTAGCGATCCAAATCTGGGAATATTTCAGCTTTTACGGCATGCGTGCCTTACTCATCCTCTATCTCACCCATCAGCTTGGTTTTGATGACAGCCACGCCATCAGCCTGTTCAGCGCTTACGCCTCCCTGGTTTACGTTACCCCCATTCTCGGCGGCTGGCTTGCCGACCGCCTGCTCGGCAACCGCACGGCGGTGATTGCCGGCGCGCTGCTGATGACCCTCGGCCATGTAGTGTTGGGCGTCGAATCCGATTCCATCTGGAGCCTGTATCTCGCGCTGGCGATCATCATCTGCGGCTACGGTCTGTTCAAATCCAATATTAGCTGCCTGCTGGGCGAACTTTACGTTGTTGATGACCCTCGTCGCGACGGCGGTTTCTCGCTGCTGTACGCCGCCGGTAACGTCGGCTCCATCGCCGCGCCCATCGCCTGCGGGCTGGCGGCGCAGTGGTACGGCTGGCATATCGGCTTTGCGCTGGCGGGGATCGGTATGTTTGCCGGTCTGATGATTTTCTTAAGCGGTAGCCGCTACTTCCGCAATACGCGCGGCGTCGATAAACAGGCGCTGCGAACGGTGAAGTTTGTGCTGCCGACCTGGGGCTGGCTGGGGGTGATGCTCTGCGTCGCGCCGGTGTTTTTCACTCTGCTGCTGGAGAATAACTGGTCCGGCTATCTGCTGGCGATTGTCTGCGTTTTCGCCGCCCAGATGGTGGCGCGCATTATGATCAAATCCCCCGAACACCGCCGCGCGCTGTGGCAAATCGTTCTGTTGATGTTGACCGGCACGCTGTTCTGGGTGTTGGCGCAGCAGGGCGGTAGCTCGATAAGCCTGTTTATCGACCACTTTGTTAATCGTCGCTTGCTGAATACCGAAGTGCCTACCGCGCTGTTCCAGTCGGTCAACGCCGTCGCGGTGATGGCGGCGGGCGTCGCGCTGGCGTGGCTGATGCGTCCCGAAGGCAGCACCCGTTCTGCACTGCGTGTATGGCTGAAGTTCGCCTTCGGTCTGGTGCTGATGGGCTGCGGTTTTATGCTGCTGGCGCTTAACGCGCGCCATGGTGCGGCGCAAGGGCAGGCATCGATGGGCATGATGGTGGCTGGCCTGGCGCTGATGGGCTTTGCCGAGCTGTTTATCGATCCGGTGGCGATGGCGCAAATCACCCGTCTCAATATGCCCGGCGTGACCGGCGTGCTGACCGGGATTTATATGTTGGCGACCGGCGCGGTGGCCAACTGGCTGGCGGGCGTGGTGGCGCAGCAGACCACAGAGTCGCAAATCAGCGATACGGCGATTGTCGCGTATCAGCATTTCTTTGCGCAAATGGGCGAGTGGACGCTGGGCTGCGTGGCGGTGATTGTCATTATCGCCTTCGTCACCGCCTTTAGCGTGGGCAGGCGTCGCGCGGCTGCCGGTGAAGTTCCCGGAGGCGGTGCCTGATGTTCGTCCCGGCTCGCGGCGTAAACGCCTTAGCCGGGCTACCGGCCGGCGCGATTTGTATCCCCGGTAAGCGCAGCGCGACCGGGGGAGTTGGCTAAGCATTCTCAACAGCGGAGCGAAAACCGCTCCTTGCACCGTTCAATAATCAGGAGGAGGATATTCTGGCGAGCGCGGAAGCCGAAGACAAAAAATCGTTAGTGAAACGATGGCTGAGTGAATTCAGCCGGAAGTGAAACCAGGTTCGTTAAGATTGTTCTCCGGTGCTGCCACCCGAGACAGGCCGCGCTGGATAGTGACCTGGTTCAATTTATCGAAGCAAGTTTGCAAGCAGGGTTATGAGGAACCAACATGTCTGAACAACAAGCACAAGGTGCCGATGAGGCAATTGACCTTAATAATGAACTGAAAACCCGTCGTGAAAAACTGGCTGCGCTGCGTGAGCAGGGCGTGGCGTTCCCGAACGATTTTCGTCGCGATCATACTTCTGACCAGCTCCATGCTGAATTTGATGGTAAGGACAACGAAGAGCTCGTCTCCCTGAACGTCGAAGTCTCGGTTGCTGGCCGTATGATGACCCGCCGTATCATGGGTAAAGCCTCCTTCGTCACCTTACAGGATGTCGGCGGCCGCATTCAGCTATACGTCGCCCGCGACGATCTGCCGGAAGGCGTCTATAACGAGCAGTTTAAGAAATGGGACCTCGGCGACATCATCGCGGCCCGCGGTAAACTGTTCAAAACCCAAACCGGCGAACTCTCTATCCACTGCACCGAGCTGCGCCTGCTGACCAAAGCGCTGCGCCCGCTGCCGGACAAATTCCACGGCCTGCAGGATCAGGAAGCGCGCTATCGTCAGCGTTATCTCGATCTGATTTCCAACGAAGAGTCGCGCCACACTTTTAAGGTGCGTTCGCAGATCCTCGCGACTATGCGTCAATTTATGGTCGCGCGCGGCTTTATGGAAGTGGAAACCCCGATGATGCAGGTGATCCCCGGCGGTGCTTCGGCACGTCCGTTTATCACCCATCATAATGCCCTCGATCTGGACATGTACCTGCGCATCGCGCCGGAGCTGTATCTAAAACGGCTGGTGGTCGGCGGCTTCGAACGGGTGTTCGAGATTAACCGTAACTTCCGTAACGAAGGCATTTCCGTGCGCCACAATCCAGAGTTCACCATGATGGAACTCTATATGGCGTATGCAGATTACAAAGATCTGATCGAACTGACCGAATCGCTGTTCCGTACTCTGGCGCAAACCGTACTGGGTAAAACCGAAGTGCCGTACGGCGACCAGGTGTTCGACTTCGGCAAGCCGTTTGAAAAACTGACCATGCGCGAAGCGATTAAGAAACACCGTCCTGAAACCGAGATGGCGGATTTGGATAACTTCGACGCGGCGAAAGCGCTGGCGGAATCCATCGGTGTTCACGTGGAGAAAAGCTGGGGGCTGGGGCGTATTGTCACCGAGATCTTCGACGAAGTGGCGGAAGCGCACCTGATCCAGCCGACCTTTATCACCGAGTATCCGGCAGAAGTTTCGCCGCTGGCGCGCCGTAACGATGTGAACCCGGAAATCACCGATCGCTTTGAGTTCTTTATCGGCGGGCGTGAAATCGGCAACGGCTTTAGCGAGCTGAACGATGCCGAAGACCAGGCGCAGCGTTTCCTCGATCAGGTTAACGCCAAAGCGGCGGGCGATGACGAAGCGATGTTCTACGACGAAGACTACGTCACCGCGCTGGAATATGGCCTGCCGCCAACCGCCGGTCTGGGGATTGGTATTGACCGTATGGTGATGCTGTTTACCAACAGCCACACTATCCGCGATGTGATCCTGTTCCCGGCCATGCGTCCGGTAAAATAAGCGCTAGCGCAATAAAACCAACTCCGGCTTGGTGCCGGGGTTGGGACTGCTGACAAACGTGCTTAAAAGTGAATGAGGGTTCGTTTTTCTCCCTCTCCCTTTCAGGGAGAGGGCCGGGGTGAGGGTTGTAACAATCTGATTAATCAGCATATTTACCCCTCACCCTAACCCTCTCCCCGGAGGGGCGAGGGAATCGCCCGTACTCTTTTTAGGGTTTGTCATCAGTCTCAACCCCGGCCTGGTGCCGGGTTTTTGCGTCTACAGGGGCATTTATCCGACGCTGCCCCACACCATATTGCCTTTATGGAAGGTCGCGGTACGCGGCGAAATTCGCGCCACCGCCTCGGCGGAACAGGAAGCGTCAACCAGCACGAAGCTGGCTTCATCTTGCGCCTTAGGCCAGACGCGCTCGCCCTTATCGTTGAGCGGCAGCACGTTGCCGGTGGCGATGGCCAGCGAACGCGACAGCGTCTGCTCATTGGGGCGAATATAGAGCTGGGCGTAAAGGTTAGCTTTTTCCAGCATGTCGCCGAGGCCATAGGGCGACCAGTGATCGATAACGCTATCGGTACCGGTCATCACAAAGACGCCTTTATCACGCAGCTGTTTGAGCGGCATATGCAGCGTGCCGATGGGCACGGTGGAGGCAATGGTGATTTGCTGCGCCGCCATACGCGTGGCGATTTCATCTACCTGCTGCTCATTCATCATCGCCAGCGCGAAGGCGTGGCTGATGGTTAGCTTGCCCTTTAGTTCCGGCGTTTTCTCGACGGTTTCCACCATATAATTCACCGCCGCTATGCCCGCCGGGCTGGTCTCGTGCAGGTGAATATCGACGCCTTTATCGTAATCGAGCGCAATCTGGAACATGGTATCGAGCGATTTCTCCATCGCGCCGTCGACGCTGGTCGGATCCAGCCCACCAACATAGTGCGCGCCGGCCTGCATCGCTTCACGCACCAGCGGTTCAGATTTCGACAGCAGTAGCCCGTGCTGTGGAAAGGCGACGATCTCGCACGCAAAACCCGCCTGACGTCGCGCCAGCACCGCCTGAAGATTTTCGAGATTTTTCAGCCCGGATACCGGCTCAATATTGCAGTGGCTGCGGGCGATGGTGGAGCCTTTAGACTGGATCAGGTCGATCAGCTTTTCGGCATGGGCTTGCGTGTAAGGCTGTAGCTCGGGCAGCAGCTTCTGCTCCAGCTTGATCATATCCTGAATCGTGGTGCCCGCCGGGCGGTTCAGCGATCGCCACGGGCCACCGTAAAAGGTTTTATCCAGGTGAATATGCATATCGCGCATCGCCGGCAGCATCAGCTTACCACCTGCGTCATAGTGGGGAAGGGCAGCATCGGGGTGGCTTTTATTGCTTAGCAGCGCCGCTATTTTGCCGTCGCGAATCTCCAGCGTTTGCCGTTCGGTGCGGGTGTGCACCGCAACCCCGTTCTCATACTCAAAGCCGCTTTCCAGCAGGACGTTGTCGAGATAGTAGTGGTTGTTGGCGATGCGATTGATGCTTTTATTTTCGCAGGTGCTCGCCGGAGTCTGGCTGTTCGCGGCATAGGCGGCCGGAACCGCCCCACCGAACAGGGCGGCAGCGGTGACCATCTTACCGCTCTGGCTGAGAAACTCCCGGCGGCTATTGTCTCTATTCATCTCTCTTCCTTTTGTTTTAGAGCCTATCTTAGTCATGCACGATATGGGTTCCAGTTTCCCCGCGCAGCGCGGCGGCCAGGCGTTCCGGCGTGGTAATGATGACCCGTTTGCCGACGTGTTGCAGGAACGCGAGGCTGGCGACGATTTTTGGCAGCATACTGCCCGCCGGGAAATGGCCTTCCTGCATATAGCGGGTCATTTCGCTGACGGTGGTTGTGCCCAGCGCCTGCTGATTGGGTTGACCAAAATGGATACAGACTTTTTCAACGCCGGTGGTGATAACCAGAATATCGGCGCGGATCTCTCGGGCCAGCAGGGCGGTGGAGAGATCTTTGTCGATCACCGCATCGACGCTCTGATAATCCCCCTGCTCACCGCGCACCACCGGAATACCGCCGCCGCCTGCGCCAATCACGATAAAACCTTGTTGAGTCAGGGTTTTAATAGCAGCGGCCTCGACGATGCGTTGCGGCTCAGGAGAAGCCACGACCCGACGGTAACCGCGTCCTGAGTCTTCGACAAATCGCCAGTCTGGATGGGCCAGCAGAAGTTCATCACGCTGGTTTTCATTAAAGAACGCGCCGATGGGTTTGGTCGGATGGGCAAAACCAGGATCGTTTTTATCCACCTCCACTTGCGTCACCACCGTCACCGCTTTTTGTTCGCCACGTTCGGCGAGACGGTTGTTCAGCGCTTGTTGAATAAGATAGCCGATCCCGCCCTGAGTATCGGCGACGCAGTTGGCCAGCGGGGTGAGCGGCAGACCCTCGCGCTCATGGGCGATTTCGGCGCGGCGCAAATCCAGCCCCACCTGCGGTCCGTTGCCATGGGTGAGCACCACGTTGTAATCGGACGCCAGCATCTCCAGCACCGTATTGGCGACCGCTTTCACCGCCTGCGCCTGATGTTCAATCGACTGGCTGGCGTTGTCTTTGATTATGCTGTTGCCACCAATGGCAACGACCACAAGTTCTTTCATGGTGTAGGTTTCCAGTGCAGAAGGTGATGTGATTATTGTTGTTGGGTTTGCTCCCTCTCCCCAAAGGGGAGAGGGGACCGTCCGTTATCCGTTGTAGCGTTCGCACCAGCTTAAAATCGCCTTCTCGAAGCAAGCGAACGGCGGGTGCACGATCCCGGCGCCAATCATGCCGATGCCCGCATCTTTATGCGCAATAGCGGTGTTGATCACCGGCAGAATGCCGCTGCTGCCGACGCGGGTGATGTCGATAGCCGTTGGCACGCCCATAAAACCGAGCAGTGGGATGGTGACGTTCGGGTTCTCGCCCAGCGTGATTTCGCGCATCTGGCGGGAGAAATCGATAGCCTCTTCCACCGTACCGCCCACCAGCGCCACAATTGCCGGGGCCGTCGCCATCGCAAAACCGCCGATGCCGTAGGTTTCGGTAATCGCGCTATCGCCAATATCCAGACCCGAGTCTTCCGGCTTATATCCGGCAAACATTGGGCCAATCACCTGCTGCGCCGGACCGGTAAACCATTGCCCCGGCAGGCCGCTGACCCGCAGGCCGAACTCAACGCCGTTGCGCGCCATGGTGGTAACCACGGTGCTGTATTCGATGCCGTGCGCTGCGTCCATCGCCGCTTTACACATCGCCATCCACGTCGGGCCGGAGAAGTAGTCGCTGCTGGCGACAAACTCGAACACTTCGCGCTGCTGCTCAACGGAGTAACCGGCCTGAATAATCCCCGGCGTCAGCGCCTGAATCAGCAGCGTGGTACCCGCGTTGTTGCGGTTATGACACTCGTCGCCCATATGCAGCGCCTGCGCCAGCATTAAGCGCAGGTCGATCTCGCCGATGATTTTCATCGCGTCGCGCAGCATCGGGCCCTGTACGTCACGCATCCAGTTCAGACGGTCGATCACGCTCTGGTCGTTTGCCCCCATGCGCAGGATCTTCGCCATCTGCTCGCTCATGTTGGTATAAGCGATGTTGCCGTAGGTTTTGTTCTCGACGATATGCATAAACATCGAAGCGGAGGTCACACCCGCCATCGACCCCACGCAATCATGCTCGTGGCACGGCGAGAAGGTGATTTCGCCGGAAGCCGCCAGTACCGCCGCGTCGTCGATATCCTTCGCCAGCCCTTCAAACACCAGCGCCCCGGTGACCGCGCCTTTCATTGCGCCGCACATGTTTTCCCACTTCACCGGCGGACCGGCGTGGAGAATCGTTTTCGGCGTCATGCCAGGAACGACGTTAATCGCCTGATCAAAGCCAATCAGCACCGGGTGGGACTGAATAATACGCTCCAGCGCCTGCTGGTTGGCGGCGGCGATTTTCTCCGCCAGCGGCGAGTCGGCGATGCTATCCAGTGCGTTAACAATCTGCATATTGCCCTGGCCCGGCGGCGTCCAGTCGAGCTGGGTGACATTAACATGCTGCTTTTTCAGATCGTCGCTAAACATGGCGATACCGACGTTAATCACGTTCAACGGTTGGTTAAATAACTGGCTCATCAGGCGTTCTCCCCTTTGCAGATAAATTCACGCGCCAGCAATCCGGTATTGGTGCTGCTGCTGGCCAGAATGACGCCCGCGTCGCTTAACATCTGGCGCTGTTTTTCCAGCAATGGCGTATCAAGATCGGTCCCCAGCACGTAGCCGAGGATCGCAAGCTCTCGCCCTTCGGCGGCGGCGATCGCTTTCGCCTCTTTGATTGCATCTAGCATCACGCCAACCGGATCCTCGTGCGAGCCAAAACCGAGCACGAAGTCCATCACGATGACGCCGACTTCAGGATCGCGCGCTTCCTGGAGCAGACGGCTGATGCGGTTGGTCGGGTCGATCATCGGATGCGGCTTACCGTTGGTGAAGTCGTCATCACCGAAATCGAGGAAGGTGTGTTTGACGCTGCGGTTAATGTCAGTCAGACGGAAGGCTGGGTCGGGCTGAATGTTGCTGTAAACGTCAGCGTGTTTTTCCATCACCGCAAACATCGTTTCATCGCACAGGGTGCCGCCGCAGAACAGACCGCGAATATATTTTTGCTGTGGCGTGAGCTGCGCACGAACCTCGGCAATCAGTTTTTCGTTCATCGGGTGCAGGTCTAAAGATTCTTTTTTTACGCCGCTCAGCAGAACCGCTTTCAGCGCCGCTTCTTTGGTCCCGTGCGCAAACTGTAGCCCTTGTTCATCCGCCGGAGGCTCAGCGCGACCAAGGAAGCAGGCGACCACCGGTTTACGGCAGCTTCGTGCGCGTTCCAGTACTTTATGTGCCACCGCAGGGGCGGGCGGTTTAGAGACCAGCGCGATGATTTCAGTTTGCGGATCGTTTTCCAGCATGGCGATGGCGTCGAGCATCATCAGCCCGCCAATTTTTTCACTCAGGTCGCGTCCGCCAGTGCCGATCAGCTGTGAGATGCCGCCGCCGAAGTCGTGAATGCGCACGCTCAGTTCCTGGCTGCCGGTGCCGGATGCGCCAATAATGCCGATATTGCCGCGCCGCACTGCGTTGCCAAAGCACAGCGCCGCACCGTTAATGATGGCGGTGCCGCAGTCCGGGCCCATCATCAGTAACCCTTTTTCATGCGCCAACTGCTTAAGCGCCAGCTCATCTTCAATCGACACGTTGTCGGAGAACAGCATCACGTTGAGGTCATTTTGCAGCGCCTGACGCGCTTCGCGGGCGGCGAACAGGCCGTTGACCGAAATCACCGCCAAATTGCTTTCGGGTATATGCTTTTTGGCGCTGGCAAGGGTGGCGTAGCGCGCTTCGTGCGAGCCGCTGTCGGCCTTTTTAGTGAATAATTCTTCAATAGCCGCCAGCGTCTGCTCGTTATCGGCACTGTCTTTGCCGTTGATAACGATCATCAGGTCGCCGTTTTTCGCCTCATCAAGCTCTGTCGTCAGCAGCCCGAGATTCTTCAGCACGCCCTTGTTCATCTCGGTCGCCATCGCCACAAACGCCTGCTCGACGCCGTCGAGTTGGTTGGCGCGTGTCGATATCGACATCAGCGACACGGAATCAAAATACGTGTTCTTTTTAATAACTATTTTGACTGACATAATTCCCTCCGTAGGTTTGGCTCAGCGCGCAGGCGTCCGCTATGCCATACAGCATGTCGCAGCCGGAACTTGAGCCAATATTTTTAATCTCGGCAATGGTCTGAATAGAAAAATGGTCCACCTGATTAATTATCTGGTTAATCAAGATGGCAATACTTTCGCGATAACGCTGCTGTAAAGCAGCTTCTAACGTTATTGCACTCAGCTGCGTAGTATTATTTTTGGCACGTTGCAGTGCGGTTAAAAATGCTTCCCGGTATTTTTCTGCCGGGTGGCCGGTAATAAATAAAATAATACTTAGCCCTACCAGGTAATCATCCGCTGACGGCGTCAGGCCAATTCCTAACCCAATCATCTGGCTAACCGCCTGAGTGATGTTGTGTTTTTGCGTAATGGCGTTAAGTAATCTTTTCCGTCGCTCTTGCAATTCTCTGGCGAGCTCCCGATAAAAAGGATTGTCGCCGCGATAGAGAAATAACGTTTCATCCTCATGGAGTTGCAGGTGAATAAACTCTTGCCAGCGTGACCAGGGAATAGCCCCAAATCGCGCGGTATTCAGCGTCGTTTTAGGCGTCTGCCAGCGAAGGCAGGTACCGGTATTTATCCAGATATTCTTGCCAACGCTGATGCCCGAATCACTAAATTCGACCGTTTCACCTGGCCGGAACAGGGTGTTTAAGTGTGTGAGCGCTAACCTACCGCTGTTGGGGGCGTTATCGTAGCCTTCGCCAAGCAGCGTCAGGAGCTGCTGCTCTGTCGGGAGCCAGATATTGACCGCCCGGGAAAAGACCTGTTCAATCCGTCCGCTACCGCGCGCACAGAGAAAACCCTCATCCGCAGTTAGCGCTTGCACACATCGTGGTGTGAAGGTGTCGATAGCGCTGCTCCTGTTTATGCTCCCGCAGAAATTAGCAACTGGGCAATCTCTTCAAACCCTTTCTCCCGAGCCAGTTCCAGCGGGGTTTTACCATATTTATCGGTCATATGCGGGCTGGCGTCGTGCTCCAGCAGCAGCTTAACGATGGCCTGCTGCGTCGGACCGCCGTCATTGAGAACGATCGCTTCCAGCAGCGGCGTCCAGCCAACAAAGTTGGTGTGGTTGACGTTAATGTCGGTCTCGGCCAGCAGTATTTTAACGATCTCAATATGGCCTTTTTCGCAGGCAGGCGTCAGGCCCACGCCGCCAAACCGGGTTAAACAGTTCAGATCCGGCTTTGCGGGGAGTATTAATTGCAGCAATTTAATATCGTTATTCAGGCAACTGAGTAAAAAAGGATTGAGGCAGGTCCTGTCCTGCTGATTAATATCGACTCCAGCGGAAATTAACACAGAGATGCAGTCATAATGTTGATTAAGACTTGCCAGCGTAATGGCCGTTTGTCCCTGGCGATTGCTGGCATTAATATCGACACCTTGTGTTAGACAGGTTTTTAATTGATGTAAATTACCCAGTTCAGCAGCCAGTAGATATTCATTCAGCAGATTTGGTGTGCTCATTATCATTCCCCTGATTTTTGTGGCTGTTTATTGATGGTCTGAGAATAGCAACGAAATTATGAGAAAAGAACCCGCTTAAATTTTATTCGCCATAATCAGGTTGATTGTTGAATATTATTTAATAATCGACACGGACTGTGCGTTGGTGCAACGTTTGTTTCTTTCCCTCTTTGTCCCTTAACTCAATCGGGTTTTGTTTCGATATAGTTTCCTCGCTGAAATACTTCATCAGGCCATTTTATTAAGAGGAGAAAGATATGAACGGACTCACCGCTACGGGGATTACGGTTGGCATCTGCGCTGGCGTCTGGCAGCTGATTTCCTCGCACGTTGGGCTGCAACACGGTTGGGAATTACTCGGTACCATTGGCTTTGTTGCCTTTTGCAGTTTTTACGCGGCGGGCGGCGGTAAAGAAGGCTGGGTAAAAAGCCTCTTCGTTAACTATTCCGGGGCCATCTGGGCGTATCTCGCCGCGCTGGCCGCGGGGGCGATTGCTTCAGCCACGGGAATTTCGGGCTTCTGGGCCAGCGTAATAACCACAGTGCCGTTTTCGGCGGTTATCGTCTGGCAGGGGCGGTTTGCCCTGACTTCTTTTATTCCCGGCGGTTTCTTGGGCATGACGCTATTTTTCGCCACCGGACTGAACTGGACGGTGACGTTGTTGGGGTTCCTGGCGGGTAACTGCGTGGGCTTTATTTCCGAGTATAGCGGGCGAAAACTCAGCGAGGCGACGTCGAAGGAGAACGTGTAATAAGCCGAGAGTTTTTAAAAGATATTCAAAAATGGTTGCCCTGGCATCAGTACTGCCAATACATTCCTCAGCTGTATGGGTAAATAAAAGCAGGAGCAGCACATGAATTCCATTTTTACTGAAGAGAACCTGCTGGCGTTTACCACGGCGGCACGTTTTGGCAGCTTTAGTAAAGCCGCGGATGAGTTGGGGCTGACCACCTCAGCCATCAGCTATACCATCAAACGGATGGAGGCGGGGCTGGACGTGGTGCTTTTTACCCGCAATACCCGCAGCATTGAGTTGACCGAATCCGGCTTTTATCTTTTTCGCAAAGCCACTGACCTGTTGAATGATTTTCACGCTATCAAGCGCAGCATCGATACCATATCTCAGGGAATTGAAGCGCGGGTGCGCATCTGTATTAATCAGTTGCTCTATACGCCGCGCCACACGGCACGGCTGTTGCAGGTGTTGAAAAAGCAGTTTCCTACCTGCCAGATAACCGTGACCACCGAGGTCTATAACGGTGTCTGGGACTCGATGATTAATAATCAGGCGAATATCGCTATCGGCGCGCCGGATACCTTGCTCGACGGCGGCGGGATTGATTACACCGAGATCGGTGCGATCCGCTGGGTGTTTGCTATTGCTCCGGATCATCCGTTGGCGTTTATGCCGGAGCCGATTTCCGAAAGCCAGCTGCGCCTTTACCCCAATATCATGGTTGAGGATACCGCCAGCACCATTAATAAAAAGGTGGGCTGGCTGCTGCACGGTCAGGAGGCGATCCTGGTGCCGGACTTTAATACCAAATGCCAGTGCCAGATCCTCGGTGAAGGGATCGGATTTCTGCCGGATTATATGGCGCATGAAGCGATGGAGAAGAAATTGCTGGTGACCCGCCAGATCCACAACCCGCGACAGGACTCGGGAATGCTGCTGGCGACCCAGCACGCCGCGACCGGCCAGGTGACGCAATGGATCAAAAAAGGGTTTCGTCCGGGAGGGATATTAACGACGATTTATCAGGATTTACTCCATCGTCAGGAGACCCGAGAATAGTGTTTCGCCGCTGATGATTTGAAGCGGCCTCTTTTATGTAAGGATACATTATGAAAAAAGTAACCTATCTACTCGGCCTGGTGACTGGCGTATGGCTGTTTTCCGGCTGTCAGGGGGCGCAGAAACAAAGTCCCTCTCAAACGCAGCTTATTCAGGAGATGAATCAGCGCGCTGCGCAGTCGGATACCCTGACTCTTCCGCCTGATGATGCAAGTAGCGAAAATATAAGTGGTTATCTTTTTGCCTTGCAACAGGCTATTAGGGAGCACATCCCTGATTGGGAAAAATATCGCGGTGACGTCTGTACTTTGCGTATGTCTTTAAACCGTCGAGCAGAGCTGACAGGTTTGAAGGTAGAAGGCGAGCGTTCAGAGTTTTGTGCGGTGATGTACGATGCTGTATTACGTACGAAGTTTCCACCATTTCCGAATGAACGGGCATATCAAAATTTAAAAAATGCCGCTCTGGATTTTAAACCGTAAAAACGGTGGATAATATTTCGAAGCAGCATACTCCTGACACCTTATGTGCTATAACAGCGCGCATAAAAAACATAAGGTGTTAATTAAATGAAAAATTTAAAGTTAATTGTTGGTGGCATGATCTGTGTTAGTTGTTTATTAACGTCAGTATCATTAATAGCGAGTGATAAAATAAACAGCAATGCCGTTCGTTTTGATAAAGGAAGCAACGGCACGATAATAAAAAGTACCGTGACCGGTGATGATAGTCATGATTTTACGCTGATAGCAAAAGCGGGCCAGATGATGCATATCAGCATGAAGAGCCAATGGCCGCATCCTTATTTTAACGTGATCACACCGGCTAACGAGGTGATTTATAACGGATCAATGAGTGGTGATGCTTTTGAGCAACGTCTTACTGCTGGTGGAAAATATACCGTGCGGGTTTATCAGATGGGGGGGGCGCGTGATGAAGGTAAAACCAGCACCTATGCACTGACGTTTAAAATTACGAATTAATATTTTAACTCGCAGGGCTGGGGTGAGGGTGGTATCCCCGGAGGCGGCGCGTGACGCGCCTGTCCGGGCTACCGGACCGCAGATGGTGGTGAACCCGTAGCCCGGGAAGCCGCAGCGCCACCAGGGAAGTCAGACACCGAAATAAATCGCGGGTACGGCCTGCTCCCTCTCCCTTTTGAGGGAGAGGGCTGGGGTGAGGGTGTTATCCCCGGAGGCGGCGTGTGACGCGGCTGTCCGGCTACAGCCCTTCGGTCACAATTTTTGCCGCTGCGGCTAATACCTCTTTGCGGCTTTTCGCATCCTGCTGTGGTTGGGTGAAATAAGTGACTAACACCAGCGGGGCATGATTTTCCGGCCAGATAACGGCGATATCATTGGTCGTGCCGTAATCACCAGCACCGGTTTTATCTCCCACGACCCAGCTTGCAGGCAGCCCCGCACGAATGCTCTGCCCGCCAGTGGTGTTGCCTTTCAACCATGTCACTAACTGTGCGCGCTGCTGTTCACCCAGAGCATTACCCAGCGTCAGCTTGTGCAGACTTTCGGCCATCGCCAGCGGCGTGGTGGTATCGCGTTCATCACCCGGAATCGCGGTGTTTAGTGCAGGCTCCGTACGATCAAGACGAAAAGTGACATCGCCAATGCTGCGGGCGAATGCGGTCACTTTGTCTGGTCCGCCAAGATAACCAATCATCTTATTCATCGCGGTGTTGTCGCTATATTGCAAGGTTGCGGCGCTTAATTCCGCCAGCGTCATTCCACTCTGCAGATGTTTTTCGGTCACCGGACTCCAGACCACCAAATCTGATTTCTTAATCTCCAGCCTTTTATTCAATACTTGATTATCGGCTTCGCTTTGCTTTAACACCGCGGCGGCGGCCATCACTTTACCGGTGCTGCACATGGCAAAACGTTCATCTCCGCGATATAAGATTTGAGAATTATCTGTAGTATTAATCAGCGCCACGCCCAACCTGCCGCCGGAGCTTTTTTCTAAATCAGTCAGCTTCTGCTGAATAGCATCGGCATTGGCCCATAATGAACTGCTACAGAGCAATAAAGGCAAGGCGGCGGCAATCAGGGCGGTTTTACGCCACGAACATTTAATCATCTCTGGCTCCTTGATAGTGATTAGCTGCCCGGACTATCCGCGACATCTTGTATTTTGACAAGTGGTAATTCGATGATGGAATTCCATCATTAATTCGTTATTCCTCACCCTTAGCGCCTGCTTATAGTGTCCTCTGCGTATACCCCATAAAAACAAGGAGCCGCTATGTTCCCGTCTCAGTTACCGAAACCGCGCCATCACGCCGCGCAATCTGTCCCTATTCTGCGCTGGGGGATTATTGGCCCCGGATGGATTGCCGAGCGTTTTGTGAAATCTTTAAAAGAGCACAGCCGTCAGCAGGTTGTCGCCGTGGCCTCGCGCACGCAACAAAAGGCCGACAGCTTTGCTGCACAGTGGGCGATCCCTCAGGCCTATGCTCAGATGGATGAGATGTTGGCGCGTCCGGATATTGATGCGGTTTATATCGCCACACCGCACAACCATCATTTCCCCGATGGGCTGCGGGTGCTAAAAGCGGGTAAACATGTGCTGATTGAGAAACCCTTTGCGCTGAACCGGCGGGAAGGGGCCGCGCTACAAGCCGAAGCGGCGAAGCGGGGCAAGTTGGCGATGGAGGCGATGTGGTGCGACTACGCGCCGAAATATGACGTGATTCGCCAACTGCTGGATGATGGCGTTCTGGGCGAGTTGCATACGCTGCTCGCCGATCACGGGGAGTTCTTTACGCCGGATCATCGCATTTTTAACGCCGACCTCGCCGGCGGCCCGATGATGGATCTCGGCAGCTATCTGACCTCATTTAGCGTGATGGTTGGCGGCGTGCCGCAGGATATTGTTGCCCGTGGTCGTCCCGCTCAGGGCGGCGTTAATGGTCAAGTTTCAATGCTTTGCAACTGGGAGAACGGCTTACAAGGATTGCTGAACACGACTTTATTCAGCAATACGCCGGGCGGCGCGGTGGTGGCCGGGCGCGATGCGACCCTGACCCTTGACGGGCAGTTTTACGCGCCGGGGAATTTTACCCTCGCCGCCAGCCAGGGCGGCAATGTGCTGAGCTGGGAAGAGCCGCGTAATCGCTATGACCAGCTGTTTTATCAGGCCGAGCATTTTGCCTGGTGCGTCGGGCAGGGTTTAACGAATTCGCCGATTCGTCCTCTAAGCCAGGTGCTGAACAATCTTCGCGTGATGGACGAAGTGCGGCGGCAGATTGGCGTCGTGTTTAACGAAGAGCGGCGATAGCGCGGGACGGCCCTATACGCTTGCGAGCATACGGGGCTTTGTTTACGCCAGTTGTTCAACGTTAACAAATTGCCCATGTTGCAATGAATTAACGGCGGCTTCAGCGATAGCCTGTGCCTGCAAACCGTCCAGCAGCCCCGGCAGGTCCGGTACGTTTTCCCCGCGCAGCGACCGGACAAAGGCATCCAGATGCTGATAGTAAGAACCCTCGACGCGGCTGAACCAGTCTGGATACAGCCCGGGCTGAATACAGCGGTCTCCTTGCCATAGCGTCACGCCGCGTGATGTCTGACTGCCGGACTCTACCACGCCATCCACTCCGAGCAGGCTAACGCGTTCATCGTAGCCGTGGCCGGTACGCCGGGTATTGTCCAGCTGTGCCAGCCCGCCGCCGCGCATTCTCAGCAGCAGAATGGAGGTGTCGACATCATCGAATCCGACGATCTCCGGCAGCGCCAGCGCACCTCCCATGGCGGCAACGGTCGTCACTTCATCGCCGGTAAGAAAACGCAGCAGGTCAAAAAAGTGAATCGCCTGGTCGCGCATCTGGCCGCCGGAGCTGCGCAGATACTCCAGCGGCGGCATAACCGATGCCCTGCACACCATCTGTACCAGCTCGATTTTGCCGATAGCTCCGGCCTCAACCTGGCGGCGCAGCTGCTGGTGGCTGGCGTCGAAGCGGCGGTTAAAGCCCACGGTTACCGGCACTTTAAGCGGCAGCACTTTCTCGACAACCTCACGTGCGCGAGCCAGCGAAAGATCGATGGGTTTTTCGCAGTAGACGGCTTTCCCGGCGCGCGCCGCGGCCTCCAGCAGCTCCGCGTGTGATGGGGTTGAGCTGGCGATCAGCACTGCATCAATCGCATCGCTATTGATGGCGTCAGCGACGGTGACCGCCCGCGCGCCGTAACGGGAGGCCAGCGCTTTCGCCCGATCGGGGTCGGCATCAGCCACCATGGTCAGAACGGTATGTTCATGGCGAGCAAGGCTGGCGGCGTGAACCTGGCCGATAAAACCGCTGCCTAACAGTGCAAAACGAATGCAGGTCATTTTTCTTCTCCAGCAAAAGGGATTTACCGCTGCCAAAGTAATCCGTTTGCTACACTGACCGACACAGGCGTTTTGATGGATTTCCATCATAGTGAGGGGAGTGATGAAAAGCATTTCGCTGGAGGAGTTGGCTAAGCAGATTGGCGTTGGCGTGGCGACCGTTGATCGGGTGCTCAACGAGCGCGGCGGCGTATCGCCGGAAACCACCCGCAGAGTGTTGCAGGCGGCCCGCGAAGCCGGGCTGAAGCGGATTTTGCCACAAGAGCGTCGCCTACCGTGGCAAATCGAAGTACTCCTGAGTGCTAATGATTCGCTGTTTTTCTCCCGCCTGACGCAGGATTTCGCCGACGTGGCGGATAGTCTTGGCTATCGTCGTCTTACGCTGCACCGCACGCTGGTGGCGGAATCTGAGCCAGAAAAACTGGCGAAAAGCATTATCCGCAGCAGTAAAAAGCGCCATGCGATCATTGTCTTTGGCAACGAACATCCGCGAGTCTACGAGGCGCTGCGTCAGTGCCGGGAGGCGAACGTGCCGGTGATTACGCTGGTCACCGACCTTCCGCAAGCGCAGAGGCTCTGTCACGTGGGGATTAATCAGCAGCAGGCGGGGCGAACCGCAGGCATGATGATGGGACTGATGGCCCATCGTTCCGGCGAAGTGCTGATGATCAGCGGTCGCCAGGACTTCAGCGCCCATCGCTCGCGTATTCAGGGCTTTCGCGATGTGATTAGCCAACGTTTTCCTCATCTACAACTGGGTGAAGTACTGGCGGGGGAGGATAACCGACAGCAAATCGACCGCCTGCTGGAGAAAGCCCTGAACCGCAACCGCGATGTCGTCGGCATCTACAATACTGGCCTTGGCAATACGCAGGTGGCGCAGGCGCTGGCCCGCCATCGTCGCTACGGCGAATGCTGCTGGATTACCCATGAACGATACAGCACCACCCGTGAACAGCTGGCGCAGGGTGGAATGGCCTTGACGCTAGATCAAAACCCTCGCCAGCACGCCCAGCTGGCGGTGGAGCTGGCTCTGCGCCATCTTGAGACCGGCTATCAACCGGATGTTTTTAGCGATGGTAGGGTCGAATTTATCCTCTATAGCGCTGAAAACGTCGACTGAACGCTCTTATTCTTCTTTTTGAACTCCCCGCAAGGCTTATCTCACCGCGCCCCAAATCGTCGCCTGCCTCTCATTTTTTGCGCATTTATGCGTCAATGTTAGATGTGTGTCAAAATTCTGTTAACGCGCAGTTTTAAAATTTTCATTTCAGTTATTTACTTATAAAAGTTTCATATGTGTTGTTAATGAAATAAATGGTCTGAAGTGTTTCTTCCGTAATAAATGGACTGATGTTTCAAAAATACATGCTAAAACAACTGAATTTTGTGATTCCGATCAACAGTGAAAAATGCGTCAGCGCGGTCCGTTTTTTCGAAAAGCTGAAAAAGCAGGCGCTTAATGCACAATTAATGAAACTAATTTTTCATTTTATCTTACCTAACCGATGTACCTGTAAATAAAGGATCAACTATGAATATCAAGAAAACGGTTGTTGCCTCTTTGATAGCCTGCATGCTGCCAGCGGTCGTGATGGCGAAAGATATTTCGGTCGGTGTTTCCATGGCGCTATTCGATGACAACTTCCTGACGATTCTGCGCACCGCCATGCAAAAAGAGATGCAAAAAGACGGCGTTAAGTCGCAGGTAGAGGATGCCAAAGGTGACGTCTCGCAGCAGCTACAGCAGGTGCAGAACTTTATTGGCCAGGGCGTCGATGTGATTATCGTCAACCCGGTCGACACCAACGCGGTGAAGCCGATTATGGACCAGGCCACCAAAGCGGGGATCCCGCTGGTCTTTGTGAACCGCCGCCCGCAGGCGCAGCTGACCGACAAAATGGCCTACGTCGGCTCCGACTCGGTGCTGGCGGGGCGCTTACAGATGGAAGCGTTAGCCAAGGCGATGAACGGAAAAGGCAACGTCGCCATTCTGCTCGGCGACCTGGCGAATGAATCGACTCGCGACCGTACCAAAGGCGTCGAAGAGGTGGTGGCGAAGTACCCGGATATCAAAATTGTGCAAAAACAGACCGCCAAATTTATGCGTAACGACGCCGTTGATGTGGTCAGCAACTGGATGACCAGCGGCGATGATATTCAGGCCATCGCTTCCAACAACGATGAAATGGCCATCGGTGCGCTGCAGGCGCTGGGTAAAAACCCGAACCACATTCTTATCGCTGGGGTGGACGGCACGCCCGATGCGCTGCAAATGCTCAAAAACGGCAAGATGATCGCCACCATTTTCCAGGATGCCCAAGGGCAGGGCGAAGGGGCGGTTGATGCTGCCGTTAAGCTCGCCAACGGCGAGAAAGTGGAAAAGGTCATCGACGTTCCTTACCAACTGATCACCAAAGACAACATGGCTGAGTTTGTGAACCGCAACCAGAAATAATTGCTCAGTGGTTTGGAGGTGGACGTATGAACGCTTTTGCACTTGAAGCCGAAGGTATCAGCAAATTCTTCCCTGGCGTGAAGGCGCTCGACAATGTCTCATTACGCGTGCGCCCGGGGACGGTGCACGCGCTAATGGGCGAAAACGGCGCCGGGAAATCGACGTTAATGAAATGCCTTATCGGGATCTATCGCCCCGATAAAGGCGCGATCCGCGTCAAAGGAGAGCCGGTCCAGTTTCAGGATACGATGGACGCGCTGCGCTCCGGGATCTCTATGATCCACCAGGAGCTTAATCTGGTGCCGCATATGACGGTGGCGGAAAATATCTGGCTGGGACGTGAGCCGATGAAATATGGCTTTGTCGATCATCGCCAGCTTACCCGCCAGACTCAGGAACTGCTGAATAAACTGAATATCCGTTTATCCGCTGACCGGCTGGTGGGGGAGTTAAGTATCGCCGCCCAGCAGATGGTGGAAATTGCTAAAGCGGTTTCCTGGAACGCGGATATTGTGATTATGGATGAGCCGACCTCGGCATTAACCGAGAGCGAAGTGGCGCACCTGTTTACCATCATTCGCGATTTGCGCCAGCAGGGAAAAGCCATTATTTACATCAGCCATAAGATGGACGAGATATTCGCGATTACCGATGAAATCAGCGTATTTCGCGATGGCACCTGGGTTGGCAGTCAAAATACCACCGAGTTTACCCGCCAGTCGCTGATTACCCAGATGGTTGGCCGGGAGCTAACCCAGCTCTTTCCCAAGTTTAATAACACCATTGGCGAAGATGTTCTGACGGTGCGCAATTTGACGCGTAAAGGGGTCTTTCACGATATTAACTTTAGCGTGCGGCGCGGCGAAATCCTCGGCGTGGCCGGGCTGGTGGGGGCCGGGCGCAGCGAAGTGATGGAGAGCCTGTTCGGCATGGAGCAAGCCGATAGCGGCGAAGTACTGATAGACGGTATGCCAGTTAATATCGATTCGCCGTCAACGGCCATTGAAAAAGGCATGGCGCTGCTCACCGAAGACCGCAAAAAGTCCGGTCTGTTTCTGGTGTTATCGGTACTGGAGAATATGAGCATCGTTAAAATGCCAGAATATATCGGTAAAACCGGCTTTGTTCAGCATCTCAAAATGGCCGAAGACTGCATGGAGCAAATCCGCCGCCTGAATATTAAAACTCCAACGATGGATCAGATTATTAATAACCTCAGCGGTGGTAATCAGCAAAAAGTGCTGATTGCCCGCTGGCTTTTAGCCCAGCCGAAAATACTTATTCTCGATGAGCCAACGCGCGGAATCGACGTCGGGGCGAAAGCGGAAATTTATCATCTGATTAGCGAACTGGCGAACCGCGGCGTAGCGGTGATTATGGTCTCGTCTGAATTACCTGAAATTCTCGGTATGAGCGACCGGGTGATGGTGATGCATGAAGGGCGTATTACCGGCATCCTCGATAAAGAGGACGCCGACCAGGAAACCATTTTGTCGTTGGCATCCCATTGAGGCACAGAGAATGAGCAATATGAAAATAACGGCGACCCCGGTCAATGAGAAACCCTCTTTCTTTGGGCAATTACGCCACCGACTGCCGAAAGATACCGGAATATTTATCGTCATGCTGGTGATTGCCCTGACTTTTGAAATTGCCGGTTGGTACGTGCGCGACCAGTCCTTTTTAATGAATACCAACCGCCTGATATTAATTGTTCTGCAAGTGGCGATTATCGGCATTATCGCGGTGGGGGTGACGCAGGTCATTATTACCACCGGGATTGACCTCTCTTCAGGCTCGGTCATTGCCCTTGCCGCCGTGGTGGCGGCAAGCCTCGCGCAAACTTCCGACAGCCTGACGCCGATGTTCCCGTCGCTGGTCAACATGCCTGCGGTCATTCCGATTGGTGCCGGGATTGGCGTCGGCCTGCTGTGCGGATTAACCAACGGGTTTCTCGTCACCCGCACCGGTATTCCGCCGTTTATCGCCACGCTGGGGATGATGGTGTCGGCTCGCGGCCTCGCGCAGTATTACACCCAGGGCAACCCGATTAGCTTCTTATCCGACAGCTTTACCGCTATCGGCCAGGGGGCGATGCCGGTGATTATTTTCTTCGTCATCGCCGCAATTTTTCATATCGCCCTGAAACATACTCGCTACGGCAAATACGTCTATGCCATCGGCGGCAATATGACCTCGGCGAAGGTCTCCGGTATTAACGTGAATAAGTACCTGGTGATCGTTTATACCATCGCCGGGGCGCTCTCCGGCCTCGCGGGCGTGGTGCTGGCGGCACGCGTCAGCAGCGGGCAGTCGAGCATGGGAATGTCCTATGAGCTGGATGCGATTGCCGCAGCGGTCATTGGCGGCAGCAGCCTGATGGGCGGGGTGGGGCGTATTACCGGGACCTTAATCGGCGCGATGATCCTCGGCCTGATTAAAAGCGGATTTACCTTTGTCGGCGTCGACGCCTACGTGCAGGATATTATCAAAGGCATCATTATCGTCGCGGCGGTGACCATCGATATGCGGCGTAACCGCAAGAAACATTAACTCAAAGATAGCCCGCGGCGTGAATGGCTGCGGGCTGGTTGCCCGTTTACGCGCTACCCGGCTCCTGCTCATCGGCAGCAAGGCGCAAACTGTTGAGCAGTACGTTGGCCCCTTTCTCCGCCCACGCGGGCAGAATATTCTCCGCCTCGTTATGGCTAATCCCTTTCTCGCAGGGGATGAAAATCATGCTGGCGGGCGCGACCTTGCTGATATAGCAGGTATCGTGACCAGCACCGGAAACCATGGTCCTGGCGCTGTAGCCCAATGCTTCTGCCGCTCGCTGGCTGCGCGCCAGGCACCCGGCGTCAAAGGCAATCGGCGCGTAATCGAAAATACGCTCGACGTTTGCCGTCACGCCGCGTGCCGCCAGCGCGTCAGCAGCGCCATGAAGATATTGCTCCATGGCTTCCAGCGCTGCGGTTTGCGGATGGCGAAACTCGACGCTGCACATCACGCGGCCCGGCACCACGTTACGCGATCCCGGTATCACCTGCGCCATGCCAATCGTCGCCCGGCCGTCGGGGTTGTGCGCGATGCCGATTTGTTCAACCGCCAGCGCCAGCTCGGCGAAAGCGGTCAGCGCATCGCGGCGGCTGCCCATCGGCGTGGTTCCGGCGTGGGCGGAAAAGCCCTCCAGCGTGACGTTGAACCAGCGCTGACCCATTGCCGCGTGGACGAGGCCGATATCAACGCCTTCTTCTTCCAGAATCGGCCCCTGTTCGATATGCACTTCGTAGCAGGCGTGCAGCGGGAAGGCGTCCGTCGGGCTTTCGCCGCGATAGCCGATAGCCTCCAGCGCCTCGCCGACGCTGATGCCGTCGCGATCTTCACGGGCGAGCGCATAGGCTTCGCTAAACTGTCCAGCCCAGACGCCGGATGCCAGCATTGCCGGGGCAAAGCGCGCCCCTTCTTCGTTGGTCCAGTTCACCAGCACGATATCGCGTTCGGTCTCAACGCCGAGATCGTTTAGCGTGCGCAGCGCCTCCAGTCCGGCCAGCACGCCGTAAATCCCGTCATAGCGGCCGCCGAGCGGCTGAGAGTCGACGTGCGAACCGGTCAGTACCGGAGCAAGCTGCGAATTTTTACCGGTGCGGCGGATAAACATATTGCCCATGCTATCGACTTCGCAGGGAAAACCGGCTTCCTGCGCCCACTGGCACAGCAGGTCGCGCGCCTGGCGGTCCTCGTCGCTCAGCGTCAGCCGGGTTACGCCGCCCGCCGGCGTTGCGCCGATAAGGGCCATCGCGTTGAGCGTCGACCACAGACGTTCGCCGTTGACGGTTATCATGGCTGGTCCTTTTTCACGCGATAGCGGAAGTCGCAGCACTTTCCACCCTGCATAATGGTGGTGGTGCGGGTCAGCTCCACGTCCGGGGCGTAGCCGACGATAAACTTGTCGTCGCGGGCGCAGGAGAGCAGGTGGCCAATTTCGCCCAGCCCCATTTCGTGGTACATCTCGGCGTAGCGGCAGCGGTTGACGTTGTAGTTATACTGCTGGTCGTCGGCGTCCAGCACCTTGACCTCCAGGGCGTTATCTTTCTCCCACAGATACTGCAGGGCGACAAAGCTCTGGATATCCGCGCCGTTCGGCTCCTGGCTGGCAAACGCTTTTCCCGCCTCAATGGCGGCGTTTTCAATCGCTTCGCCGATAACGGCCTGGGCGCGAGCTTTACCTATCTCGCGCACCAGGATGTCGTAAATCGGCTTGATTATTTCTGCTTCAATTTTGCGGCGGGCGAGAATGCCCAGCTCATTATTATCACTCATTACATTGCCTCACTGCGTTACTTCGTTGTTGCGCCGCCGAGTACGGTTTGCGGCTGCCATTTTCCGTCGACAACTTTGTAGACGGTAAAGGTTGGCGATTTGAGGTTTCCCTCTTTATCAAAGGCGATTTGTCCGGTGACCCCGGAATAGCTAATGGCGCGCAGTGCGGGCAGATAGTCGGCCGGGTCGACGGAGTCGGCTTTTTCCATCGCCGCAACCAGCACGCGGGTGGCGTCATAGGCGAACGGCGCATGCAGCTCGATATGGGTGTGATAGCGCGACTGGTAAGCCTGCTCAAAGGCCTTACCGCCCGGCATCTGTTCGACCGGCAGTCCCGGCTCCAGCGCCACCACACCGTCGCCCTCTTTCTGCGCCAACTGGAGGAATGTCTGGCTAACGAAGCCGCCCGCGCCCATCAGGGTGGAGTTCATGCCCAGCTGTTTAATGCGGCGCGCCAGCGGAGCGGCCTGACTATCGACGCCGCCGAAGAAAATCAGGTCGGCGTTTTTGCTGCGGATCGCGGTCAGTACCGCGCTGAAATCGACGGTTTTGTCATCGACGTACTGGCGGTCAACGATTTTGATTCCCTGCGCTTCCAGCGACTTAATAAACTCATCTGCCAGCCCCTGGCCGAAGGCGGTACGGTCATCGATAACCGCAATGCGTTTGGCCTTCAGGGTTTGCACCGCGTACTGACCGGCAAACTGGCCGCCGTCATCATCGTGGCCCATCACGCGAAAGCTGGTGTCGAAGCCCTGTTTGGTATAGGCGTGCCCGGTGGCGACCGGCGCAACCTGGGCGATACCCGCATCGTGGTAAACCCGCGCGGCAGGAATGCTGGTGCCGGTATTCCAGTGACCGACCACGCCCGCGACGCCGCTATCGACCAGACGCTGGGCGACGGCAACGGCGGTGCGCGGGTCGGACTGATCGTCTTCCGATTGCAGTTTGAAGGTTACCGCCTTGCCGCCGATGGTCGGGTGCTGCTTGTTGATATCGTCAATCGCCAGCTGCGCGCCGTTTTCCAGGTCCTTGCCGATACGCGCGGAAGGGCCGGTCAGCGGGCCTGCCAGGCCGATAATGACGGTTTCGCTGGCCGCAGACCACGCGGCGGATGAGGCAAAACCACTGAGCAGAATAGCGGCGCTGAGCGCACTGATTTTTACTGTTTTCATTGTTTTTCCCTGATGCTGGTTGGTGTGTTAAACGGGCATTTCGCCCAAATAAATCTGTGCAATACGGTCATCGGCCAGCAGCGTCTGCGACGGACCACGCTCGACGATGCTGCCGCTGTCCATCACCCAGGCGCTGTCTGTGGCCTCAAGAGCCAGGCGTGCGTTCTGCTCAATCAGCAGCAGCGCGACGCCGCGCTGGCGCAGGGTGGCGATGACGCGAAAAATGTTTTCGACCATTAGCGGCGCCAGGCCCATCGAGGGTTCGTCGAGGATCAGCAGACGCGGCTGGCTGAGCAGGGCGCGGTTAAGCGCCAGCAGCTGCTGTTCGCCGCCGGAGAGCAGCCCCGCAAGCTGATGCTGACGTTCGGCGAGGCGCGGAAAGTTTTCGAAAATGGCACGCATCTCCTGTTTGACCGCCACCGCATCGCGACGTAGCCACGCGCCCATTTGCAGGTTTTCCAGCACCGTCATGCGCGCGAAGATGCCGCGACCTTCCGGCACCATCACCAGCCCTGCACGCAGTAGGGATTCGGCCCGGCGTTTGCGTATCGGCTTGTCGTTAAACAGAATGTCGCCGCTAAAGGGTTCCAGCCCGGTAATGGCGCGGACGGTTGAGCTTTTGCCCGCCCCGTTGGCGCCAATAAGCGTGGTCTGCTCACCCTCTTTCACGCTGAAAGAGACGTCGCGCACCGCCTGGATGCCGCCGTAATGAACACTCAACTGGCTAACGGTTAATAAATCAGACATGGACGTTGCCTCCCAGCCAGGCGGCGATCACCGCCGGATCGCGGCGTACGGTATCCGGCGTGCCGCTGGTTAACGTTTTGCCGTAATCCAGCACCATCAGGCGATCGCAGATCCCCATCACCAGTTTGACGTCGTGCTCAATCATCAGCAGCGTTTTGCCGTCATCGCGAATGCGCAGCAGCAGTTCGCCAAGGGCCATTTTCTCGGCGGCGTTCATCCCGGCAGCCGGTTCATCCAGCGCCAGCAGGCGCGGGTCGGTAGCCAGCGCTCGGGCAATCTCCAGACGCCGCTGGTGGCCGTAGGCGAGGTCGCAGGCGCGATAGTGGGCGAACTGCGCGATGCCGGTGTAGTCCAGCCAGTGCCACGCCAGCTCGCGGGTCTGCGCCTCTTCGGCGCGAGCGCGTTTATGGCGGGAGAGCGCGGCCCATAGACCGTTGCGGGTGCGCACGTGGCGGCCCACCATCACGTTTTCCAGCACCGACATTTCGTTAAACAACCGCACGTTCTGGAAGGTGCGGGCGATGCCTGCGGCGGTCACTTTCTCAATATTCTTCGGGAAATAGGCTTCCCCGCCGATAGCGAATTCGCCGCTGTCCGCTGGGTAAAGCCCGGTAATCAGGTTAAAACAGGTGGTTTTTCCCGCGCCGTTTGGGCCGATCAGGCCGTAGATTTCACCCTCGTTGATGGTGAGCGACACGTTGTCGACTGCCGTCAGGCCGCCGAAGCGTTTCGTCATATGGCGCACGCTTAGCAGGCTCATGCTTTTGCTCCTTTATGACGTGCGGGCCAGATGCCCTGAGGACGCAGTAGCATCACCCCAACCAGCGCCAGGCCGTAAAACAGCTGGCGCAATATTTCCGGGTCAATCAGCACTTCGCCAAACAGCGCCTGTTGTAACGGCGCGGCCTGGCTACGCAGCAGTTCCGGCAGCGCGGTCAGTAGCACCGCGCCGAGGATCACCCCGGGGATATGTCCCATCCCGCCGAGCACCACCATCGCCAGCACCGCAATCGACTCCTGAAGCGTGAAGGATTCCGGCGAAACGAAGCCCTGAAATGCGCCGAACAGCGCGCCCGCTACGCCGCCAAAAGAAGCACCGATAGCGAAAGCCAGCAGCTTGTAGTTACGTAGATTGATCCCCATCGCCCGGGCGACGTCTTCATCCTCGCGGATGGCGTGCCAGGCGCGGCCAATGCGCGAATGCTGTAGTCGCAGGCAGACAAAAATAATCGCCACGATGACCAGCATCAGCAGGTAGTACCACAACCACAGTGCCGGGACTTTAAAACCGAACCAATGATAGACGCCGCTAAACTTGAGGCCGAACAGGCTCAGGGTGTCGACACCGGAGATGCCTTTTGCGCCGTTGGTGATGTTGACCGGACGGTCGAGATTGCGCATCAGGATGCGGATAATTTCGCCGAAGCCAAGAGTGACAATCGCCAGGTAGTCGCCGCGCAGCTTCAGCGTCGGCGCGCCCAGCACGATACCGCAGCCCGCCGCCACCAGCGCGGCGATCGGAATAATCACCAGCCACGAGGTATGCATGCCGTCCGGGAACCAGTTATTTAAAATCGGGAACACGTCCAGCAGGTGCGGCGAGGCCAGCAGCGCCGCCAGATACGCGCCGACGGCATAGAAGGCGATAAACCCCATATCCAGCAGGCCGGTGTAGCCGACCACGATATTCAGCCCCAGCGCCAGCATGATATAGAGCAGGGCGAAGTCGATAACCCGTACCCAGTAGTTGCCGCCAAGCTGGCTGGCGACCATCGGCGCTACCAGCAGCGCGCAGACGAACAGGGTCATCCCGGACCAGAAGCGGCGGGAGACGACAGGAATGTCGAGTTGTGCTGTTGTCATTGTTATCTCCTAGGCCCGATGAGCGACGCGTTCGCCGAGTAAACCGGCAGGGCGGAAAACCAGCACCAGAATCAGCACCATAAAGGCGAAGATATCCTGATAGTTGCTGCCGAAAACGCCGTTGGTCAGGTCGCCGAGATAGCCCGCGCCGAGGGATTCGATAAGCCCCAGCAGCAGGCCGCCGATCATCGCGCCGCGAATATTACCGATGCCGCCGAGCACCGCGGCGGTAAAGGCTTTAATGCCGGGCAGAAATCCCATTGAGAAGCTGGCATTGCCGTAGTTGCTGGCCATCATCACGCCGGCCAGCGCGGCGAATACGCCGCCAATGGCGAAAGTGAGGGCGATAATGGCGTTAGGGTTTACGCCCATCAGCGTGGCGATACGTGGGTTTTCCGCCACCGCACGCATGCCGCGTCCTAAGCGGGTGTACTCCACCAGTAGCCACAGGCCGAGCATGACCGCCAGGGCCAGCGCGACGGTGACCATGCCGGTGACGGTCACGAGAGCCGGAGGATGCGCTTCGCTGCCGTGGGTCACGGCGATCGGGTCCATCGGCAGGATCTGCGGAAACATCAGCGGATTGCGCGACCAGACGATCATCGCCACGGTTTGCAGCAGAACTGAAACGCCGATCCCGGAGATCAACGGCGCCAGGCGCGGCGCGTTGCGCAGGCGACGGTAGGCAAAACGCTCGACCGCCATCGCCAGCAGGGCGCACACCGCCATGGCCAGCAGCAGCGCCAGCCCCAGCTGCGCCAGCGGCGGCAGGCCGGGAAAGTGGGTATTAAGCGCGTTCATCCCGGAGAGCGTGGTCAGCGCGCCGACCATCAGAATATCGCCGTGGGCAAAGTTAATAATGCGCAGAATGCCGTACACCATGGTGTAGCCCAGCGCAATCAGGGCGTAAATGCTGCCGAGCATGACCCCGTTGATAATTTGTTGTATGAGTGTGTCCAACTGATTCTTCCGACAAGATGCTCAAATAACAGCTACCATCCAACAAATGAATTAAATTGTAAAATACGCATATATTCTTTCTTATTATAAAAGTGTGGTTAACTATCTTTATGATTTTAAATATAATTAAAGAATGTGTCGGATCGGGAAATGCGCTAAGAAAATCAACATATGAAAAAAACAGAACAATCAGCAGGGCCGGTTAGCTGGTCGGAGAGCACTTTAGCCAACGATCCGCCGCTGCGGGCAGTGCGCGCCTTTGAGGCGATTGCGCGGCTGGGCAGCGTGACCCTGGCGGCGCAGGAGCTGGCGATTTCACCCTCGGCGGTAAGCCATCAGTTGAAGGTACTGGAAGGTTATTTGCAGATCCCGCTCACCGAACGCCAGGGGCGGCGGCTGACTCTCAGCCAGCAGGGGCGGGAGTATTACCGCTCGATCCGCGCGGCGTTTAACGTGCTGCGCCAGGCCACTGAGCATCTGGTCGATCAGGTGCAAACCCAGCAGGTGACGATCAGCCTGATCCCGCTGTTTGGTATGGGCTGGTTTATTCCCCGCCTGCCGTCGTTCGTGCATGCCAATCCGAACACTGAAATCAACGTGGTTTACGCCAACCACCGTAACTACCTTAGCGACGCCTCCGATATGTCGATCCGCTTTGGCAACGGCCACTGGGTGGGTTATCAGAGCGAAAAGCTGATTTCCGGCAGAATGGTGCCGGTATGCAGCCAGGCCTTTTTGCGCCTGCATGGGCATATTGATACCCCGGAGCAGCTATTGCAGATGCCGCTGCTGCACGACGAGGAGCGCACGACCTGGAACCAGTGGTTTGTGCAGCAGGGGGTAAAGCGTCCACCGCGCTCGACGGGGCCATTATTTGAGGATGGCCTGCTGACTCTGGCGGGCGTACAGGCCGGACTGGGCTGCGCTCTGATGCGCGAGCCGCTGATCGCTCCCTATCTGAAGAGCGGCGAGCTGGTGAAAATCTTCGATTCGGCGATAGATGATGGCCGGGATTACTACCTCTGCGTACGTCAGGATAGCGATATGACGCCTAACGCTAAGCTATTGCAGAGCTGGCTGCGTCAGCAGGCTCTCGGTTGATATTTACTTAAGAATTTACTCAATCAAGATCACATTTTTAGCCGCTGGTGATTGAAATACAGCAAAGCCGCTTAGATAATCCGCCGAAATAACCCATTTTTATGATGGCGTGCTACTGCGAAAGCAGGCAAGACCAAAATAGGAATGCTCTCCCGTTAAGGGGAGCGTCTCCGTTTTGGTCTTTTTTTTGCCTCAACACCAGGGAACATTATGAACTATAACGAAACAGCAGACAAAATCCTCCACTCGGTGGGCGGTGCGGAGAATATCCGAATGCTCACTCACTGCGCGACCCGCTTGCGCATGGAGTTCAACGACCGCGCGAAGGTTAACGATGCGCAAATTGGCACTATCCCCGGCGTGATAAGCGTGGTGGAGAAGGGCGGCCAGTTCCAGATTGTGATCGGCAATGAGGTGCAGCAGGTTTATCGCCTTCTCAATAAGGCGCTACCGGAGAAGAAAAGTCCGGCAAGCGGCGACAAAAACGCCAAACCGACCGGCATTTTCGCACGCATTATCAGCGTTATTTCGACCACCTTCACCCCGGTGATCCCGGCGATTACCGGCGCGGGGATGATCAAGGCGCTGCTGGCCATTCTTAAGCTAACGGGCGTGATTAGCGAAACCAGTTCGACGTATCAGCTGCTCAACATTATTGCCGATGCCGCGTTCTTCTTCCTGCCGGTGCTGCTGGCCTACGGGGCGTCGCTGAAGTTCGAATGTAACCCGATTCTGGCGATGACCCTTGCGGGCGTGCTGCTGCACCCGGGCATCGGCCAGATGATGGCTGCCGGTAAAGCGGTCGATTTTGCCGGCATCAACGTTCTGCTTTCCGATTACGCCGGATCGGTGCTGCCGATTATTCTGACGGTGTGGCTGATGTCGTGGGTTGAGCGCTTCGCTGAGAAGGTCTCGCCCTCGATTATCAAATTCTTCGTTAAGCCGATGCTGATTCTGTTGATCACCGCGCCGCTGGCGCTGGTGGTTGTCGGCCCGGCGGGTATTTTGCTCAACGATCTGGTCGCCGCAGGCGCGGGCGCAATCGACCGCCACGCCAGCTGGTTGATCCCGATGCTGATGGGCACCCTGCAACCCTTCCTGATTATTACCGGCACCGCCTGGGCGATGACGCCAATCGCTACCGGACAGCTGAGCAAAAGCGGTTATGAGATGATTAACGGACCGGGGATGCTGGCGTCAAACGTGGCGATGGGCGCGGCAACGCTGTGCGTGGCGCTGAAAACCAAAAATAGCAACCTGCGCCAGCTGGCCTCTTCATCGGGCTTTACCGCGCTGCTGGGGATCACCGAACCGGCGCTGTACGGGGTGCTGCTCAAGTTCCGCCGCGTGCTGATTGCCGCGATGATCGGCGGCGGCTGCGCCGGGGTTTATGCCGGGGTGAGCGGGCTGGTGCGCTACGCGTTTGTCTCTCCAGGCCTCGCGGCGCTGCCGGCGTTTATCGGCGAAAACCCGATGAACATCGTCCATGCGCTGGTGACCTGCGCGATTTCTATCGTAGTGACTTTTACCCTGACCTGGTTTATCGCTTTTAAAGATACGCCTGAGGATCAAGAAGAGGTGAGCGAGGCTCCACAGCCTGCCGTTAGCCCGAAAATTGAGGGTGAAGTTGAAGTGTTAAGCCCGCTGCGTGGCCAGGTGGTGGCACTGAGTGAAGTGAATGATGATGTCTTTTCTGGCGGTCTGCTGGGTGAGGGGCTGGCGATTCGTCCACAGGAAGGGGTGCTGCGCGCGCCGTTTAGCGGCACGGTGATGATGTTCCTGCCATCATGTCACGCGGTAGGTCTGCAAAGCGAAAGCGGGCTTGAGCTGCTTATCCATATTGGTATCGACACAGTTAATCTTAACGGCCAGCACTTTAGCTCCGTGCTGAAAGTGGGCGATAAGGTGGAAGCCGGGCAGGAACTGATCCGCTTTGATATTCCCGCTATCGAACAGGCAGGGTATGACCTGATTACTCCGGTGATTGTGGTCAACGGTGACGATCGGCACTCACTGCGCCTGACCGCCGCCGCGCAGGTCGATTACGGCGAGCAACTGATGGTGCAATCCGCTAAGGAGGCGCAGGTATGATTTATCAAAACAAAGCGCAGTTCCCGGACGGTTTTTTGTGGGGCGCGTCCACCTCGGCCTATCAGGTCGAGGGCGCGTGGAATGAAGACGGTAAAGGACCGTCGGTGGTCGATATGCTCAGCCACCCGCCGGGAACGGCGGACTTTTGTATCGCTAGCGACCACTATCATCGCGTAGAAGAGGACGTCGCGCTGATGGCGCAAATGGGGCTGAAGGCCTATCGCTTTTCGGTGGCCTGGTCGCGGGTCATCCCGGACGGCGACGGTGCGGTGAACCCCGCCGGGCTGGCCTTTTATCGCCGCCTGATTGACGCCCTGACGCGCCATGGCATTACGCCGATTGTCACTCTGTACCACTTCGACCTGCCCTGGGCGCTGGAGCTAAAAGGCGGCTGGCTAAACCGCAAAACCGGGGAGGCGTTCGTGCGCTATGCCCGGCTGCTGTTCAGCGAGTTTGCCGATAAAGTCCCGCTGTGGCTGACGATTAACGAGCAGAACACCATGATCCTGCACCCCGGCGCGATTGGCGTGCCTGCGGATCGTGAGCTGCCGGACAAGAAAGCGCTGTACCAGCAGAATCACCATATGATGCTGGCCCAGGCGCAGATCTTCGCCCTTTGCCACCGCGAGTTTCCCGGGGTGCGCATCGGTCCGGCGATAAATACCACTTCGATGTACGCCGAAAGCTGCAAACCAGAAGATGCCATCGCCGCGCATAACTGGGAAACGCTGCGCTGCTGGAGCTTTTTGGATGTGGCGGTACATGGCCGCTACAACGCCTTAGCGTGGGCATATTTAAAGGACCGGGGCCTCGCGCCGGAAATGCAGCCAGAAGATGCGTTGATTTTGCAGCAGGGGCGGCCGGATTTTATCGCCATTAACTACTACTCCACCGCGACGATTGCCGCCAGTCGTGGCGACGGTGCCGACGTTGCCCCGCGCGCGGGCGACCAGCAAATTATGCTGGGCGAAGAGGGGGTTTATCGGCCAGCGGAAAATCCGTGGGTGGGTAAAACGCCTTACGGCTGGGTGGTCGACCCGGTGGGGCTACGCCTGACGCTGCGTAAAGTGTGCGAGCGCTACGGCCTGCCGATTCTGATCAGCGAAAACGGCATGGGTGCGCCGGATAAGCTGGAGCATGACGGGACGGTGAATGATGATTATCGTATCGCGTTCTTACAGGCGCATATTGGACAAATGCGCCTGGCGATTGCTGATGGCGTCGAGCTGATGGGCTACTGCCCGTGGGCGGCGATTGACGTGGTCAGCACGCATCAGGGCTACGCCAAGCGCTACGGTTTTATCTACGTCGATCGTGGCGAGGACGACCTGAAGAGTCTGCAAAGGATCCGCAAACGCAGCTTCTGGTGGTATAAGGATGTCATTACGCAAAACGGTAACCACGACGAGTCTCAGTGATGATTGTTCAGAAGGTGCTCAATAATAGTCTGGTGCTCTCCATGGATGACGATAACAGGGAGGTTATCGTCATGGGGAAAGGCATTGGCTTCAACAGCCGACCGGGGGATGAGATTGCCCCGCAGATGATAGAGAAGCTGTTTGTGACCCAGACGCTCGGCGCGCGCAGCGGTTATCTTGAAGCGCTCTCCGCCATTCCGAATGAGGTCATCGAAATGGCGGCGATGATTATTTCCCGCGCCAATATGCAGCTTGCCAGTAAGGTTCGCGAGCAAATTTTCTTTACCCTCGCTGACCACCTGACGTTTGCTATTGAACGCAGTCGCAAAGGGATCGCCATTCAAAACCGCCTGCTGCCGGAAGTCAGGCGTTTTTATCCGCAGCAGTTCCGCGTTGCCAGCGAAGCGGTGACGATTATTCGCCAGCAGTACGGGATTGAGCTGCCGGAAGAGGAAGCCGGGAATATCGCGTTTCATCTGGTCAACGGCCAGAGCGAGGGCGACGACGTGGCGCAGACCATGCAGTCGGTGAAAATGCTGAAGGATATTTTTAATCTTGTGCAGTACCACTTTAAGCAGCAGATAGACACCGAATCGATTAACTATTCGCGCTTTCTGGTCCATATGCAGTTCTTCCTCCAGCGTCTGCAAGAGGGGGAGCTGGACGGCGCACGGGACAGTTTTCTGCTGGTGCAGGTGATTAAGGAGTATCCGGAAGCCTACCGCTGCGCGCTGCTGATCCGCGATTACGTCAAAGCCCAGCTCGATATCACCCTCGCCGGTAACGAGCTGCTATGGCTCACCGTGCACCTGGTGCGAATCAGCGGGCTGGATGCGTGAATGTGTTCTATTAACGGGGCGTAATACCTATTTTTGATTCTTTTATGGAACGTGGTCGTCTTAAACCTACTGAGTTGATTCATTTGTAGTGTTCCATAAACAGGTAATACCAGCTAATTACGCTCTATTAATAAGACAAGAGAAGCATTATGGCAAAGTCGTCAACCCGAACCTACTCTCGTTACAGTCGCGATGCAGCACGGTTGCTGGGAATGATGATCCGCACCGCACGCATTGAATCCAAACTCACTATTGAGGAACTGGCGGAACGTGCCGGCGTGTCGCGCGGACTGGTCTATCGTGCCGAAGAAGGGGATATGGGATGTGCGATTTGTGCTGTGTTTGAACTGGCGACTATTGTGGGCGTATCGCTGTTTACACAGGATCGTTCAGCTATGGCGGTACATATTGCCAATGCAGAGAAAACCCTGTCATTAATGCCACGTGCAGTTCATCACTCAAGGAAGGTGATAAATGATGACTTCTGAGAATAGCGTTAAGCAAGTGTATGTCTGGGTCTGGCTGCCTGCGTTGGGTTGAATGTTGCCCCTGTCCTTTTTCACCATACTGCTGCTAAATTTTTGCTGAGCGAGCGCGAAGCCATTGAGCTTATTTCTCATTATCTCGAAACGGTTCATATGAGCTGGAAAGCAATTTGCGATGAGGTTGAGTTGAGTGAGGTTGAACGCAAGTTATTCTGGGGAAGGATGTTCTCAATCCGTTCATTTTTGAAGGTACCCAGAAACGATTATAAGATTTCGTCAGTAACTGTTTCAGCGTGTCCGACGCCGCGTTTTTCAACGCGGTAAAGTAAATAATCTGCTCTTCGCTTGTATCTATTCCGATTTTATTTAAAATGTCTTTTAAATCCAACTATTCAGTATTTAATTAAATGGTTGGCTCTTTTTTTGTTGGTGTACTGTTTCTTTTTTATTAATTTTTACATCTCCTGTATTTTATGGAAATGTATCTTCGGTGGTGTAGGATTGCATATGATAATTTTTTAGTCTCAATCGTTATTTTATGTGTACTCACAATACTAATTCGCCTGATTCAAATGTTAGTAAAGTATAGGGAGGTGATGTATTTACAGGTTTGTTATTCATTAATATATCAATCCATGTTAACAATTGTTCGTCTTCCTGTGGTGAAGGCATTGCAAACGCAATAAAATAAAGGAATTCACTCTGAATTGATAAGATATCAGTAACTACCGGGAAGAAGTTATCTTTTGGATGAAGAATTATTGCAAAAGGAACTTCCGGTTGACGGTAAAGACAATGGTATCCTTTCGATAGCACCAACATCCAATTATCTGTTCCTATTCTACCTGGTAATAAAACATAACACCATTCGGCACAAGGTAAAGTAACTTGTGGATGTTTCTGTCTTAACTGCTTTTGTGATAAGAGAAAAAAAGATCGAACTCCATCAGTTTTATCTTGAGAGGTGGTTGATTATGAAAAAACTGGAGTGTATATAAACATAGTAAACAGCTCAGGTTGGTATGTGATTTATTTTTTAGTATCCGTTGTCATAAAATACTCTATGGTATCAGGAAGCTCATCTTCATTTGTTGTTTTATATGTACTAATAAAATCTAAAAATCCCCTTAACCTCCAATCGTTGAATAATCAGAGTGCTGAAATTAATGTTGTAAATGTTAATTGTAAAGTGTAATGATATTCTCATGGGTAAATAAAATCACTTGTATATGTTTGTTTTTGTCACCTTAAGATAAGTTGTGAACCTAAAATCTCTGGATATTACCCATGACTCGGTAAAAGGAATTCTGATAACTGGCTTGTTAAAAATATTTACTGTCCATCTATAGTTCCCTAAAAAATCAAAGCTAACTGAGTCAGTGTTTATTTCTAAATTCTCAAAATAACCATCAGCATATGTTGCTCCCATTTTTATTGTCTCCTGGATACCCTTTTTGATATCGAATAAATAAATATTTAGAGTATCTTCGTATAAAAGACCATCGGTTAAGAACAGAAGATATCGATTATTATCGACCCAAACGGCAGCTTCAAGCACTGCTCCCCATATAATGGTTCCAGTCTCCTTTCCATGCATGAAAAGCTCTGAGTGGCATAGCTCAGGAATTTCTCTTGCATTATCAATAGCAGCTAAAGAAAAAATCTCTACTCGTTCCATTAGCGTTACCTCAAGATATCATTCACTTTAACCTCATTCTTCCATGTCTCGCGACGGGCTATCTTGAGGTTTGTCGTAGGAGAAGCGTCCCTTTCGCATTGGATATTGCTGCTGTCAGTTCAAGTGGTATGGCTGGATGGTCATTGGCCGTCAGGCTGGTGACTACTTCACTCTCCAGTTGGATTGGCAACCCCTGTGAGTTAACCCCCTGTAATTGTGTTTCTTCCCGTTACCCCAGTAAATGCTGATGGTTTTCTTTTCCTTTGTAACCAATTAACTGCTTTTGATAAACAAATTGATTTATCAAGGGAATCTGATGTGTGAATTTCGGTCATTAGCAAGAAGTGATTTTCGTTATGCTGAATCATATGGCCAGGGATTATTTGTATCCATCCTGATAATTCTTGAGGGGTGCAAAATACATATAAGTTAGCGGTGGCCATTTTCCCTCCTTTTAATTTTATGAAGTAACATTATGCTTTACTATATTCTCTGTTTTGCTCATTCATTTGTGAAATTAATAAATTATGACTAATACGCTACCGCCATACCCTGATATAAGCTATCTGCACCATATTATTCTATTCTCACAACCTTGATTTCCGTAACGTCACATCCAAAATTCAGAATCAGGGATCCTCCATCGATGGCATTGTTGTTGTTCTCAACACTGTCTTATTTTCTCTGTATGAATATCAACGATGACGAAACTGCAGCGTTGCGGGCAGGTAGCGCTGTAGTGGCTCAGGCGTGTTGCCGTCAATCAGCTGGCTTATCAGGTCGTAGCAGTGCCAGGCCAGCTGGCGGTTGTCCTGCTGTACGGTATCAATACGCAGCGACAGCGAATCGTAGAGATAGTGATCGTCGAAGCTCGCCAGATGGATGTCTGAATCCAGCAAATGGTGCTGGCTCATGTAGCGCAGTACCCCTTCCAGCAGCCCGCAGGCGGCGGTAAACAGCGCCTTTGGCGGCCGACCGAGACGGGCGCAGAGGGCGGCGAACATCTCATAGCCGGAGCTGGGATGATAGTTGCCGTTGATCACCCATTCCGGGCGCAGTTCGATACCCGCCTGGGTCAGGCCCTGAGTGAATCCCGCCAGACGGTCGCGTGATGGCGACAGGCGAGGCTGACCGCCTAAAAACCAGAACTCATCGCTATGCGAAGGTGCGATACGAGAAATCAGCTCAGCCGTCGGGGTAATTGAATCGGTCATCACCAGCGGCAGGCCGCTTTCATTAGGACAGCGGTCAAACAGCACCACCGGCAGCTGTTCGCTGAGTTTCAGATAATCGGCATCGTTATGCATGCAGGAGGCAACAATCAGCCCGTCGACCTGACGGGCAATCATATTGTTCACCACCATGCTCTCCTGACCGGGGTTTTCGTCGGTACAAGAAATAAGCAACTGGACGCCCGCCTCGCGGCACAGCATCTCAAGCTCATGGGAAAAGACCGCAAAACCATAGTTGGTGATTTCCGGCACCACCAGCCCGATGGTGTGACTGCGGTTATCGCGCAGCGAGCGGGCATGAATGCTCGGCTGATAGTGCTGCTCGCGGGCAATCGCCTGCACGCGCTCGCGTGTTTCCTGCGCCACGCGCAGCTCTTTGCCACGCCCGTTCAGCACCAGGCTGGCGGTCGCTTTGGAAACGCCCGCCAGTTCGGCGATATCTTTAATGGTAACGCGTTTGGTTTTCATCACGACGCCATGAGCCTGAAAGCAAAACGCTTATTCTATCATGCATGTGCGCAGCGACCAGTAACAGAATGCGCCCGGCTTGCTGCCCGTGAAAGTCAGCTGCGCCGGATTGGCCGGGAAGTAGCGACTGCTCATCACCCCTTCACCATCATTGATGAAAATTTCCACGCTCGACTGGTCGATGAAAATTCGCAGCGAGTGCACCTCGCCGCGCCAGTAGCGATAGTGAGTTTCATCGCTGGCAAGGCTGCATCGCGCCAGACGGATCCCGCAGGTATCGCGCTCAAGCGTCAATGCGCCGCCGAAATCGACGCTTAACGCGTCGTCGCTTGCGGTTTCGAGGCTGATTTCCATCGGCGCCAGCGGTAGGGGGCTGTCCTGCCAGCCGCGCGCTTCGCCGCGCAGGGCGGTGAGTTCACGCAGCGGGCGCTGATAGAGCTTGCCGTCGACAAACTCCAGTTCGCGCAGGCAGGTCATCTGATGGATCCAACCGTTAGCCAGCGTCGGCTGGCGCATCTCTTCGCCGTCCGGCACGCCCATCCAGCCTACCAGCAGACGGCGGCCATCGCTGGTCTGCATGGTTTGCGGCGCGTAAAACTCGAATCCGGCGTCCAGCTCGTGAAGTTCACCGTGTTTGAAAGCGGCGCGGCCATAGTCGAAATCACCCGCCATCCACACTGCCGGGTAGGTGTTAAGAAAGCGCGTTTCCTCGCGGGGGATGCCCTGCGGGCAGCAAATCAAAATATGCTGGTCGCCGAGTGGGAACAGATCCGGGCACTCCCACATATAGCCTGCGTCGTGCAGGTCATTGATGCCGTAACCGGCGATTTCGCCTTCGCTCGTCCACTCATGGAGATTTGCGGAGCTGAACAGCAGCACCTTGCCGCGCTTTTGCCGATCCTGCGCGCCCAGCACCATGTACCAGCGGCCTTCATGCTGCCAGACTTTTGGGTCGCGCACGTGGCCGGTGTAGCCCTCCGGCAGCGGTAACACCGGGCCGAGCTTGGTGAAAGTGCCGTCGGCATTTTCCGTCGCCAGACACTGCCAGGCGGTGCGGCTGCCATCATCGAATTTGACGTTTCCGGTGTAGCACAGCGTTAGCGTGCCGTCGTTATCCACCGCGCTGCCGGAGTAGCAGCCGTTGCGGTCGTACTCTTCGTCCGGCATTAGGGCGATCGGTTCATGCTGCCAGTGCAGCAGATCGGCTGAACTCCAGTGCGCCCAGCACTTGAACGTATGATCGCAGGCGAGGGGATTCCACTGATAAAACAGATGATAGCGCCCGGCGAACTCAACAAAGCCGTTGGGGTCGTTCATCAGCCCGGTGACCGGCGCGTGGTGCCAGCGCGGGTAGTGGCTATCGGCCAGCGCGCGCGACTGGCCCTGCATAACGGCCTGCAAAATTGCAGGCAGGCGTGATGGAAGTGACATTATTCAGCGTCCGTGTTGTATTTCAGTAGCAGGGAGACGACGAAGGCAACGCCAAAGGCGATAACCATCCCGATAATATAGTTCAGCAGCGAGCTGGCCTGTACGATAGCCATGCCGGGAATCGCCGTCAGGCCTACCGCGGTCATGTAGACGTGCACCGATACCACCCACGCGCCGCCCGCTGCGCCACCGATAAGCGCCGCGATAAACGGTTTCACAAAGCGTAGGTTAATACCAAAAATCGCCGCTTCAGTGATGCCCAACATCGCAGAAAACGCTGAGGGCAGAGTAATAGCTTTGATTTTGGCGTCTTTGGTTTTAAACCATACCGCCAGACAAGCACCGCCCTGGGCGACGTTGGCCATCGCCCAAATCGGCAGCAGGAAGTTGACGCCGATGGACGGATTGCCCAGCAGCCCGGCTTCGATGGCGTGGAAGCTGTGGTGAATCCCGGTAATCACGATAACCGAGTAGAGACCGCCAAACAGCAGTCCTGCCAGCCAACCGGCGTGGGTAATCAAAGTGCTAAGGATAAACGAAATACCGTCGCCGAGGGCACGACCGGCCGGGCCGATAATCAGCAGAGCGATAAAGCCGGAAATAATCACCGTCAGGAACGGCGTGAGGATCAGATCCAGCGCATCGGGGATCACGCGACGCAGCTGCTTCTCAACGATGCTCATAAACCACACCGCCAGCAGCACCGGGAACACCGTGCCCTGGTAGCCTATCATGGCAATCTCAAGGCCGAAGAAGTTCATGCTGTGGAAACCTGCGGCCACGCCCCAGGCGTTGGTCAGCGCCGGGTGGGTCAGTATGCCGCCGAGCGTCGCACCGAGATAAGGGTTACCGCCAAACTCACGGGCGGCGGTGAAGCCAATCAGGATCGGCAGAATAATAAATGCCGCCGAGCTACACATATCCAGAATGATGTAGATGGCGTTGCTCGGGTCGACCCAGCCGTAAGTTTTGACCATCCCAAGCAGGCCCATTAGCAGGCCGGAGGCGACGATAGCCGGGATAATCGGCACGAAGATGTTTGATAACAGGCGAGCGATGCGCTGGAAAGGATTCAGCTTTTTCGCTGCGATGTCGGCGGCTTCCGATTTGCTGGATTCACCAATCCCTGCCGCCTGAATAAAGGCAGCGTAGACTTTATTCACCACCCCGGTGCCGAAAATAATTTGCATCTGCCCGGCGTTACGGAAACAGCCTTTAACCCCTTCAATTTTGCCGATAGCCTGCTGATCGGCCAGCGAATCATCGACCAGCACCAGGCGCAGACGCGTGGCGCAGTGCGCGGCGCTGGCGATATTTTCCTTGCCTCCCAGAAGCGGAAGCAGCGAGCGGGAAATCTGTTCAAAATCCATAGTACCCTCTGAATACGTCGTTATATGCGTGTTTTGTTCCCGTCGTTACGGGGTGCAGTTTCTGCGTTGTTATTGTGTCCGGGGCTTGTTGCCCCGGAGGTGTCTGTCGTCAGGTGTTAGCTATCAGAACCAGGTTTCCATCTGAATACCAAAATTCCACTCGCCGCCCGCGTTGAAACCGCTGCTGCCGAAGGCGTCGTCGCTGGCGTAGTTATCCAGTTTTTTGCTCCAGTCCATCCAGGTCGCGAACAGGCGCAGCTCGGGACGGTTGAAGAAATCGCCGATGTCGCCGACTTTAAACGTCGGGGCGAAGGTGAGTTTATAGAAACTACCGTTCACCGCGTTGCGATCTTTGTAGCCTTCGGGATGCAGATCCATGTACTGGTAGCTGCCTTCGTAAGCGAGGGCGAAGTTCTGGGTGATCTCCTGGATCAGGCGCATGTTGAAGGTGACCCACTCATAGCTATCGCCTTTGGCATAGCGGTCTTTGCTGCTTTGTGCCAGCACCGCCGGGGCGATGTGCCAGCGTTCGCTAAGCGGCGTGGTGCCGTAGGTGGCGAAACGCCAGGTATTGGCATCAGAGAGCAGCGCGCCGTCGGAACCGATGCCTTTAACTTCCGCGCCCAGGCCGTGACCATAGAGCAGGGCGGTTTTGCTGCTGCCTTCACGCAGGCCGTAGAAACTGTCGTTATGCAGGCCAACCAGCGCATGTACGCCGTTATTGGCGGCGTCGGTCTGAATGGCATCACCGTTGGCGTCTTTACGGTCGTCGTTATCTTTCGCCCGCAGGCCGCTGACCATCACCTGCACCGGGCCGATAAAGTGGTTCATGCTCAGAATGTAGTTCTGCACATTGTTATCAATGTCTTCCAGATCGCCGAAGTTACGCCCGTAAAGGGAGAAGTTGCTGCGAATGCTGTCGTTCCACTTCACGTCGTAAATACCGCCGCCGGTGCCCGCGAGGAACACCACGTCGGAATCGAGCCAGTGGATATCAAAGTTGTCGCGGTCAAAGCGTTTACCTGCCCATAGCGTGGTGCCTTTAAATGGCCCTTCGAAGCTCGGTAAGCTGCCAAGCTCAGCGAACGCCTGACGAATATTGAGGTCGCTGGAGTCGGCCGACCAGTCGTTATAGGTTTTTTGTCCATCGGCCAGCATCGCTTTAAAGCGGGTGGTCGCGCCGTTATCCAGCGTCTGTTTATGTTCAAGGTTCAACTCGACGTAGGTGTCGGCTTCGTTGCCTAAGCGACCAATGGCACCGCCCGTTTCCCCGGCTGGCGTCAGGTAGGGGCCGCTTTTGCTGCTGGATGCTGCGTCGTTCATCAACAGGCCGGAGCGGGCGTAGCCGTGGAACTCAAAGCCGCTTTTCTCATCGGCTTTCTTCTCCAGTTTGGCGGTACGCTGAGCCACTTCCTGGGTGCTGTCCTGGGTTTTTTGCTGCTGTGTCGTGAGCTGCTGGACTTTTTTCTCCGCCGACTCGGCGCGGTTTTCCGCCGTTTGTGCTCTGTTTTCCGCATCCTGCAGGCGTTTTTCCATCGCTATTAAACGGGCTTCAATACTGCTGAGGTCCGTTTGCGCATGGGCTGAGGCGGCGCCGGTTAGCAAAGCGATAAGAACCGCGAGTGTGCTTTTTCTATACATGCTGGTTGCATCCCAAAAGGAAAATTAAAAATAGTGTGTTTTTTGCTAAACCGGTTTAGGTGCTATGTTAAGCATGACCTTTAACATTTTTAAAATGAATTTGCTAAACCGGTTTAATAATTGTGATGGATGCAACAAAGTGGGCCGCGCTGGGCGGCCTAATGGATCAAAACTGGCGATTAAGATCGTGCTGATAAGGCAACGCGGTCATCGCGCCTTTCGCCGTTGTCGCCAGCGCGCCACAGGTTTGTGCCAGGGTGAGCGTGGGTTCCAGTTCGCCAATATCCGTCGGCATCCCGTTGGCAGCAAGGCTGGCGAGCATCCCGGCGACAAAAGCATCGCCCGCGCCGGTGGTATCTACGCTCACGACAGGTTTGGCGTTGAAGTGGATGAACTGTTGCTGGAATGCCGCGAGCACGCCCGCTTTGCCTTGAGTGACGAGCAGTAATTCAGGCTGGTAGCGCTCGGTGACGCTGGCGATTCCTTGCGCTAAATCATCACTGCCACTGATGAATACCAGCTCTTCTTCGGACAGTTTCACCACGTTTGCCAGCCGCAGGGCGCGATCGAGGCAGGCGTGCAGCAGGTCCTGATCCTGCCATAGGTCCGGGCGGATATTGGGATCAAAGCTGACGCGGCCACCGGCCAGTTTGATTTTCTCCATCGCCGCGAAGGTGGTGCTGCGGCTGGGTTCGGCGCTCAGCGCGATGGAACAGACGTGTAGCCACTGTCTGGCGGCAAACTGCGGGAGATCTGCTTCCTCCAGGAACAGATCCGCGCTGGGACGCACCATAAAGGTAAAGGTTCGCTCGCCCTGGTCGTCAAGGTCGACGACTACGGTGGAGGTGCGGTGCTGGCCATCGAGGCGCATATGGCTAATGTCGACCTGCTCCTGTTGCAGGGTATGGCGCATAAAGCGGCCAAACGGATCGTCGCCGACGCGCCCGATAAAGCCGCTGTTGCCGCCAAGGCGAGCGATACCCACCGCCACGTTAGCCGGCGCGCCGCCGGGACACTGCAGCAGGCGGCCCTCGCTTTCCGGCAGCAGGTCGACTACCGCATCTCCCAGAACCCAAACTTTTGCATTCATGCTGAAAATTCTCCATAGCTAAACTTAATTAAACCGGTTTAGCTTATTAAAACATAGCAACAGAATGAGGGGAACGTCACATACGGAAAAGTGCGAGCCAGGGCGTAAAAACGAGAATCCGTTGGTGAAAATTAGGGCGTCCCGATTGATCGCGCAACGGGTTTTCAATCGTCTGAAGGACAGTAGCCCGGACAGGCGCGTCAAGCACCGCCTCCGGGAGAAAGGCCGCAGAGTGTTGCAGGATTTCCCGGAGGCGATGCTGCGCATCTGTCCGGGCTACAAAACCGGCAGGCGATACTGAACCGTAGCCCGGGCAAGGCGCTTTGCGCCGCCCCCGGGGAAATCTAATTAGAATTTACTTACGCAGGGAAATACTCTTTTTTATCAGGTGAAAAGTCGATTGAAAATTCTGAAATTAGTTTTAAGAACAATCCCTAAAGCCAAACGGCAAAATCTTGTGCCATGCTAAATGCGACTCGTAACATTAAGTTCGTTAGAGAGAGGACATTATGAAAAAAGCAATGATTGCGTTATCTGCGATTCTGGTAGCAGCTCCTGTTTTTGCTGCAACAACACACGCAACTGATGATACCGTCGCGGCAGCCCACGAAGGGGCGAACACCGCGAAGGAAAAACTGCATGAAACTCAGCACCAGGGCGAAGAACAGCAGCTCAAAGCCAAACACGCGGCGGAAGGGAAAAGCGACAGCGTAGGTAGCGAAGTCAGCGAAGGCGCGCAGAAAACCTGGAATAAAACCAAAGAAGGCACCGAGAAAGGCTGGAACGCAACCAAAGAAGGCACTGAAAAAGGCTGGAATAAGACCAAAGAGGTCAGCAAAGAAGGTTGGGATAAAACCAAGCAAGGTGCTGAAGAATTAAAAAATAAAGTCACTGAATAATCACTGACAATTCTTTAAAATAAGGTCGCGAAAGCGGCCTTTATTGTTATGTGTGATTTATTCAGCGTCGGAATAATATTTTTAATATGTTAGAACGCTACACCCAATGGATTTCGAGTTACATTAATGAACGTGGCCAACAAAAATGCGGCTTGAAAGACGAAGGGTATATACCCTAAATAATTCGAGTTGCTTAAAGGCGGCAAGGGAGTGAATCCCCGGGAACAATAGATAACTATGTGACTGGGGTGAGCGACAAATCTGTCAGGAACAGATTTGAACGCCGTGGAGCGGCGGCCCGCAAGGGTGAGGCTCATGGATGAGCCGAGTAGCTAAGCCAACACATAAGCAACTTGAAGTATGACGGGTATAAGCCAGGAATAATCCTGGTTATATTATTACTCACTATTCCTCCACATTTTCCCGGTAAAAAGGAAATATATCAGGAGGTGTACTATGAAAAAGATTCTTTCACTGGCGATTATTTTATCTTGTGCTTTTACATCCGTTTCATGGGCTGATGGTCCAGGCGGTAACAATCGTGGTCAGCAGCAGGTCTGGCAGAACGATTCCGGTCACGGTGGTCCGGATGGTAACCATCAGCAGGGACCGGGTAAGGGGCCGCAGGGTAATAATCATCAGGGGAACGGTGGCGATCGCGGTGGTAATCATTCGTCCGATAATCGCCATCAGGAGCGCCACGAGCAGGATCACTTCGCGTGGAGTGGCCATGATTTCCGTAAAGGCCAGCCGGCTCCGGAACGGTTCCGCGGTAATGACTATCGAGTAAACGACTGGAACGATCGCGGGCTTCCGGCACCGCCGCGTGGGCAACACTGGTCGTATATTGACGGTAACTATGTACTGATTGCCGCCGCGACCGGGATTATTACGTCAATCCTGATTAACGGCGCGCTGAACCACTAACGTTGATCTTATCCCCGGAGGCGGTGCTGCGCACCTGTCCGGGCTACAGGTTCCGCATCGTCTGAGGGACGGTAGCCCGGTCATACAGTCAGTAGGCTTATCCAGTCAAATTCGCTTAAAAATCGCAAAGATAAAAATATCATTCTGGCGGTTCTTTCTCGATTTTTTATCTGCTTCTTTAGCTTTATTAATTATTATTATGCTTTATGAGTCGCGAAAAGCAGATATTTTAAGAAGTGCCTTAGTCCGCGAGATGGTAAAAAAATTCGCTTCATCGTTAAATCGCTATACCCTAAATAATTCAAGTTGCAGGAAGGCGGCAAGTGAGCGAATCCCCGGGAGCTTACACTGGTAAGTGACTGGGGTGAACGAATGCAGCCAACACACATGCAACTTGAAGTATGACGGGTATATGAATAAATCAGATGAAAACCGCCTCCGGAATAAGAAATGCTGCTTGCATTAAACCTCTACCAAGTTAAGTTATTAAAACTGAGCATCTATTTTTATATCCCGGAGACCGGCATGACCGATTTTGTTATTCCTGAAATTAAAGCCACTGAAGATGAGATGATTGCGATCCGTCATTATTTACATGCCAATCCGGAATTAAGCCTCGAAGAGTTTAATACCAGTGAGCTGGTGGCCGGGAAACTGACCGAGTGGGGCTATACGGTAACTCGTGAGCTGGCAAAAACCGGCCTGGTGGGGACGCTGCGCAAGGGCGACTCTCCACGCACCATTGGCCTGCGCGCCGATATGGACGCACTGCCGATTTTCGAAGCGACCGATCTTCCCTGGGCAAGCACCGTTGCCGGAAAAATGCACGCCTGCGGCCACGACGGTCACACCACGATTCTGCTGGCGGCGGCGAAATATATCGCCTCTCCGGCCTGTCAGTTTAACGGCACGGTACATCTGATATTCCAGCCTGCGGAAGAAGCTATTGGCGGCGCGGATTTAATGATTAAAGACGGCCTGTTTGAGCGCTTCCCCTGTGAGCGCATCTTCGGTCTGCACAATATGCCGGGCCTGCCGGTGGGGAAACTCGGCTTCTATGCCGGCAATTTTATGGCCTCGGCGGATACGGTCAAAATCACCATTACCGGCTATGGCGGTCACGGCGCGCATCCTGAGCGCACCGTCGACCCGATCGTGACCGGTGCAGCGCTGGTGATGAGTCTACAAAGTATCGTAGCGCGTAACGTACCGCCGGGCGAAACCGCAGTGGTCAGCGTGGGGACTTTCCAGGCCGGTATCGCGTCTAACGTGATTCCCGAAAACGTGGTGATGGAGCTGAGCGTGCGGGCGATGAAGCCGGAAATCCGCGACCTGCTAATCAAACGTATCAAGGAGCTCGCCGAGTTTACCGCCAAAAGCTACGGCGCCAGCAGTGAAGTCGAGGTTTTTGACTCCTACCCGGTGCTGACCAACAGCGTTGAGGAAACTGAGTTCGCTAAAGCGCTGGCGCTGGAAGTGTTTGGCGAAGAGGGCGTTCTGGAATCGATACCTCCAATGAACGCCAGCGAAGATTTCGCTTTTATGCTGCGGGAGCGTCCCGGCTGCTACTTCCTGCTGGGCAATGGCGAAAAAGGCGGGAAGGGCAGCTGCATGGTGCACAACCCCGGCTACGACTTTAATGATGACATTATTTCCACCGGCGCGACGCTGTTCGCCCGGTTAGTTGAAACACACTGCCGTTGATCTCTGGAGTCCGTAAATAATGAAAAAATCTCTTCTGCTGTGGGTCGCGCTGATGGCCTCAACTTCAGCCCTGGCCGCAGAAAATAAGGAAATTCGCTTTGGCGTTGACCCGACTTTCGCGCCGTTTGAATGGAAAGACCCACAGGGTAAGCTGGCGGGTTTTGATATTGACCTGGGGAACGCAATTTGCGAGCAACTCCAGGCGAAGTGCGTGTGGGTGGAAAGCAACTTCGACGGCATTATTCCGGCGCTGAAGGCGCGCAAGTTCGACGCGATCCTTTCCGGAATGTATATGACCGAGAAGCGTAAAGAGCAGATTGGCTTTAGCGATAAGCTGTATAACGGCCCGGTGTTCCTCGTGGCGCGTAAAAACACGTTGGCCGGGAATACCGTCGAGCAGTTGAAGGGCAAAACCATCGGCGTAGAGCAGGGCTCGGCGCAGGAAACGTACGTCAACCAGCACTGGCGCACGGCGGGAATCAATATCGTCGCCTATCAGGGGGCGGATCGCGTGGTACAGGATCTGGAGTCCGGGCGTATTGATGGCGCGGTGCTTTCCGGGATGATGGCCGACTACAGCTTCCTGCAACAGCCGCAGGGCAAAGATTTTGCCTTCGTTGGTGGGCATTTGCAGGACGACAAGCTGTTCGGCGCCGGGGCGGCGATTGGTCTGCGTAAAGACGATGAAGCCCTGCGTCAGGAAATTAACGGCGCGATTGCCAAAATTCTCGCCGACGGCACCTATAAAAAGTTAGCCGGGAAATATTTTAGCTTTGATGTTTATTCCGGGACATAATGTTGTTATGCATTCAGCGGGCATGGAAAGCCCGCTTCAAGCTTCCTTTTCTTACTATCATTTCTGACCTTTGGCATTTCCTGAAAGGACACAGAATATAAGCGTTACCCTATATAATTCGCGTTGCGTGAAGTATGACGGGTAAATAAGGAGTGAACGGCATGATGACACGTCCCTTGGGCAAAACCGGATTTTCCATCGCCCCGCTGGTGTTTGGCGGCAACGTTTTTGGCTGGACCATCGATGAAAAAACCAGTTTTGCCATTCTTGATGCGTTTGTAGACCACGGCTTTGATGCTATCGACACGGCGGATGTTTACTCCCGCTGGGCGGACGGTAACCAGGGCGGCGAGTCCGAAGCCATTATCGGTCGCTGGCTGCAGGCGCGGCCAGGCATGCGCGATAAGGTGAAAATTTTCACTAAAGTTGGTTCCGATTTAGGCCTTCCCGGCCATAAAGGACTGAAAAAAGCCTGGATCCAGCAGGCGGTGGAAGATTCGCTGCGCCGCCTGAACACCGATTATATCGACCTCTACTTTTCCCACTGGCCGGACCCGGAAACCCCGGTTGCCGAAACCCTCGACGCGTTCCATGCCTTACAGCAGGCGGGAAAAATCCGCGCGATGGGGGCCTCTAACCTCGATGCACAGCAGCTTTCGAGCGCCCTGGAAGTGTCGCGCAAAAGCGGTCTACCGGCCTGGCAGGTGCTGCAACCGGAATACAATCTTTATCATCGTTCGGCCTTTGAAGGCGCGCTCTGTGACCTGTGCATCAGCCGCGATATCGGCGTGGTGACCTACTACAGCCTGGCGTCCGGCTTCCTGACCGGTAAATACCGTCAGCAGTCCGATCTGGCGCAAAGCCAGCGCGGCGGCGGCATCGGTAAATACCTCAATCCGCGCGGGCTGCGCATCGTCGATACGCTGGTTGAGGTGGCGGAACAACAGAATGCCAAACCTGCCGAAGTCGCGCTGGCCTGGCTAATGAGTCGTGAAGGCGTAACGGCCCCGATTGCCAGCGCCACCAGTATCGCTCAGGTGGAGAGCTTTGCCCGTGCCGCTGCGTTGAACCTCCGCGCTGAACAGCTGGCGCGTCTGGATACCGCCAGCGCGTAGTTTTCGACGCCGGAACCTGTCGAGTTTCGGCGCTTTTCCATCAGCGTTTTGTATTCCATTTTTCCTCACTCTCAGCCAATACCACTGCTCTGAATACCTTTCACCGAAAAATGAAACGTTTTTCCATTCGGAAAAAGACAGGCTTGATTACGATAAGATAATGCGTATAGTTCTCATTCTTCTTTTTGTTTGCGGGCTTGTCAGGGAATAACCTGCATTAGTGGCGTGCTCACAGGGAAACTTCGAAGGCGTAGGGTGGGGCTCGCTAACGCAAGACCGAAAAAGAGAACATCGGCGGCGGAGTCACCATCGGATCATTGATTTTGTTCAGGATTGATCTTATGAAATACACTCTCCCGGCGTTGGCGCTGGCTATCTCTGCGGTCTTAAGCGGCTGCGCCACGACTCACACCTCTCCTGTTTCTCAACCTGTTGCCGAACAAAAAGCGGAAACCGCCGTACAGCCGCTCAAGCGCGAGCTGGCGGAAGGCCTGTATGAAATGGCGCTCAGTCCGAAAGGCGATGCACTTTACGTTGCCAGCGCTGAAGGCTTTAAAGATGTGCAGGGCGGCGCGGTCTATAAGCTGGATCCGGCAACCCTGAAAACTATTGGCATGACCCACACCGATCTGAAAAACTTTGCCGTACAGCTCAGCCCTGACGGCAGTACGCTGTTTGTCACCAACTCGCTGGACGGCGGCATTAGCGCTATTGATACGGCCAACGGCAAAGTCCAAAAACGCCTGCTGTTTAGCGAACGCAATAAAGAAGGTTTCCCGTACGGTGCGCGTCAAATCCTGCTGCTCAATAACACCCTTTACGTTGGCGCAGTTGCCGATCCAGCGCAAATCTGGGTGGTCGATGCCGACACACTGAAGCTGAAAACGCGGATTAAAAATACCGGCAAATGGATGACCGGCCTGCACTATTCCGCACAAACCGAACGGCTGTACGCGGCAAACGGCGGCGGTGAAATTCTGGTGATTAACCCGCGCAATAACCGTATCGAACACCGCTGGAAGCCGCTGGGCGATAAACCGGCGCTGCTGCTGAACATTGCTGAAGATAGCGCCACCGGTCGTCTGTTCGTCACCGATAACTCCAAAGCTAAAACCACCCTGGTACTCGATATTCACAGCGGTAAGGTGATTAAGCAACTGGAGGTGGGCGACTCGCTGGCGGTGCAGTTCAATCCTAAGCGCAACGAGATTTATATCTCTCAGCGCGAATCCGGCAAGGTTATCAGCCTCGATGGCACCAGCTACGCGCTGAAAAAGTCGTGGGATATTCCGGCTAACCCTAACAGCCTGCTGATTTCCGCCGACGGCCAGACGCTGTTTGTCACCGTTAAACAGCCGTTTAATAAAGATCATTCGACGAAAGGGCCGGACAGCGTTGTCCGCATTGACCTGACCGCGAAATAAGAAATTCGGGCCCGGTAACGGGCCCTTTGTTTTACTTTTCTCACCTATGGGACTCATTATGCTTACCTCTCACTATCCGGCTTTCCCGCTACGGAAAACGCTGCTGGCGTTAACTATTGGCGCTATCACTCACTCGGCAACGGCGGCGGAAAGCGACGCTGAACGTAAAAAAACCGAAGAAACCATGGTTGTCCGGGCGACTTCCGACAGCGATTTTAAATCCGGCGGCGATCTGGTCGTTCCTGCCTATCTGGACGGCCAGGTAGCGAACGGTGGTCGTCTCGGGATGCTCGGCGAGCAAAACGCGATGGACGTTCCGTTTAGCATCATCGGCTATACCTCGAAGCTGATTCAGGATCAGCAGGCGAAAACCATTACCGACGTGGTGAGCAACGATGCCGGAGTTCAGCCGGTGCAGGGCTACGGTAACTATGCCGAAACCTATCGTATTCGCGGCCTCAAATTCGACGGCGATGATATGACCCTGAGCGGACTGGCGGGCGTGGTGCCGCGTCAGGTGGTGGATACCGCGATGCTCGAGCGGGTCGAAATTTTTAAAGGCGCAAACGCCCTGCTCAACGGAGCCGCCAGCTCCGGCGTCGGCGGGATGATTAACCTGGAGCCGAAGCGTGCGGAAGATACCCCGACCGCCAACGTTGGCGTGGACTATACCTCTGATTCTCAGGTCGGCGGTTCGCTGGATTTAGGCCGTCGCTTTGGTGACGATAACCAGTTCGGCGCGCGGGTGAACCTGGTACATCGCGAAGGCGAGGCGGCGGTCGAGAATGACAAGCGCAGAACCACTCTGGCCGCTATTGGCCTCGACTATCGCGGTGAGCGCTTGCGCAGCTCTTTTGATTTTGGCTATCAGAAGAAAACGTTCCACGGCGGCCCGATGGGCATCAATATTTCGGCCGTTGATTTTATTCCGCGTCTGCCGGGCAATACCCATAACTACACGCAAAAATGGGCTTACAGCGATATCGAAAATGAGTTCGGTATGCTGAGAATGGAATACGACATTGTCGATAAATGGACTGCCTATGCGTCGCTGGGCGCTCAGCACGCCCATGAAATCGGCCTGTATAGCGCTTCGAAGCTTATCGATCGAGAAGGTAACGCCACGGCGGGTCGTCTGGATACCAACCGCTATATTGATACCGCCAGCGGTATGGCCGGGATACGCGGCGAGTTCGCTACCGGTTTTGTCTCGCACAAAGTGAACGTCGGCTATTCGGCGAAAACCCAAAACGATAAAACGGCGTGGCGGATGTCTAAGGTTAACCCGCTGGTGAATATCTATGATACTCAGCAGGTTGCGCCTCCGGCTAACTCTTCGTTCGGCGGTGACTATTACGATCCGCTCACCAGCGGGCGTACCCGTTCACAGGGCTGGCTGCTGAGCGATACCCTGGGCGTGCTGGACGATACGCTGCTGTTTACCGCTGGCGCGCGCCATCAAAAAGTGGTTGTGCGTAACTACGATAAAACCACCGGTCTGCAAAGCGATGCGTATGACGACAGTCGCTGGATGCCAACCTATGGGGTGGTCTACAAGCCGTGGGAGGTTATCTCTTTATACGCCAACCATACCGAAGCTCTTCAGCCGGGCAGCAATGCGCCGAACTCCGCCACTAACTACGGTGAAAGTATTGGGATCATTCACTCCAAACAAAACGAAGTAGGGGTGAAGGCTGATTTTGGCCGAATCGGCGGTTCGCTGGCGCTGTTTGAAATTAAAATGCCGTCAGCATTCCTCGACAGCCAGAAACACTATGGTCTTGACGGCGAGCAGCGTAACCGCGGCGTTGAGTTCAATGTCTTCGGTGAACCGCTGTACGGTCTGCGTCTTAACGCCAGCGCTACCTGGCTGGAAGCCGAGCTGTCGAAAACCAAAGATGGCATCAACGATGGTAAAACAGCGATTGGCGTGCCGGGGTTCTATGCGGTGCTTGGCGCGGAGTATGACATCAAGCCTATCGATGGCCTGACCGCCACCGCGCGCCTCAATCACTCCGGTTCGCAGTATGCCGATCAGGCGAACACCAAGAAGATTGATAGCTACACCACCCTGGATCTCGGCGTGCGCTATCGCCTGGCGCTTAACGAGAATCAGAACCAGATGACGGTACGGGCGGGGGTGGATAACGTGACGGATGAGAACTACTGGTCCGGTGCTGATGACAGTGGAACCTATTTGTTCCGCGGTGAGCCGCGGACGTTCAAGGTTTCGGTCGGCTACGAGTTCTAAGCAAAACGCTGGGGCGGGCAGGTCAGCTCGCCCCTTGTGATAAATCAATGAACGTATGAAGCCAGGGCATCTGCGGCTTGAAGTATGACGGGGATAAGTGTTACAAGGTGCCCCTTCATATAAACACACAGGGGATCGACGTGAAAGACGCGTCAACGTCGTCGGATGCCGTAGAGGAAAGCGGCCCGACGCTTCACCGCGGTTTACAGAACCGACATATCCAACTTATCGCTCTTGGCGGCGCCATCGGTACCGGCCTGTTTCTCGGCATTGGGCCAGCGATTCAAATGGCGGGACCGGCCGTACTGCTCGGCTACGCCGTCGCCGGGATCGTTGCTTTTCTGATTATGCGCCAGCTTGGTGAAATGGTCGTCGAAGAGCCGGTTTCTGGCTCCTTTGCCCACTTTGCCTATAAATACTGGGGTCCGTTCGCAGGTTTTCTTTCCGGCTGGAACTACTGGGTGATGTTCGTGTTGGTGGGGATGGCGGAGCTGACCGCCGCCGGGATCTACATGCAGTACTGGCTACCGGACGTGCCGACGTGGATTTGGGCCGCCGTCTTCTTCATTATTATCAACGCGGTTAACCTCGTTAACGTTCGCCTGTACGGCGAAGCGGAGTTCTGGTTCGCGCTGATTAAAGTGCTGGCGATTATCGGCATGATTGGCTTTGGCCTGTGGATGCTGTTTGGCGGCCACGGCGGCAGCAAAGCGGGAATCGATAATCTGTGGAAATACGGCGGCTTCTTTGCCACCGGCTGGCACGGGCTGATTATGTCGCTGGCGGTGATCATGTTCTCCTTCGGCGGGCTGGAGCTTATCGGCATTACCGCCGCCGAAGCGCACAATCCAGAGAAGAGCATTCCGAAAGCGGTTAACCAGGTGGTGTACCGTATTTTGCTGTTTTATATCGGTTCGCTGGTGGTTCTGCTAGCTCTTTATCCGTGGGTGGAAATCAAATCCGACAGCAGTCCGTTCGTGATGATTTTCCATAATCTCGACAGTAACGTGGTGGCTTCAGCGCTGAACTTCGTGATTCTGGTGGCTTCGCTGTCGGTCTATAACAGCGGCGTTTACTCCAATAGCCGGATGCTGTTCGGCCTGTCGGTGCAGGGCAACGCGCCGAAGTTTCTTGCTCGCGTCAGCAAGCGCGGCGTACCGGTCAACTCCCTGATGCTTTCCGGGATTATCACCTCGCTGGTGGTGCTGCTTAACTACCTCCTGCCGCAGAGCGCACTCGGCCTGTTGATGGCGCTGGTGGTGGCGACGCTGCTGCTGAACTGGATAATGATCTGCTTGGCGCACCTGAAATTCCGTGCTGCCCAGCGGCGCAAGGGGCGTGAGTCGAAGTTTAAAGCGCTGCTGTCGCCTGGCAGTAACTATTTTTGCATCGCCTTCCTGGGGCTGATCCTGGTGCTGATGTGCACGATCGACGGTATGCGTCTGTCGGCGATTCTGCTGCCGGTGTGGATCCTGTTCCTGTTTGTGGCCTTTAAAACCCTGCGCCGCCCGGCGTAGTGCGTGACAGCCCCGCCGTCCGGCGGGGCATAATCATCTTTTATTGTGATCTTCTTCGCGCTTAGCGCATTTTTCCCGCGATCTTCTTTTTGTAATCGATTACTTTTCATTTGAATCTATTTTGTAATCGATTACTTTTTTAAGGCGGTCAACATGACAACAACAACCGAAGGTCGTGAAAGTGCCCGCGTAACGCACCGTTTTCTGGTGCCGCGGCTGTCGTTAATGATGTTTATGCAGTTCTTTATTTGGGGGAGTTGGTCGGTCACGCTGGGCCTGGTGATGACTCGTTACGAGATGTCATTGCTGATTGGCGATGCTTTCTCCGCCGGGCCGATTGCGTCGATTCTCTCGCCGTTTGTGCTGGGAATGCTGGTCGATCGCTTCTTTGCCTCGCAGAAGGTGATGGCGGTCATGCACCTGGCCGGGGCGGTGATTCTGTGGTTTGTGCCGCAGGCGCTGGTGGCGCAAAACGGCGCGCTGCTGATTGGCCTGCTGTTCGGCTACACCCTGTGCTATATGCCTACGCTGGCGCTGACTAACAATATTGCGTTCCACAGCCTGGCGAACGTTGACAAGACTTTTCCGGTGGTCCGCGTTTTCGGCACCATCGGCTGGATTATCGCCGGTATCTTCATCGGCGTGACCGGTATTTCCGATACCACCGGGATTTTCACCCTCGCGGCGCTGTGTTCAGTGGTACTGGCGGTTTATAGCCTGACGCTGCCGCACACGCCGGCCCCGGCGAAAGGGACCCCGGTGCAGTTTCGCGACCTGCTGTGCGCTGACGCTTTCGCGCTGCTGAAAACGCGCCACTTCCTGATTTTCTCCTTGTGCGCGACGCTGATCTCTATTCCGCTGGGCACCTACTACGCCTATACCGCCTCTTATCTGGCGGATGCCGGGGTCGCGGACGTCAGCACCGCCATGTCCTTCGGTCAGATGTCAGAAATCTTCTTTATGCTGGTGATCCCGCTGCTGTTCCGCCGCCTGGGCGTCAAATACATGTTGCTGATCGGCATGGCGGCGTGGTTCGTACGCTACGCCTTCTTTGCGCTGGGCGTCAGCGAAGAGGGACGGTTCCTGCTCTATCTTGGCATCCTGTTGCACGGCGTGTGCTACGACTTTTTCTTCGTGGTTGGCTTTATCTATACCGACCGCGTGGCGGGCGAGAAGGTCAAAGGTCAGGCACAGAGCATGATCGTGATGTTCACCTACGGCATCGGAATGCTGCTGGGCTCGCAGATTTCCGGCGCGCTATATAACCAACTTGTTGCGGGGCAAACGGTACCGCAGGCGTGGGTGACTTTCTGGTGGATCCCGGCGGTGGCCGCGGCGGTTATCGCACTGATTTTCCTTTTCTCTTTCCAGTACAACGATAAAGAGCAGCATTAATTTTTCAGGAGGTGGTATGAAAACGATCAAGGGACCGGGCATTTTTCTGGCGCAGTTTATCGGCGCGCAGGCACCGTTTAATACTCTGGAGGGCGTAGCGCAATGGGCTGCTGATTTAGGCTATAAGGCATTACAGATCCCCTGCAACCATCCGGCGATTTTCGACGTCGAACGTGCGGCGGCGAGCCAGACCTATTGCGATGAGGTGAACGGCAAACTGGCGGAACAGGGGCTGGCGATCAGCGAGCTTTCAACACACCTCGAAGGGCAACTGGTGGCCGTGCATCCGGCTTATGACGAGGCCTTTGACGCTTTTGCTCCCGCCGCGCTACGCGGTAACCCGCGGGCGCGCCAGCAGTGGGCGGTGGAGAAAGTACGTCAGGCAGCGGTGGCTTCCGCGCGTTTGGGGCTAAAAGCGCACGCCACCTTTTCCGGAGCGCTGGCGTGGCCTTATTTTTATCCGTGGCCGCCGCATAACCAGCCGCTGCTGGATGAAGCTTTTGACGAACTGGCTCGGCGCTGGCGGCCTCTGCTTGATGTATTCGACGAGCAGGGCGTGGATTTATGCTACGAAATTCATCCCGGCGAAGACCTGCATGATGGCGTGACCTTTGAGCGTTTCCTGCAACGCCTTGATAACCATCCGCGCTGCAATATGCTCTACGACCCCAGTCACCTGCACCTCCAGCAGATAGACTATCTGGCGTACATCGATATCTATCACTCACGAATAAAAGCGTTTCACGTCAAAGACGCGGAATTCCGCCGTAGTGGGCGCAGTGGGGTCTACGGCGGCTATCAAAACTGGCAGCAGCGGGCAGGGCGTTTTCGTTCGCTGGGCGACGGGCAGATCGATTTCAAAACGATTTTCAGCAAGCTTACCGAATACGATTTTGACGGCTGGGCGGTGCTGGAGTGGGAATGCTGCCTGAAGGACGCAGAGGTTGGTGCGCGCGAAGGCAGCGAGTTTATCCGTCGTCATATCATCCCGGTTTCCGGACGGGCGTTTGATGATTTTGCTGCGGGCGGGGAGGATTGAGGATGATTCAGGTTGGCATTATTGGCTCCGGATTTATTGGCCCGGCGCATCTGGAAGCGCTACGCAGAGTGGGCGATATTGAGGTGGTCGCGCTGTGCGACAGTAGCCTGGAGCTGGCCCAGCAAAAAGCGCGACAGCTTAACGTGGCTAACGCCTACGATAGCGTGGAGGCAATGCTGGCGCATCCGGGTCTACAGGTGGTGCATAACTGCACGCCGAACCACCTGCACGCACAGATTAACCGGCAGATTTTGGCCGCCGGGCTGCACGTCTTTTCTGAAAAGCCGCTATGCATGACGCCGGAAGAGGCGCGTGAGCTGGTGGCGCTGGCGGAAAATGCCGGGGTGGTCCACGGGGTCAGCTTTGTCTATCGCCAGTTTGCCATGGTGCAGCAGGCGGCGATGATGATGCGCAATGGCGATGTCGGGAGGCTGTTTGGCGTACACGGCAGCTATCTCCAGGACTGGATGCTGCTGGAAACCGACTATAACTGGCGGGTCGATTCAGCGCAGGGCGGCGCATCGCGGGCGGTGGCGGATATCGGCTCCCACTGGTGCGATACGGTGCAGTTTATGACCGGCCGACGCATCGTAGAGGTGATGGCTGATCTGTCTATTGTCTGGCCGACGCGCAAAGCGCCCGTTGCCGGGGATGCCACTTTTAGCCAGCATAGTGACGATGTGCGTTATGAAGAACGTCCCGTCGATACTGAAGATATGGGGTCGGTACTGTTCCGTTTTGATGATGGCAGCAAAGGCTGTTTTACCGTCTCGCAGGTGAGCGCCGGGAGAAAGAACGGCCTGACGGTAGAGATCAACGGCAGCCAATGTTCGCTGGCCTGGGATCAGGAGATACCGCAGCGGTTATGGGTTGGTCAGCGTCAGCGGCCAAACCAACTGCTGAGCGACGACCCAAGCCTGATGCTGGGTGAGGTCGCCGCCAGCGCTCATTTTCCTGGCGGGCATATCGAAGGTTGGCCCGATGCCTTTAAAAATATGATGCTGAGCTTTTATCAGGCGGTTCGTGCCGGAAAGATGCCGGAAGAGCGGTCGCGGCGCTTTGCGTCGTTTTATGAGGGCGCAGATGTGATGTACATCGTTGATGCGATAGTGAAAAGCCATCAGCAGCAGCGCTGGGTGAAGGTGGCAAGGTAACGGGAGAGACTGCGGTGCGCATTTCGCGCGCCGGCTGAATTACTTCACGCCAAGATAGCCATCGAGATACGCTCCGGACAGCTCGTTGCCGAACAGCACGGCGTCTTTATCCTCCATTGCGTTGTCCCACTTATCGTTAGCGTTGCCGTTGAAAGAGTGTTGCGTCTTTGTGCCTTGCGCTGCCTGCTGCTTGATGGAATCAGCGGTGCGGCGGGCATCGTTTTCGCTCATGCCTGACGCCTTGTCTTTCTGGCCCTGAGCATATATCTCGGTAAAGTTTGGCAGATTTAAACGGTAATTTTCCTGACGGTTAGTGGCGAAATTACCGCCGACAAAATCGGTGCGGTGTGAGACAAAATAGTAAGCATGGCGCTCCGGCGAAGATTTTGAGGAGGTGCAGCCGGAGAGTGCGGCCAGGGAACAGCTGAATGCAATAATCGCTATTTTTAGTTTCATTGATGACATCATCCCTAATTATTTAGAATATGCACTCTGGATAATTTGAGTACAGGAAAAACAGCACGGTAGCACCCGAAGACCCATTTATCCAGGGGGCTTCAGGTATCGTATTTTTTAGATCTGCGCCAGCCCGCCATCAACGTAGATTTCAGATGCGTTAATAAAGCTCGCGTCGTCAGAAGCCAGGAACGCGACAGTTTTCCCTACTTCCTCCGGCTCGCCAATGCGCCCCAGCGGTACGTCGGCGGCCAGCATATCAAAGAGTCCCTGGCGCTGCTCTTGTGCGACAAGCCCTCCCAGGCCCGGTGTACGCACTGGCCCCGGACTGACCACATTAACGCGGATACCGCGATCCTTCAGGTCCAGCGCCCATGAACGGGCAAGATTACGCACGGCGGCCTTACTGGCGCTGTACACGCTGAAATTCGCAGTTCCTTTGACCGCCGCCGTAGAGCCGGTAAGGATGACGGAGGCTCCCTGCGTCAATAGTGGCAAGGCCTTCTGAACGGTAAACAACACGCCGCGCACGTTGGTGCCGAAAATACGATCGAAGTGCTCCTCTGTTATGGCACCCAGCGGCATCATGTCGCCGCCGCCCGCATTGGCAAAAAGCACGTCCAGTCGTCCCGATTCGCTGGCAATGGTCGAAAACACGCTATCCAGGTCGCTTAAAACAGAGGCATCAGCACGGATCCCTCTGGCTGCGGGACCGATTAACGCTACCGCAGCGTCAAGCTCCTCCTGGCGGCGGCCGGCGATGTACACCGTCGCACCCTGATTTGCCAGTTCCTGTGCTGACGCAAGGCCGATACCCGAGCTGCCGCCGGTGACTAACGCGATTTTTGCCGAAAGTTTTTTACTCATGATGCACTTCCTTAACTAAAGTATGAATATGCCAATTGAGTCATCGACTTACAGTGATAACCTGGCGGCTAAGTACGGTTGTCACTGTACCGTCAGCCACGGGTGCAAAAAACGTAGTAATGTGAAAAACACTCTTCACACCTATGAATAATCGCCGACTGCTATCAGGAAAAAGCGAATAATGGATCGGTTTTCAGCCCTCAAAGTCTTTACGCGCGTTGTCGAAGCCAACAGCTTTACCCGGGCCGCAGACTCGTTGAATATGCCCAATGCCACCCTTAGTAAAGCGATTCAACAGCTTGAATCTCATCTTGGCGTTTGCTTGCTGCAACGTACAACCCGACGCATTACCGTCACGCCGGAAGGGCGCGAGTACTATGAAAAAGCGGTACGTATTCTTAAGGACCTGGACGAGATTGACGCCTCATTTAGAGCTTCTCGCAACAAGCCAAAGGGCCATCTGCGCGTCTCGGTAGGAGGATCAACCGCCCGCGATGTTCTGATCCCTCTGCTGGCTGGCTTTATGGCGACCTATCCGGATATCCGCATTGATCTGGCGGTAGCTGACAGCCCCATGGACCTTATCAGCGGCAACATCGACTGTGCGATAAGAGGAGGGCCGCTGGATGACTCGACGCTTATTGCCCGAAAAATCGGTGAAGCGACGATAATTACCTGCGCCACGCCGGGCTACCTCAAGCTCTACGGTATTCCCGCTTATCCTGATGAATTGAAGAACGGACACCGGCTTGTCAGCTATTTGTCTCCCGCCAGCGGAAGAGCCTTTCCATTTCGCTTTGAGGACAACGACATCACTCAGGAGATCAAAACGGAATATCACCTGGGTATAAATGAGAGCAATGCCCATATTGCGGCAGCGGAGGCTGGGCTGGGTATTGTGCAGACCTTCTCCTACTCGTTGAGAAATGAGCTGGCGAACGGAACACTGGTGGAAATACTCAGCAAATGGCGTCCGGCCTCTTATCCATTTCACATTGTTTATGCGCAGAATCGACACGTTACGTCCCGGCTACGCGTATTTGTTGAATGGCTTGTGGAGACGTTTCCGGCGGCGGTGAAAGGGTAATTGACCACAGGAACCAGAGAATTATGATAGCCTGCGAAATATAACGTCTATTGCAGGAAATGCAGTCTCTATGTCAATTCAGAAAATCGCTCGCCTGGCGGGCGTCTCGGTGGCGACGGTATCGCGGGTGCTGAATAACAGCGATACCGTCAAAGAGAAGAATCGCGAGCGCGTACTGCAGGCCATTAAAGAGAGTAACTATCAGCCTAATCTGCTGGCCCGTCAGCTGCGAACGGCTCGTAGCTACATGATTCTGGTGATGGTCTCTAACATTGCGAATCCCTTTTGCGCTGAAGTGGTCAAGGGGATTGAAGAAGAAGCGGAAAAGAACGGCTACCGGATCCTGCTGTGTAACTCCGGGTCGGACCTGGCGCGTTCTACCTCTGGCCTGCAACTGCTTTCCGGCAAAATGGTCGACGGCATTATTACCATGAACGCGCTCTCCAGTCTGCCGGAACTCACCACCATGATTGGCGATGCGCCGTGGGTCCAGTGCGCGGAATATGCTGATACCGGCAGCATCTCCTGCGTCGGTATTAACGATGTTGATGCGGCGCAGGGGGCGGTTTCCCGGCTGGTCGACAGTGGGCGTCGACGAATTGCCCTCATCAACCACGATCTCAGCTATCGTTACGCGCGCCTGCGCGAGCGCGGCTACAAAAGCGTGCTGCACGTACGCGAACTGAATTATCAACAGGTGACCTACGCCAGCGATCTGAGCGCCGCTGCTGGTAAAAAGGCGATGGAACAGCTGTTGGCGTTGGACGAAAAGCCCGATGCGGTATTTGCCGTTTCTGACTCATTGGCGGCGGGCGCGCTGCGGGCTATCGCTCAGGCCGGACTGCGGGTGCCGGAAGATATTGCGCTGATTGGGTTTGATGGCACCGAGCTGGCGGAAGTCGTATCACCACAGCTGACAACCGTAGAACAGCCATCGCGCGAAATAGGCCGCACGGCGGTGACGTTATTAATGAAGAGAATCGATAATCCTGACGCCGCCGTTGAGCGGGTGATGATGCACTGGCGCGTGATATCCCGCGCCAGTGCCTGAGAACCTTACTGAGATACCGCGCCCGCCAGCGAGCGAATATCGTTGCCGGTGGGGGACTGGTGAATCCGCAGGCCGAACTCATCAACCACCGCGAACACGTGGTCGAAAATATCCGCCTGGATACTCTCATATTCTGCCCACACCACGGTGTTGGTGAAGCAGTAAATCTCAATCGGCAGGCCGCTGGCGTCCGGGGCCAGCTGGCGCACCATCAGGGTCATATCCTTACGGATGCGCGGATGGTTGCGTAAATACTCCTGCAAATAAGCGCGGAAGGTGCCGATATTGGTCATCTTGCGTTGGTTCAGCACCGACTGGTCGGTGGCGTTTTGCTGGTTCCAGGCGCTAATTTCCTGGTGACGTGAATCCATATACGGTTTCAGCAGTTTGGCCTGAATTAAGCGCTGCTGCTCTTGTTCATCGAGAAAATGAATGCTGGTGGTATCGATATTCAGGCTGCGCTTTATGCGTCGACCGCCGGATGCGGACATGCCGCTCCAGTTTTTAAACGAGTCGGACACCAGTGACCAGGTTGGAATGGTGGTGATGGTGTTATCCCAATTGCGCACCTTCACCGTGGTCAGGCCGATGTCAATCACCGCGCCGTCAGCGCCGTATTTCGGCATTTCCAGCCAGTCGCCGAGCTTGAGCATATCGTTGGCGGAGAGCTGAATACCGGCCACCAGGCCAAGAATCGGGTCTTTGAATACCAGCATTAATACCGCAGCCATCGCGCCGAGGCCGCTAATCAGAATCGCCGGGGATTGGCCTATCAATAATGAAATAACCAGAATGCCGACAATAATCGCGCAAACCAGCTTTATTCCCTGGAATATCCCCTTAAGCGGAAGCTGAGAGGCGGTGGCGAATTTCTGCGATAAATTGAACACCACATCCAGCAGTGAGAAGAAGGACAGCATAGCGTATATCATCACCCACAGCTGTGCGCAGGTGGTGAGTATTTCCGCAGCCTCGCTGCCTTTTTGCAGCCATAAAACCGCCTGTACGTTGACGATAATCCCTTGCAGGGTAAAGGCCAGGCGGTGAAACAGTTTGTTCTGCGTGATGATTTGCAGCCACAAATGGCTACTGGCCTGCGCCCGTTTTTCGAAGGTACGCAGCACCACTTTGTGCAGAATAAGGTGAACGACAACTGCCGTCAGAAGAATAATGCCGAAGATAATAATGAGTGAGCTGGTGGGGGTTATTTCGATGCCTAACGCGGCGATTTGCGATATTAATTCCTGCATAACGTCTCCTTTACATCCAGCGGTTATGATGACCGCTGGATGTCTATTATGCAAATCACAGGTTACGCCGATGTGAATTATGAAGCTGCTACCGCCGGATGCACGTTCAGATGATGGCGCAGGCATAGCGCGATGGCGCCCAATATCAGCATCATCACCACCTCAACCGCCAGAAAATCGATTAACGCCTGCGGATAGTCGCCGCCGCTGCGGTGGGCGAGGGTTAAAAATAGCGAGCCGAGGATCGCCGGGCCAAGGCCCAGCGTTGCCTGTTGCAGGGTGCTGAGAATCGCGCTCCCGGCCCCGGCGTCACAGGCGCTGATATCGCGCATTCCGATGCGGTAAAAGCTATTGACGATCAGCGCCTGGCCATAGCCGATCAGCGCAGTGGACGGCACCAGAGCCAGAGTAGAGGTTTGCGTTCCGAGGTGATAAAACGTGGCGCTCAGCAGCAACAGGCCCACAATCTGCACCGACAGGCCAATCAGTAGGATGCGCCCCATGCTGTAACGGGCAATCAACTTCGGCGCGTACAGCGCAGAGATGAAATAGGCCACGCCGAGGGCGATAAAGCTATTGCCGGACTGCCACGGCGCCATACCCAAACCTGCCTGCATGGTCAGCGCCATACAGAACATAAACCCGGACCAGGCGCTGAAAAAGAGCAGGGCGATGGCCATGCCAAAGCGAATGCTGGTGAGCTTCAACAGGCGGGGCGGTAATAACGGTTGTTCGCCGTGCTGCTGTTTGCCCAGCGCGCTGGCTCGCATCCACAGCAGCAGCGGCAGCACGGCGACTAACATTAGCTGGAGCGCCCACGGCCAGTGCAGTTCCGGCCCCAGCGCCATTGGGAACAACAGGCAGCAGAGGATCAGCGCAAGGCTGAAAGTGCCCTGCCAGTCGATACGCGAATGCGCTTCGCGCCGGGTCTCGGGGACGTAGCGCGGGCTAAAAGCCAGCACCAGCAGGCAGATCGGCACGTTGATAAAGAACGCATTTCGCCAGCCTAAACCGGCGATGTCCGCCGATACCAGCCAACCACCGCCCATCTGACCGACGATAAACGCGATACCGCCAATGCCGCCGTACAGGCTGATGGCCCGAGCGTGGGCGGTGCCTTTGAGGGTGATATGCAAAGTGGCGAGGATCTGCGGCACGATCAGCGCCGCACCGGCACCCTGTAAGGTGCGTGCCGCCAGCAGGGTATGAATGGAATTCGCCATCCCGCACAGCAGGGAGGCGACGCCAAAAATCGCTACGCCCCACATAAACAGACGACGGCGACCATAGTTATCGCCAAGTTTGCTACCCATCGCCAGACAGACGGCAAAGGCGACGCCGTACAGCGCGACAATCAGCTCCAGTTGGGTGGCGCTGGCGTTCAACGATTGGGTGATCGAATCCAGCGCGACGTTGGTGATCGAGGTGTCGATCAACGGCAGCATTTGGCCGGTCAACAGCAGGAATAAACCGGCGCGGCCGGGTGAAACAGCAGACGAATTCATCGGATCTCTCCATTGCGTCATTCAGCGGATGGCCGTAGCATCACCGATAATTTAAACGGGTACCAGTTCCTGCCTATACTGGTATTGGTACTACCATGCTGGAGGTTTTATGACGACGATGCCGCAACGTGAAGCGCTTTCGATCGTGCCCGACGATAGCCGTAAGCAACTGGGTGCTTTTCTACGTGCCCGGCGAGAAAGCCTCGACCCGCAGCGCCTGGGGCTGCCGCGCGTCGGACGGCGACGCACGCCGGGCCTGCGTCGCGAAGAGGTGGCGATGCTGGCGGACGTTGGCGTCACCTGGTACACCTGGCTGGAGCAGGGGCGGGAAGTGAATCCGTCTGAGGCGGTGCTGGTGGGGGTGGCGAATGCGCTCCAGTGTAGCCCGCTTGAGACCCGGCATCTGTTTGTACTGGCCGGGCTGACTCCGCCGGAGGCCACTCAGATCACGGTATGCGAAGGTATCAGCCCCGGAACGAGACGGATGCTCGACAGCCTGATGCCGCAGCCCGCCAGTATTCAGAAGCCGAGCTTCGATATTGTGGCGTGGAACGACAGCTTTTGTCGGCTGATGGGTATCGACTTCGCCACGATCCCGGAAGAGGATCGCAATTGCATTTATCTGTATCTGACCAATGAAACCTGGCGTAGCCGCATTGAAAATCGTGACGTGCTGGCGACGTTTGTCTCTTACTTTCGCGCGGCGATGGCGGAGCACCGCGGCGACCCGCTGTGGGAGAATAAATTGGCGCGCTTTTTCGCCGCTTCGGCTGAGTTTGAGGCGCTGTGGCATCAGCGCTATGAAGTGCGCGGAGTGGAGAATCAGGTGAAAAACTTTAACCATCCGCAGCTTGGACGTTTCAGCCTACAGCAGATGTACTGGTACTCGGCCCCGCGCAACGGCTCGCGCCTGCTGGTCTATTTACCGATGGATGACGCGGGCGAACAAGCGCTGGCGTGGTTGGATAAACAATAACCACAAGGAAACAGATTGCTGACAAAGTGCAATTTTCGGGTACTGCCCGGCGGCGCTGCGCTTGCGCGGGCCTACAGAGAATTGCATAACAGGTTGATATTGCGGTTTTTCGTAGGCCGGGTAAGGCGCAAGCCGCCACCCGGCAGAGATACGAGCACAATAGCTAAAACAGGTTTGTCATCAGTCTCAAGGAATGCCTATGAACATTACCCGTAAAGAGCAACGCATCATTCAGCGCACGCTGGACGCCTGGCAGAGCAGCGGCGAGTTAACACCGGAGGATAGCCAGCGATTGGCACAAACGCTGCATGTTTCTCCCTTCGATTGGCAGCGTCTGAGTCGCTACGCTTTCTGGACTGCGCTGGCCTGCGTGCTGGTGGCGCTGGGTAGCCTGTTTGCCGACAGCGACCTGATTGAGTATCTACTTAGCCTGTTCAGCAGCTCGGCGCTGACGCGGATAATTCTGCCCACGCTGCTTGCAGCGGCCTGCTACGGTTGGGGATTTCGTCGCCAGCGGCGGGAAACCCAGTGGCACTACAGTACCGAAGCGATTCTGTTTCTTGGTGTGGTCTTTACCGCCGTGGCGCTATGGCAACTGGGTGAGCGCCTGGATACCGGCAGCGGCCATATCGCGCCGCTGTTCCTGGCCGGATGCGTGATTTACGGCGCGATTGGCTTCTTTGCCCGCTCTGGACTGGTGTGGCTATTTTTTCTGCTGTCGTTGGGTAACTGGTTTGGTGCAGAAACGGGCTATGCATCGGGATGGGGAGCCTACTGGCTGGGGATGAGCTATCCGATTCGCTTTGTTCTGTTCGGCGGCGCGCTGCTCGCGCTCTGTTATGGCGCGCAGAAATATTTACGCGAGCGCCAGCTGTTTACCGTCAGCAAAGCGATGGGCCTGACGTATCTGTTTATCGCCCTGTGGATCCTGTCTATTTTCGGCAATTACGATATCGATAGCTGGTCCAGTATGTCGCAAAGACAGCTGCTGCCGTGGGGACTACTGTTTGCCGCGGCTGCGGGGATCTGTATTTATATCAGCCTGAAAACCGACGATGGCATGCTGCGCGGTTTCGGCCTGACGTTCCTGGCTATCAACCTCTATACCCGCTTCTTCGAGTTTTTCTGGGACGGGATGCACAAGGTGGTGTTCTTCCTGATCCTTGCCGTTTCGCTGGTGGTGATTGGCCGCTATGCGGAGCGTATCTGGCACGCGGGGGAGCGGTAGTTAAGGTGGGGTATCCCGGCTGCAAAATACTGCGGTCTATCCCCGGGGGCGGCGCTCGACGCGCCTTGCCCGGGCTACGGGTTAGTACAGTCGGTGTTTTGTAGCCCGGATAAGGCGACAGCCGCAATCCGGGAATTATCCTGGCGTAAAAGAAAACCAGAGAATTAAATCTCGGTGATCGTCGTCGCCTGCGGCAGGCGTGATTTCGGCAGGGCGGCGTTGAAATCTTCAACGCTGTGATGGCCGACCGGCACCACCACCAGGCTGGTGTAGCCCTGGGCCTTCAGGTCGAACTCGGCATCAAGAATCGCGAAATCGACGCCTTCAATCGGTACCGCGTCCAGACCCATCGCCGCGACGCCAAGCAGGAAGTTGCCGACGTTCAGGTAAACCTGCTTCGCCATCCACTGGTCGTCATCGTGCAGGTCTTTGCGGTGCATATCTGCAAAGAAGGTGCGACCTTTGTGGTTCGCGGCTTTGGCGTCGGCATTAGCAAAGCGGCCATCGGCCTCTTCCTGATTCACCACGCGCTCAAGCCAGGCATCATCCATCGCGGTTTTCGCGCAGAAAACCACCACGTGGGACGCATCAAGAATTTTACGTTCATTAAAGACGTAGGTGCCGCTCGCCGCTTTAGCGACGCGCGCTTTACCTTCATCGCTGCTGGCGACGATAAAGTGCCACGGCTGGGAGTTGGTGCTTGACGGGCTGTACTGCAACAGCGTTTTCAGGTTTTCCGCCTGTTCAGCAGTCAGCTTTTTAGTAGCGTCAAATGCCTTGGTGGAGTAGCGCTTTAAGGCAACCGATACGATATCCATACTCTTCCTCACTGTTTACAACCCCTTGCGGGTGCGTTTCGTGATGGAAGAGTACAGCGATGTTGGGGAAATGATAAGGGGCAAAAATGCGATAACACTTATCGCGCTGCGCTGAAAATCACGCCGGGCGCAGGCGCTGCTGCTCTTTTTTGCTGAGCTTATCGACTACGAGATTCCACGAATCATCGATCAGATCCGCCAGCAGGCCCTCGCTGATATCCTCGCCGGGAACCACAGTGATCCAGTGCTTTTTGTTCATGTGATAGCCGGGCTCGATGCTGCGGTAAATCTCTTGATGAAGCAGCGATTTTTGCGGATCGCACTTCAGGTTGATCAGCGCACGGCCGCGTATCGTCATGCTCAGCATAAAAATTCGCCCGCCGACTTTAAACACATCGTATTCCGGGCCAAACGGCCAGCAGTGTTCGGTAAAGGGCAGCTCCAGCGCGATACGATGCGCGTGGTCATGCAGCGAGCGGTGGTCCATCAGATAGTTTCCTCATGTAGCGCCTGCCACATTGCCTCAAAGCCTAATGCAATGAGTTCCCTGGCGCGCTGCGGATCGTTGCTGGCGTACTCGATTGTGGTTTCTGCCAGTGACAAAAATAGCGCATCACCAAAGGTGCGATACGCATCGCTAAGAAAAATGGGTTTTACCGAAAGTTGGCATATCTCGTTTAACTCGGGGAACATTTCTTTGACCCGAGTACGCGTTTCATCGGTAATTCTTTCGCTGAGAGCCATGCGGCGGATGGCTTTATGCTCCATCGGCTTGCGCATGCCCCAGTCGATATAGCTGTTCCAGATATTACGTGCATTCTCTTTCGGGCGGGTTTCATTTGGGACAAGACTAAATAGCTGCGCGGAATAGTAGATCACTGAAAGGGAACTCAGCCCGGATTGTGCGATCTGATCAATCGCCAAACCAACCAAAATCACCAACCGGACTGAGCGATGCCGATCATAGTACCAATACCCCGTGGCGAACGACGCCTGATGCAGAAAGCTATTCATAAAACGCGTGATAAAAATCATGCCCGCAGACTCACGGCCATGCTGATGCTTCATCGGGGTGAACGGGTCAGCGATGTTGCCAGAACTCTCTGTTGTGCCCGTTCATCCGTTGGTCGCTGGATTAACTGGTTTACGCACTCAGGTATTGAAGGCCTGAAATCCTTACCCGCAGGGCGCTCCCGACGCTGGCCTTTTGAACATATCTGCACCCTGTTACGTGAGCTGATAAAGCATTCTCCCGGCGATTTTGGTTATCAACGTTCACGCTGGAGCACCGAATTACTGGCAATAAAAATCAATGAGATAACCGGTTGCCAGTTACATGCAGGAACCGTTCGCCGCTGGTTGCCATCTGCGGGGCTTGTATGGCGCAGGGCCGCGCCAACTCTGCGTATCCGTGACCCACATAAAGATGAAAAGATGGCGGTAATCCACAAAGCGCTGGATGAATGCAGCGCAGAGCATCCGGTATTTTATGAAGATGAAGTGGATATCCACCTTAATCCTAAAATCGGTGCGGACTGGCAGTTGCGCGGACAGCAGAAACGGGTAGTGACGCCGGGGCAGAACGAAAAATACTATCTGGCCGGCGCACTGCACAGTGGCACGGGTAAAGTCAGCTACGTGGGCGGCAACAGCAAAAGTTCAGCGCTGTTTATCGCTCTGCTGAAGCACCTGAAAGCCACTTACCGGCGGGCGAAAACAATCACGCTGATCGTTGATAACTACATTATCCATAAAAGCCGCGAAACACAGCGCTGGTTGAAAGCAAATCCCAAGTTCAGGGTAATTTACCAGCCGGTTTACTCGCCGTGGGTGAATCATGTGGAACGGCTATGGCAGGCACTTCATGACACGATAACCCGTAATCATCAGTGCCGCTCAATGTGGCAGTTACTGAAAAAGGTCCGCCATTTTATGGAAACCGCCAGCCCATTCCCCGGAGGAAAACATGGTCAGGCAAAAGTGTAGCGGTATTAGGCGCAGCTATTTAGACACCATCACCTGAACTAAACCCGATTTGATAGAGAGGTAAAGCTCGTTAAGCAGATCGTCCTTGGTGGCAAAATAGCGAAACAGCGTCCCCTCAGCAACCCCGGCGCTGCGGGCGATAGCGGAGGTTGAGGCGGCGATTCCCGATTGGGCAAAGGCGGCGGTTGCGGCCTCCAGTAACGCTTGCTTTTTATCTTCACTCTTAGGACGAGCCACTACACTTTACCTCACACGTTATAAAAACCTGATCTAAGCATGCCTGGCATGGGCACTGCAACGCCGACTGTCAAAATTTGAAAATCGTCTTGACGACTTTCAGCTTCTTCCTAATAATGAGTGCTTACTCACTCATAATCAAGTCTTATAACAAAAACCTCCAGGAAGGAGGATTTCGCCAGGTCAGGATATGAACCGTGTCATCTTAAGCGTGGTCGTCATCATGTTATTAGCGTCAGCAACAACTTTGCCGTTTGTGTTAAATGCCGGATTTGGTCAGGCACCGCAGGGCGAACAGCTCAGCCTGGTCGAACAGTCGCCGCACTATCATGACGGCCAGTTTCACAATCAACTGCCCACGCCAGGGTTTACCGGGCAAAAAAATATGCTGGCTGCATGGTGGGATTTTTTAGTCACCAAACGGGAAAATGCCAGACCGGCCCAGCCGCTACCGCTGGTGAAAACCGATCTCGCCAGCCTGCCGTTAGGGCAGGACACTATGGTCTGGCTGGGACACTCCTCCTGGTACCTACAGCTGGCGGGCAAACGGATTCTGATTGATCCGGTGTTCAGCAACTATGCCGCGCCGTTTTCGTTTCTTAACAAGGCCTTCCCCGGCGACTATCCGTGGCATGCGCAAGAGATGCCGGATATCGACCTGCTGATTATCTCGCACGATCACTATGACCATCTTGACTACGCCACCATCAAAGCGCTGATGCCGAAAATCAAGCGCGTGGTGACGCCGCTGGGCGTCGGCTCACACCTGCGCTACTGGGGCGTCGATAGCGCCATTATTAACGAAGTGGACTGGAATCAATCAGTAAAGGTTAGCGATGAGCTAACGGTTCACGCGCTACCCGCGCGCCACTTCTCCGGCCGCGGCCTCAAGCGTAACCAGACGCTGTGGGCCAGCTTTATGTTCGTCACCCCGCAGCAGAAAATTTACTACAGCGGCGATAGCGGCTACGGCCCGCACTTTAAAGCCATTGGCGAGCAATTCGGTGAAGTGGATCTGGCAATTATGGAAAACGGTCAGTACGACCAGGACTGGAAGTTCATCCATATGATGCCGGAAGAGACGGCGCAGGCCGCTGATGATTTACACGCCCGTGCGGTGTTGCCGGGCCACGCCGGGCGCTTCGTGCTGGCAAAACATACATGGGACGATCCGTATAAAAGGCTGGCGGAGGCCAGCGCAGGGCGACCGTGGCGACTGCTGACGCCAATGTTGGGTGAGCCGGTTTGGGTCGCGGATAACACGCAATCATTTAACGCCTGGTGGCGGTCACGATGAGAGTGGTTCAAGAGGAGAGAGGACTTATGACTATTTCCGCTCAGGTCATTGATACAATCGTCGAGTGGATTGATGATAATTTGCATCAACCGCTACGCATTGACGATATTGCGCGTCATTCGGGGTACTCGAAATGGCATCTGCAACGGCTGTTTTTGCATTATAAAGGGGAGAGTCTGGGGCGTTATATTCGCGAGCGTAAGCTGCTGCTGGCGGCGCGCGATCTGCGCGATACCGATCAGCGGGTCTACGATATCTGCCTGAAATACGGCTTTGACTCGCAGCAAACTTTTACCCGCATTTTCACCCGCACGTTCAACCAGCCGCCGGGTGCTTATCGCAAAGAGAATCACAGCCGCGCGCACTGAAGAGTTGAAAAATGTCCGCTGGGGGAGACCGGCGGACATTTTTTTCTTACCAGGCGTAGTTTATCGTTGCCGTGACCGTCCGGCCAATACCGTAGAAACAAGCGCTGTCGCTGGCGCATGAAGCTACGTATTTGGTATCCGCAATATTGTTGACGTTGAACTGTACTTTCGCCCCTTTCAGGCTCGAACTCAGTTCGCCTAACTCATAGCTCACCATCGCGTCATACAAATCCACCGCCGGAACCTTAAAGGTGTTTTTCGCATCGCCATAGCTGGTGCCGATATAGCGTACGCCAACGCCCGCCGTCAGGCTTTTTAGCGCGCCGTCCGGCAGGGTATAGCTGGTGAACGCCGAGGCCATATGGGTCGGAATACGTGCTGGGGTTTTTCCTTCGGTATCTACCACGGTGGTATTGACGGTTTCCGCATCGGTGTATGTATATGAAGCAATTAGATTGAGGTTTTCAAAGACCGTCGCGTGCGCTTCGGCTTCCACCCCTTTCGAACGAACCTTACCGCTATTTTCAAACCATCCGGCCGCGCTGTTGTAGGTGGCGACGTTGCTCTGCGTCAGGTCATACAGTGCGAGGGTCATTAACGCGTTTGGGTTCGGCTGATATTTCAGGCCCACTTCTACCTGCTTGCCTTCGCTTGGATCGAACGGCCCGACGCCCGGCGCGCGGTTGGTTTGTAGATTAGGTTCGAACGAAGTGCTGTAACTGATATAGGGCGAGAGGCCGAAATCAAAGGCGTATAGTAATCCGGTACGCCAGGTGAACTTACTGTCATTTTGCTGGGTGCTGCTGGCGTCGGTGAAATCCGTAGTACGCACTTCCGCCCAGTCGTAGCGTCCGGAAACCAGCAGTTCCCAATTCTGCCAGCTCAGCTGATCCTGGAGGTAAATTCCCGCCTGGTCGAGATTTTGTTGCTCATCGCTGGCGGTGCTGAAGGTGCTTTCATCAACGCTAACGCCGTAAGAGGGACTGCGCCAGTCGATATCGTACTGTGAGCCGCCGGCGCGGCCGAGGTACTGTTTATCTTTACTGGTTTTGTAATCCAGACCACCAATCACCGTATGTGCCACCTGGCCGCTGGCAAACTGCGCCTCAAGCTGGTTATCAATACCAAACTCATCGGTCTGGCGCTCTTCATGTTGGGCGCGGCGCGAGAGTACTGAGCTGTTGGCGGCGCTGGTGGTGTACACCAGATAACGATATTTCTGTTTGATGGTGGCATAACGGGCGTTCTGGCGCAGGGTGAAGGTATCGTTTAGCTGGTGCTCAAACTCATAGCCAATCATCGTTTGTTCGCGCCACGACTGATTGTAGTTAGGGTCGCTGACGTTAAAATCGCGCGGAATATAGCTGCCATCTACGCTTTCCACGGTGCCGTAGCGCGGCAGGAAGTTACGGTAACCGGCATCCGGGTCTTTCTGATAGCTGGTTAACAAGGTAAAGCGGGTGGCGTCGTTAGGATACCAGGTCAGTGCCGGGGCAATGGCCATCCGCGTCTCTTTGTAGTCATCTATCTGATTATTCTGGCTGCGGGCGATCCCGTTCAGGCGATAGAGCAGGTGGCCGTCATCGCTCAGCGGGCCGCCAAAGTCGAAAGCCCCTTCGGCAAGGTTGTTATTGCCGGTACGGAACTGCACTTCATGAATCGGCTGGCTGGTAGGGCGTTTGCTGGTCATGCTGATAAGCCCGCCGGGGTTAACCTGGCCAAACAGCACCGAGGCCGGGCCGCGCACCAGCTCAACGCGCTCCAGCAGCCACGGGTCGAAAGTCCCGGTCTGCGAGGAGGCGGTGGCCCCGTAGCTCAGGCCATCGAGAAATTTGGGCACGTAGCTAAAGCCGCGCACGAAAACTTCGTCGTTGCGGTTCGAGGCACCGCGATATTCGGTAAAGACGCCCGCGCTATAGCGCAGCGCCTGGGAAACCGAGGTGACATCCAGCGCCTGCATTTGATCGCGGGTGACCACCGACACCGACTGCGGCGTCTTGACGATCTCTGCGGCAGTCTTCGTTGCCGACAGTGTCTTTGTCGCGACAATTCCCTTTAGCGGAGCTGTTGGATCTTCGCCGCTGCCTGCGGTGACAACGATCGTTTCCTCCGCCGCCAGCGCCTGCCCGCCGAAGGTGGATACCGCGAAGCTCGCGGCCCAGAGTGCTGTTATCTTATTATATTTAAACATTTTTATGATTTTTCCTTGGTTAAGTCGCCATCAAAAAAACCGCCATCTTCGAGATGAATCGTCCAGCGGCTGTCATTAACGGCGTCAATGTTATTGCAAATAGTTATTATTTGCATTGGCGTTATTAACAAATTTTTACAAGGAAATATCGGGCAATGAAGACGGCGTGGAGCGGCCTGCTAATTGGCATGAGTGCCTTACCGGCAGCGGCGATGAACTGTGAATCACCTTCGTTACAAGGTGAACTGCAGGGGAAGTTTGATGCCAGCGGCGAGGTCTGTTTTGACCTGCCAAAGCTGGGCGAGAACTATGTTGCGGCGACTCTCTCCGGCGTCACCGATGCCCGACTGCTGGATGAGAACAATCGTCGCCTGCGTACGTTATTAGCAGGCGGCCCGGCAGATGGAGAACAAACTTTGCTATTTTCTCTGCCGGTAAACCGTGCCTCCTCACTGGTGCTGCACGGTGAAGAGGGCGCGCGCTGGCGTTTTCAATGGCAGATGCGAGAAACCACCACGCTGGCAAAAAACCAGGCACTGGACCCGGTCAGCCCGCGTCTGCAGCAGCTCAAGCGCGAGCTGGCGGCGGGAGGTTCAACGGCGAATTTTTGGCAGGAGCGTGAACTGGAAGGGACTCCCATGGTGGAACCGGTGGACGTTAGCCATAAACGAGTGACTTTCCTGTGGCGCGGGGCGAGCCAGAACGTGTTTATTCTGGGTTCTCCGGCGGGAGATCACGATCCGCTGTTTCGCCTCGGCGACTCCGATGTTTGGTTTCGCAGCTACGTGGTGCCCGCCGATACCCTAATGCAATATAAGCTGGCCCCGGATGTGCCGCAGATTGCGGGCAGCGCGCGGGATCAGCGGCGGGCGATCCTGGTCAGCGCCCAGGCCGATCCGCTCAACCCCAACAGCGTCAACACCGCCCAGGAGCGCTGGAGTCGCTACTCTTTGCTGGCGCTTAATCCTGCACGTTTTTGCTCGGCGCAGCGTATGACGCAACCGCTGCGCTACGGAACCTTAACCCGCCATCAGCTACGTAGCGACTTCCTGCAAAATACACGTGAAGTGATGCTTTACCGCCCGCGTCTGCCGCAGCCCGCACGCTGGACCTTAATGCTGTTCGATGGAAAGACCTATCAGGACGAATATCACTTTGCCAACGTACTGGATTCCCTGATCGCCAGCCATGTGCTGCCGCCGATTAACGTGGTGTTTATCGATAGCCTTGATCATCCGCGACGGGCAAAAGAGCTGCCGCCAAACCCCCACTTCGCCGACTTTATGGCCCATGAACTGCTGCCGTGGCTGAACCGGCAGGGTCTCAACCTGACCCGGCAAAAAACCGTGGTCGCAGGTTCTAGCTACGGTGGGCTGGCCGCATCCTGGGTGGCGCTGCGCTATCCGCGACAGTTTGGCAACGTGCTGAGCTTGTCCGGGTCGTATTGGTGGGCACCGAAAGGAGAAGAGGCCAGTTGGCTAACGCGGCAGTACCAGCAATCGCCGCGCTATCCGGTGCGTTTCTGGCTACAGGCGGGTAAATTCGAAACCAGCGGGCCGGACGGCGGCATTTATGCCAATACCCTCGAATTTGAGCGGGTACTGAGAGAGAAGGGCTATGCGGTGAGCTTCCACCCCTCCTCCAGCGGTCACGATTACGCCGCCTGGTGCGAGGCGCTGGTCAACGGTATGCGTGACTTGACCGGTTTAACGCTCAAGGGAAAACCAGCGACGCCAGACCCAACGCAACACCACATATTCAATAGCGCCCAGCGCTAAGAACCACAGGCAAAAGATCAGCGTATAAAGCTGGTTGAGATCCATCAGGTGGAAAGACTCAACCAGTTTTTGCGCCAGCGTCAGGCCAAGAGACGGCGCTGGCAGCAGCAGGCAGGAGAGCAAAGCCAGCAGAAGAATGCCAGCGGCGCTGAGGAGCGTTTCTAGCGGATGTTTCATTATTTGTTAATCATCAGTTAAAAACATATTGTCCGGTAAAAGGTGAATCAATGCAATATAGTTTCGCAGGGAATTAGATTACACCTTTAGTATTATATTAAATATCCCGAATAAATTACCATGTTAATTAATTTGGGCATATTTGTGATTAAATTAATTGCACCGGACTGTAAATTAACGTCATTATTAAGCCAGCGCTTTTACAAAAGTATAGGTGCTATAACCCACCAGAGTAGCGATAATAATGGCCAGCAAGATGTACAGCACCAGACGGCGTCCGCGGTAGATTCCAAACATAGTAGACCTCGTTTAGTTTTGGTTTATTAATATTTTGCAATTATTGTTTTATAGAATTAACTTACCACAAATTTTGTATTTGCGAGAGACTAAATATTGCGCAAGCTCAAATTATCTCCCGCCTGTTTTTTTAATTTTCTCATTGGCCCGGAATGATTCCAGGCTTTCCGCCTCACGGAATTTTAAGGGAGATATATTTTGACCAAAATGATCAAAACTAATAATACCACCCCCTCAGGGGATACCGCGCCACGCCGGGCATATCAGCAGACCGTTGATGCGGTGCTGGCGCAAAAAAACAGCCATATTAACGGGCTGAACGCTGCTGAAGCCGCAGAGCGTCTGCAGACCTTCGGCCCGAATGCGTTACCAGAGAAGAAAGGCAAGCCCGCCTGGCTGCGCTTTCTCGCCCACTTTAACGACGTACTGATTTTTGTCCTGCTGGCTGCTGCCGCGCTTACGGCGGTAATGGGCCACTGGGTTGATACCCTGGTTATCCTTGGCGTCACGGTGATCAATGCCCTGATCGGCCATATCCAGGAGAGTAATGCCGAAAAATCACTACAGGGCATCCGCAATATGCTCTCCAGCGACGCCCGCGTGCAGCGCAACGGTAAGCATGAAACCATCCCGACCCGCGACCTGGTACCGGGCGATATCGTCATTCTGCGTGCGGGAGACCGTGTGCCTGCCGATATGCGCCTGATTGAAACTCACAATCTGCGGGTGGAAGAAGCGATTCTGACCGGTGAGTCGACGGTAGTGGATAAAACTACCGACGCGCTGGAAGGTGAACTGCCGCTGGGCGATCGCACGAATATGCTGTTCTCCGGCACCACCATTAGCGCTGGTGGCGGCGTTGGCGTAGTGACCGCAACCGGTCAGGAGACCGAACTTGGCCACATCAACCAGATGATGGCGGGCATTGAGAAGCACCGCACGCCGCTGTTGGTGCAGATGGACAAGCTCGGCAAGGCGATTTTCGTCATTATCCTGGCGATGATGGCCGCGCTGTTCGTCTTCAGCCTGGCGCTGCGCGACATTCCTCTTGGCGAGCTACTGCTCTCCCTGATTAGCCTGGCAGTTGCCGCTGTGCCGGAAGGTTTACCGGCGATTATCTCAATTATTCTCTCCCTCGGCGTACAGGCGATGGCGCGTCAGCGGGCGATTATCCGCAAGCTGCCGACGGTGGAAACCCTGGGCGCAATGACCGTGGTGTGCTCGGATAAAACCGGCACCCTGACGATGAACGAGATGACCGTCAAAGCGATCATCACCGCCGATTGCTGCTACCGCGTTGAAGGCGACAGCTACGAGCCGCAGGGCAACATCTGCCTGGAAGGCAGCGATGAGCCGGTGCAGATTAAACCGGGCAGCGTACTGGAAACTTACCTGCGCACCATCGACCTGTGTAACGACAGCCAGATGATTCAGGATGAGCGCGGCCTGTGGGGTATTACCGGCGGGCCGACCGAAGGGGCGCTGAAGGTGCTGGCAGCGAAAGCGCAGCTGGTGCCTGTTGATGCGCGCCTGGTGGCGAAAATTCCGTTCGACTCGCAGTACAAGTACATGGCGACCCATCAGAAAATGGGCGACGTCGAGCAGGTGCTGATTACCGGCGCGCCGGACGTGATTTTTGCCATGTGCCGCCAGCAGATGAGCAAGCAGGGCGCAGTGCCGTTCGAGCCGCAGTACTGGGAAGAGGAAATGGCGCGCTTTGCCCGTCAGGGCCTGCGCATGGTTGCCGCCGCCTACAAACCGGCTAACGTTGGCAGCACCACGTTGACTCACGACGATCTCCGAGAAGGTCTGGTCTTCCTCGGCATTGCCGGGATGATGGACCCGCCGCGCCCGGAAGCGATTGACGCTATCCACGCCTGCCAGAATGCGGGGATCCGCGTGAAGATGATTACCGGCGACCACCCGCAGACGGCGATGAGCATCGGCCAGATGCTGGGGATCACTAACAGCCGCCAGGCGATGACCGGCTACCAGCTGGAGCATATGGACGACGCCGAGTTGGCGAAAGCCGCCGTTGAATACGATATTTTTGCCCGCACCAGCCCGGAGCATAAGCTGCGCCTGGTGAAAGCGCTGCAGGATAACGGTGAAGTGGTTGGCATGACCGGCGATGGCGTCAACGATGCTCCGGCGCTGCGTCAGGCCGATGTCGGCATCGCTATGGGTATCAAAGGAACCGAAGTGACCAAAGAGGCCGCTGACATGGTTCTGACCGATGACAACTTTGCCACCATCGCCAGTTCGGTCAAAGAGGGGCGTCGGGTCTACGACAACCTGAAGAAAACCATTCTGTTCATTATGCCGACCAACCTGGCGCAGGGGCTGCTGATTATCATCGCCCTGCTGGCGGGGAACATTATTCCGCTGACGCCGGTGCTGATTTTGTGGATGAACATGGCGACCTCCGCCACGCTCTCCTTCGGCCTCGCTTTTGAAGCCGCCGAGCGCAACGCGATGAACCGCCCGCCGCGTAAAACCGGCCAGCATGTGATGGATGCCTTTGCCGTCTGGCGCGTCGCTTTCGTCGGCACGATGATTGCCGTCGCCGCCTTTATTCTTGAGGCCTGGCTGGCGCCGCGTGGCCACAGCCCGGAGTTTATCCGCACCGTGCTGCTGCAGATGCTGGTGACCGCGCAGTGGGTGTACATGATTAACTGCCGCAGCAGCAACAGCTTCTCGCTGAACATGGGGCTGCTGCGTAATAAAGGCATCTGGCTGGTGAGCGGCGTGCTGCTGCTGATGCAGCTGGTCATCATCTACGTACCGGTGATGCAGACGATGTTTGGCACCGAAGGGCTGCCGCTGCGCTACTGGTTCATCACTCTGGTCATCGGTATTGCGATGTTCCTGGTGGTCGAAGTTGAGAAACGCCTGACCCGCCGTTTCCGCAAAACCGCGTAGTCTGTCCTGCGTCCCTTCTCCTGCGGGAGAAGGGACGACGCATCGTCGTAAGGAATTCCCCCCATGAAAAAGATCATCCGCTCCGCCTTGCTGGTCTGCGGCCTGGCAGGCTACGCCCTGACGACCGCCGCCGCTCCGGCGATTCCGGTGCGCGTCGCCACCGTTGAGCATGCGCCGCATGCCAACGAGCGGCAAATTTCTGGTCGCGTTGAGGCCATCCACTCCGTTGATATTCGCGCCCGTACCGAAGGGGCGATCGTGCAGCGCCATTTTCAGGATGGGCAGTACGTCAATAAAGGCGATCTGCTGTTTACCCTTGATGACGCCCAGCCCAAAGCCGCGCTGGTGCTGGCACAGGCCGAGCTGAGAAGTGCGCAGGCTTCGCTCCGCCAGGCCCAGCAGCTGTTAAGCCGCTACCAGCAGTTAAAAAATAACCACTCGATCAGCCGCAACGACGTGGATACCGCCCAGATGCAGCGTGATGTCGCCGCCGCCGCCGTGGAGCAGGCGCAGGCGCGCATTGCCGCCCAGCAAATTACGCTCGGCTATACCCGTATAACTTCGCCGGTCACCGGACGCGTCGGCCATAGCGCGTTTCACGTCGGTAGCCTGGTCAACCCTTCTAGCGGCGTACTGGTAGACGTGGTCCAGCTTGATCCGATTCGCGTCGCCTTCTCACTCGATGAAACCGCCTTTTTCGACAAAGCGGGCCAGCATGCGGATATTGTCGCGCTGAAGCAGGCGTGGATAGCGCAGGTCGATGTTGATGGGCAGCGGCAAAACGGCGTACTGACTTCCGTCGATAACCGCATTGATAGCCGCACCGCCAGCGTGGCGCTGCGTGCTGAATTTGCAAACCCGCAGCACCGTCTGCTGCCCGGTGCTAACGTGGCGGTTTTCTTCCGCCCGCAGCAGCTTGCGCAAAGCCCGATGATCCCGGCGTCTGCGGTACAGCAGGATGCGCAGGGCTTTTACAGCTGGGTGCTGATGGCGGATAACACCGTCACCTTGCGACGTTTTACCTCTGGTGGCCAGCAGGGGCAGCAGTTCGCAGTGTTAGACGGTATTAATGCGGGCGAGCGCGTGGTAACGGAAGGTGTACAGCGCCTGCGTGACGGTGCGGCCGTTCAGTTGCTGAAATAAAGAAGGGGAAGGGATGTTGACGTTTTTTATCCGTCGCCCGCGTTTTGCGATGGTGATTGCGCTGCTGATGACTTTTATCGGCGCGGTATCGCTAAAGCTGATTCCGGTCGAGCAATATCCGCAGATTACGCCGCCGGTCATCAACGTTAGCGCCAGCTGGCCGGGGGCCAGCGCGGCGGACGTGGCACAAGCCATCGCCGCACCGCTGGAGACCCAGCTCAACGGCGTTGACCATATGCTGTATATGGAATCTACCAGCTCCGATGAAGGCACCTACAGCCTGAGCCTGACCTTTGCTGCCGGCACCGATGCCGATTTAGCGGCGATTGATGTGCAGAATCGCGTTTCCCAGGCGGTGGCGCAGCTTCCTGCCGAAGTGCAGCAGAACGGCGTGCAGGTGCGCAAACGGGCAACCAACCTGCTGATGGGCGTGAGCCTTTATTCGCCGCTTGGTACGCTATCGCCGCTGTTTGTCAGCAACTACGCCAGCACCCAGGTGCGCGAAGCGCTGGCGCGCTTGCCGGGCGTTGGCGAAGTGCAGATGTTCGGCGCGCGCGACTACAGCATGCGCATCTGGCTGCGACCTGACCGCATGAATGCGCTCAATATCACCACTGATGATATTGCCCAGGCGCTACGCGAACAGAACGTGCAGGGCGCGGCGGGGCAGGTGGGGACGCCGCCGGTATTTAACGGCCAGCAGCAGACCCTGACCATCAACGGTATCGGTCGGCTGAGCGACGCCGCCAGCTTCGGGCAGATTGTGGTGCGCAGCGGTGAACGCGGTCAGCTGGTGCGCCTGTCGGACGTGGCAACCATTGAACTGGGCGCGCGTAGCTACAGCTCTGGCGCACAGCTCAACGGTAAAGACTCCGCCTGGCTTGGCATCTACCCGACGCCAACCGCCAATTCTCTACAGGTTGCCAGCGCGGTGCGCGCCGAGTTGACCCGGCTGCACGTGCGTTTTCCGGCGGATCTGACCTGGGAGGTGAAGTTTGATACCACCCGCTTTGTGGCGGCGACGATCAAAGAGATCGGTGTGTCACTGGCGTTGACCCTGCTGGCGGTGGTGGTCGTGGTGTCTCTGTTCCTGCAAAGCTGGCGGGCAACGCTGATCGTGGCTCTGGCAATCCCGGTATCGCTTATCGGCACCTTTGCCGTGCTCTATTCGCTGGACTACAGCGCCAATACGTTTAGCCTGTTCGCGATTATTCTCGCCCTGACCATGGTGGTGGATGACGCCATCGTGGTGGTGGAGAGCGTAGAGACGAAAATGGCGGAGGGACTGGATCGCGGGGCTGCTACCGCCGAGGCGTTGCGGCAAATCGCTGGCCCAGTGATCGCGACGACCTTAGTGCTGCTGGCGGTATTTGTTCCGGTGGCGATGCTGCCGGGGATCGTCGGCGAGCTGTATCGCCAGTTTGCGGTGACGCTATCGACGGCGGTGACGCTATCGAGCGTGGTGGCGCTGACGCTGACCCCAGCGCTGTGCGCGCTGCTGCTGCGCCCGCGTCCGGAAAGGCCTGCCGCTATCTGGCGCGGCTTTAACCGCGGCCTGGATAAGGTGCGCGATGGCTATGGGCGTCTGGTGGGAGGTATGAATCGTCGTCCCTGGCTGGCGCTGGCCGCGACGGCGACGGCTGCCGGGCTGGTGGTCTTTAGCTTCACCACTATGCCGAAGGGCTTTCTGCCACAGGAAGATCAGGGCTACTTCTTTGCCAGCGTGCAGCTTCCTGAAGCCGCTTCGCTGGAGCGTACCGAAGCGGTGATGGCCCAGGCCCGCGAGCTGCTGCTGGCAAATCCGGCGGTTGAGGATGTGATTCAGGTGTCCGGCTTCAATATTCTCAACGGCACCAGCGCCTCAAACGGCGGGTTTATCTCGGTAATGCTGAAAGACTGGCATCAGCGACCGCCGCTGGATTCGGTAATGGAGAAACTACAGGGCCAGCTGATGGGGCTGCCGGAAGCGACAATTATGACTTTTGCGCCGCCGACATTGCCGGGGCTGGGCAACGCCTCCGGGTTTAATTTACGCATTCTGGCCCAGGCCGGACAATCTCCGGCGGAACTGGAGCAGGTGACGCATCAGGTTCTGAGGGCGGCGAACCAGCATTCGCAGTTGAGCCGGGTATTTACCACCTGGAGCAGCAACGTCCCACAGCTCACGCTCAACGTTGATCGCGACCAGGCAGCGCGGCTGAACGTGCCGGTCGCCAGGATTTTCAGCAGCCTGCAAACCGCGTTTGGCGGTACTCGCGCCGGGGATTTCAGCATCAACAATCGCGTTTACCATGTGGTGATGCAAAACGAGATGCAGTGGCGTGAACGGGCGGAGCAGATTAGCGAGCTGTACGTGCGTAGCGACAACGGCGAGCGGGTTCGTCTGAGCAACCTGGTGACGATTACGCCGACGGTGGGCGCGCCGTTTATTCAGCAATATAACCAGTCTCCATCGGTATCGGTGAGCGGCTCGGCGGCAGAAGGCGTCAGCAGCCGCACGGCGATGGCGGTAATGGAGCAGATTTTGCAATCGAACCTGCCGCAAGGGTATGACTACGCCTGGAGCGGAATTTCGTGGCAGGAGCAGCAGACCGGCAACCAGGCGGTGTGGATTGTGCTGGCGGCGGTGGCGATGGCGTGGCTGTTTCTTGTCGCCCAGTATGAGAGCTGGACGCTTCCGGCGAGCGTGATGCTGTCGGTGCTGTTCGCCATCGGCGGATCGCTGCTGTGGTTATGGTGGGCTGGTTACGCCAACGATGTTTACGTGCAGATTGGCCTGGTGTTGCTGATAGCGCTGGCGGCGAAGAATGCGATTTTGATCGTCGAGTTTGCCAGGGCAAAGCGGGAAGAAGGGATGTCGATAGTCGATGCCGCCCGCGAAGGGGCAACCCGCCGCTTCCGGGCGGTGATGATGACGGCGGTTTCCTTCATCATTGGGATTATGCCGATGATGCTCGCCACCGGCGCCGGGGCGCAGAGTCGACGGATTATCGGCACTACCGTATTCAGCGGTATGCTGGTAGCGACGGTGATTGGCATTCTGTTTATTCCGTCGCTGTACGTGCTGTTCCAGCGCCTGCGCGAGTGGGGGCATCGGCGGATGTAGGTGGCTCGGGCACGGTGCGGTTTTGGTAGCCCGGGTAAGGCGTTTACGCCGCGACCCGGGATTTCCGGGGAGTGAGGGCGGATTTGATAGCCCGGACAGGCGCGCCAGCGCCGCCTCCGGGATATCTTCATACAGCTGCGGGAATATCTCTGAAACTGCGATATATGCAGCGATGCCCTGGTGCCCGCTGAAATCGGCGAACCGGAGGTCCGAAGACAAGGGCTGGACGCCATGGATGGCGGACAGAGGCGAATCTAGACATGGACAAAATTGCCCGGAGCAATTTTGAACAGCGCTTGCGCTGGCCCCGGAGGGGCGAGTCCCAGGGATGGGACGAGTAGTGTCGAGTTGAGCCGACCGCAGGCTGAGGACCGGGAGGTGAGCGCAGTGCGCAGCACCGATTTCTTTGCGGGACCGCGGGGATTGTAAAGGGGGAGACGGTTTTCTCCCCCTTTACCCGTTCACGTACCGCGGTGAGACATTTTCTGCGAAATAGTGGTGAACGGAACCCCTATAACACCGTCCCGGAGGCGGAGCTTAATGCGCCTGTCCGGGCTACAAAACCGCAGGCGATGTTATGCCGACTACCTGCTCTCCACCGCGATCATGGTCACGAACGGGTGGTACTGCCACGGCACGCTACCGCCTTTCTGGTACATCTTCGAAATGGTGCCGTCGAGATACAGCATCTGGCGCACGTTGAGCTTTGACTGCGCATAGCAGGCGAAATCATAGAAATTGGTTTCGCGCGCGCTAAGCATAAACACCACTTTGCCCTCACGGGTTATCCCCACGCCGTTACGCAGCTTGCGCGAGCTGGCAGAGGGCTTCAGCCGCCAGTTGATCTTGCCGTTTTCAATCAGCATCGGCCCGGACTGCACGGCGTACTGGATGGCTGGTGACGGCTTGAATTTATCGATGCTCACGATCGCCGCTTTTTGCCCTTTCAGATAAAACACTCCGCCGGGGCGAATAAAAAAATTGCCGCCGCCGGAGGCGCGGTTAAGCGGCGTCAACTGCCTGCCTTTCTCGATATACAGCCCCAGCGGCGCATACGCTTTATCATAAATTCCTCCGTTCATCGCCATCTGCACCTGCCCATTCTGGTTGATATCCGCCAGCAGCGAACGCAGCGATCCCCAGGCTTCGCCGTCCGCTTTTTGCCAGTACATGACAATGCGCTCGCGCTGCGGATTAACGGTATAGCTTTGCAGAGTCAACGACGGGTCGGTTAGTGAACATGTCCCGCTGGCGAACGTGGGCAGAGATAAAAACAGCAGCGGCAGGAGAGATGAAAAGCGCACGGCGATAGAATTCCAGGCAACAACGATGGCGTGCAGTATACCGTTTTATCGCCGCTACGCCGTCCAGATCTCGCAATGCTTCTGTACCAGCCCGATTAGCGATCCGCCGTTAGCGACAAACTCGCGCATCCGCTGAGATTCGCTGCGATCCTGCTTTGCCTGGCGGACGGCTGCATCCAGTGCGCTGTCGGCCTGAAGCTTATGGGCAAAGGGCGTCAGTTTATCCGCCAGCTGTAAAATCTCTTCGCGAAACGTCTGCTGTTTACCCGTGTGAACATCGGTATTGATGCCATCCAGCCCATAACGACAGGCCTGATAGCGGTTGAAGGGGTAGAGCAGATAATCCTCAGGCTGATGCTTAAACGGACGCTCCGTCAGCAGCCAGCAGGCGATTATCTGGATAAACCCGGCAATATTCACCGCCTGGACTATCGTCAGCGGCGTATCCATCACCCGCACCTCGACGGTACCAAAACCCGGACTCGGGCGAATATCCCAGTGCAAATCCTTCATGCTGTCGATCATGCTGGTATAGCTGAGGCGACGAAATAGCCCGATAAAGGCCTGCCAGCTGTCGACCCACGGCATTGGGCCGTTGTCCGGGTAGGCAGAAAAGAGATTGAGTCGCGAGCATGCAAAGCCGCTATCCGCCCCGTCGAGCCAGGGAGATGCTGCGTTTAACGCAATAAAATGCGGCACAAAGCGCGACAGGCCGTGCAGAAGATAAATCGCGTCATCGCCGTTCTGACATCCCACGTGAACGTGCTGACCGAACACCGTTGACTGCTGTGCCAGATAGCCAAAGTGCTCGACGGTTTTCAGGTAGCGCGGGTTAGCGCTGATTTGCTGGCGCTGCCAGGTTTGAAACGGGTGGGTTCCGCCGCCGCATATTTGCACATGATGGCGGGCGGCGGCGCGCAGCACCGCCTGTTGAATGGCGCCCAGCTGCGCCGTGGCCTGGTGGATATCGCGGCAGATACCGGTCGCGATTTCCAGCATGCTTTCGGTGATGTCATGCTTGGCCTCGCCCGCTTTCAGCGCGTTTTGCACCTCATCAATAAGCGCGGAAGAGTCCTGGCTTAGATCGTAGCCCGGTGGATTGACGACCTGGAGTTCCAGCTCGATGCCGAGGGTAAAAGGCTCTGAACGGTGAAAATCGGGTAACGGCATGGTGACTCCCGGATTATCGCTATAAGAAGAGTATAGAAGAGAACGATCCAAACTGATGATTTACCGGAAATTATGAATTTAATTTATAAAAAATGACGCGGCGTGATTATTATCTCCCGGGAATATTAAGGCTGGTGCAATCCTGCAACACAATTCCCGCTGGTGGTGCAAATAGATAAGGTTGTTTTATTTTTTCAATTAAAATCATTGAGATAATATAAGCCATTCTTATTTTATAAGCCATTTCACACTTATTTCCCGCAGATTCAGAACTGGTATGCATCTTGCCTGTTAAATAACGACTTTTATTTAACAGGGACAATGTGATGCTGAAGAAAAAATTACTCTCACGTAAATGCCATCTCGCCGTTGCTGTTAGCGGGGCATTGGTGCTGTTTGCCGCTTTGCCGGCTCATGCCTCAACGTTGCGGATAGCGATGACCGCCGCCGACATCCCTTTAACCCTCGGCCAGCCCGATCAGGGTTTTGAGGGAAACCGTTTTACCGGTATCCCGCTTTACGACGCTCTTGTTGAGTGGGATCTGTCGCAAGGTGAAAAGCCCAGCGGTCTGGTTCCAGGGCTGGCGACCGAGTGGCACGTTGACCCGCAAGATCAAAGTCGCTGGATTTTCTCCCTGCGCCCGGGAGTGAAGTTTCACGATGGCTCGGAGGTCAACGCCGATGCTATCGTCTGGAACGTGGATAAAGTACTGAATAAAGCCGCGCCGCAGTACGCTCCGGGCCAGATTGGCAACACGCTCTCGCGTATGCCGACCCTGACCGGCGCGCAGAAGATTGACGACCACACCGTGGTGTTGACCACGTCAGAGCCGGACGCGCTGCTGCCGTACAATATCACTAACCTGTTTATCGTTTCTCCGACGGCGTGGCAGAAGCTGTATGACGCGGTACCGGCAAGCAGCGGCGATACCGCCGCGCGCAGTAAGCTGGCGTGGACCGAATTCGCCGCCCATGCGGTGGGTAGCGGCCCGTTTAAAATGGAAAAACTGGTTCCCCGCCAGCAGTTGATCCTCGATAAAAACCCCGACTACTGGAACAAAGATCGCATTCCTCGGGTGGATAAAGTGGTGCTGATCCCGCTGCCGGAAGCCAACGCCCGCACCGCGGCGCTGCTCTCAAAGCAGGTGGACTGGATTGAGGCCCCGGCTCCGGACGCGGTCGATCAAATCAAGGCCCAGGGCTTTAAAATCTACGCCAACACCCAGCCGCACCTGTGGCCGTGGCAGTTCTCCTTCGAAGAGGGCTCACCGTGGAAAGACATTCGCGTGCGCAAAGCCGCCAACCTGTGCCTGAACCGCGCTGAGCTGAAAAGCTATCTCGGCGGCTATATGACCGAGGCGACCGGCGTCTATGAGGCCGACAGCCCGTGGCACGGTAAGCCTACTTTTCAGATTAAGTATGACCCGGACACCGCCCGCAAGCTGATGACCGAAGCCGGATATAGCGCTGGTAAGCCGCTGCACGTGACCGTCGCCACCTCGGCATCCGGTTCCGGGCAGATGCAGCCGCTGCCGATGAACGAGTACATCCAGCAGAGCCTGAAAAGCTGCTTCTTTAACGTCGATATCAAAGTTAACGAATGGAACACCCTGTTTACCAACTGGCGTCTCGGAGCGAAAGATCCGTCCGCGAAGGGGATTGACGCGATCAACGTCAGCGCCGCGGTGAACGACCCCTATTTCGGCATGATCCGCTTCTCTACCGCCAAAGCCTTCCCGCCGGTCGCGACGAACTGGGGCTACTTCTCGACGCCGGAAACCGAAAAGCTGGCCACGGCGGTGAAGCACGCGTTTACTCCGGCTGAGATGGATAAAGCTGCCGGTGAACTGCACGCCGCGCTGGTCGATCAGGTGCCATTCCTTTTCGTTGCCCACGACGTGGGGCCACGGGCGATATCACCTGCCGTCACCGGGGTGGTACAGCCGCAAAGCTGGTTTATCGACCTCAGTCTGGTGAGCAAAAAAGAGTAATCGTCACGGGAGCAAGAGATGATCAATACGCTGCTATATCGCATCCTGCTGGCCGTCCCCACCATGCTTGGGGTGGCGGTAATCTGTTTTATGTTGGTGCAAATAGCACCGGGCGACCCGCTGGTGTCGGTGATGCCGCCGGACGCCTCGGAGTCGCTGCGTCAGACCTTAATGCAGGCCTACGGCTTTGATAAACCGCTGCCGCTACAGTTTGTTCACTGGCTGTGGCGGGCGCTGCACGGCGACCTGGGCATGTCGGTTGCCACCGGGCGCCCGGTGATTGGCGAAGTGATGACGGCGGTGACTTACTCCCTGCGCCTGGCGCTGCTGGCGACGGTGATTGGCTTTGTGCTGGGCAGCCTGTTTGGTTTTGTCGCCGGATACTTTCGCAACAGCATTATCGACCGCCTGGCTTCGGTACTGTCGGTGTTTGGCGTTAGCGTGCCGCACTACTGGCTGGGGATGCTGCTGGTCATCATTTTTAGCGTCAAATTCGCGCTGCTGCCGGCGACCGGCGGCGGGCCGATTGGCGAAGTCGGCTGGCAGTGGGACTGGGAACATCTGCAGTTTATGCTGCTGCCTGCTTTTACGCTGTCGGTGATCCCAACCGGGATTATTGCCCGCACCGTGCGTTCGCAAGTGGCGGACATTCTTAGCCAGGAGTTTATCGTCGGCCTGCGCGCCCGGGGGCTCAACGAGTCGCGAATCTTTCTGCACGTGGTGAAAAACGCTGCCCCGACCGCGCTGGCGGTGATGGGGTTACAGGTGGGCTATCTGATGGGCGGTTCCATTCTGGTGGAAACGGTCTTCTCCTGGCCCGGTACCGGGATGCTGCTGAACACCGCCATTTTCCAGCGCGACCTGCCGCTATTGCAGGGCACCATCTGGGTGCTGGCGCTGTTCTTTGTGCTGCTCAATCTGCTGGTGGATATTCTGCAAACCACTCTCGACCCGCGAATTAAGAGGAGCTGACGATGGTGGATACCGTGACAACCAAAGGCATTCCCGTTTCTGCAACGACGGTCGCCAGACAAGGCTACTGGCGCGGCGTGTTCAGCCGACTGCTGCGCGACCCCGGCGGCGTCTTTGTCGGCGCGATCATTCTGATCCTGCTGGCGCTGGCGCTGTTTGGTCCTTGGCTGATAGTTAAAGACCCTTATCAGACCTCCATGTTTTTACGCCTTAAACCGATTGGCACCGACGGCTTTGTGCTGGGCTCCGATGAGCTGGGACGCGATATGCTCTCAAGGCTGATTCTCGGCACCCGTCTGTCGCTGTTTATGGGCATTGTCCCGGTGGTGTTCGCCTTTTTTATCGGCGGCGCGATCGGCATTATCGCCGGATACGCGGGCGGTAAAACCAACACCCTTATTATGCGTACCGTCGACGTGTTTTACGCCTTCCCGTCGGTTCTGTTGGCGATAGCGCTCTCCGGCGCGTTGGGCGCAGGCATCGGTAATGCGCTGCTGTCGCTGACCCTGGTATTTGTCCCCCAGGTGGCGCGTATCGCCGAAAGCGTCACCGCTCAGGTGCGGCATATGGATTATATCGACGCTGCCCGCGCCACCGGGGCCAGCGCGTTCACTATTATTCGCGTGCAGGTGCTGGGCAACGTTTTAGGGCCGATTTTTGTCTTCTCTACCGGGCTGATTTCAGTGTGCATGATCCTCGCTTCCGGTCTCTCTTTTCTGGGCCTTGGCGTTCGTCCGCCTGAGCCGGAGTGGGGGCTGATGCTCAACACGTTGCGCACGGCAATCTATACCCAGCCGTGGGTGGCGGCCTTGCCCGGCCTGATGATTTTTATCACCTCCATTTCGTTCAATATCCTCGCGGACCGCCTGCGCGCGGCAATGGCGATTAAGGAGTAAGCGATGCAACCCTTTATCAATATCGACCTTGGCGGACCGGCTCAGCCGCTGCTGAAGGTCAACAATCTGCTGAAACATTTTCCTGCCGGTGGCGGCAAAAAGCGCGAAGTGGTGCAGGCGGTGGATGACGTTAGCTTTACGGTGGTCAAAGGCGAAACCCTTGGCGTAGTAGGGGAGTCGGGCTGCGGTAAATCAACCACCGCCCGGCTGCTGATGCAACTGCTTAAGCAGGATAGCGGCGAGCTGATTTTTGATGGCCTGGAGGTCGGTTCATCGCGCCTGCCGATGAAAGAGTATCGCCGTCAGGTGCAGATGGTCTTTCAGGATAGCTACGCGTCGCTGAATCCGCGCATGACCATGGAAGAGAGCATCGCGTTCGGCCAGCGGGTACACGGCGTTAGCGCCAAAGAGGCCAGCGAATATGCACGCTATCTGCTGGCGCACGTCGGCCTCGAGCCTGGGCGCTTTGCCCATCGCTATCCGCATGCGCTCTCCGGCGGCCAGCGCCAGCGCGTCAACATCGCCCGCGCGCTGGCGATGAAGCCCCGGCTGGTCATTCTTGATGAAGCGGTCTCGGCGCTGGATAAATCCGTTGAAGCCCAGGTGCTGCAATTGTTGCAGGAGCTTAAGCGAACGCTGGCGCTGACCTATGTGTTTATCAGTCACGATCTGCACGTGGTGCGCTGGCTGTCGGATCGCATTCTGGTGATGTACCTCGGCGAGGTGGTGGAGATTGGCCCGGCGGAGCAGCTGTTTACCGCTTCAGCCCATCCCTATACCCGCGCGTTGTTAAGCTCGATGCCGTCGATGGATCCGCAACATCGCACCTTAATCTCCCCGCTGAGCGGCGATCCGCCCAGCCCGATTTCACCCCCTTCCGGCTGTCGGTTTCATACCCGCTGTCCGCATGCCAGAGCGGTGTGCTCGCAGGTGAAGCCAAAGCTTGAAAGCGTCGGTGAAGGACATCAAAGCGCCTGCCTGATGGCGCAGCCCGCGTCGCCCTGGCATCAGAATATCGCCATCCAGGAGGTGAGCCATGTCGCATGAAGCTTATGTCCATATCCGCGATCTGCGGGTGGAGTTTCGCCGCGACGGCCAGACGGTCAACGCGGTTAACGGCGTCTCCTTTGATGTGCAAAAGGGCGAAGTGATGGCGCTGATCGGTGAATCCGGTTCCGGGAAAAGCGTCACACTACGCGCCCTGATGCGCCTGCATCCGCCGAAAAGCAGCGTGCTTTCCGGCACAATGCGGGTGGGGAAGGAAGAGGTGCTGACCATGAGCGCTTCGCAGCTACGGCGCTATCGCGGCGCGCGCTGCGCGATGATTTTTCAGGAGCCGCTGCTGGCCTTCGACCCGGTCTATACCGTGGGACAACAGATTGTTGAGGGGCTGCGCCGCCACGAAGGGCTGTCGCGTCAGGCTGCGCGGGAGCGGGCGCTGGAAGCGCTGCGCCAGGTGCGCATTCCCAGCCCCGAGCGGCGGCTCGACGCCTATCCGCACGAGATGTCCGGCGGGATGCGCCAGCGGGCGATGATTGCTCTTGCGCTCTCCTGCAATCCGCAGCTGCTGCTGGCGGATGAGCCGACCACCGCGCTGGATGCGACGGTGCAAATCCAGATCCTGATCCTGCTGCGCGAGCAGCAAAAGCAGCGCGACCTGTCGATTATCTTCGTGACTCACGATATCGGCGCGGCAGTGGAGATTGCCGACCGGGTGGCGGTGATGTACGCCGGGCGCATCGTTGAAGAGGCGTCGATTGAGGATATTTTATACCGCCCCCGTCATCCCTATACCCAGGTGCTGTTAGGCAGCCGCCCGAAAGAGGGGCTGAAAAAGGGCGACGCGCTGCACTGCATCCCCGGTTCGCCGCCCGATCTCTCGCGCCTGCCGCCAGGCTGTGCCTTTGCCGAGCGCTGCCCGCACGCGCGACCAGCCTGCGCCGAGAGCCAACCAACGACAGAACAGGTAGGGTCGCGTCATGTGGTGAGCTGCCATCGCTGGCGGGAGCTGAATGCGTCCGTTGAAAACCAGGCGCTTTACGCCTGAATCACAGAGGAGACCAACATGCAGGATGACCTTCGCGCCTTTATGCCCTATCCGGCGCACCCGGTGGCGCATGCCTTAAGCGGGCCGCTGAGCGGGCTGACCTTTGCGGTCAAAGATTTGTTCGACGTGGCGGGCTACCCGACCGGCGGCGGCAACCCGCACCTGCTGGCGCTGTCCGGAATTAAAAAACGTACCGCCCCGGTGGTGCAAACGCTGCTGGATAACGGTGCGCGCTTTATCGGTAAAACCCATACCAGCGAGCTGGCGTATTCGATGAGCGGGCACAACGTGCATTATGGCACCCCGCGCAACGGGGCCGCGCCCAATCATATTCCCGGCGGCTCTTCGTCCGGCTCGGCGTCGGCGGTATCGAACGATGCCTGTGATTTTGCCATCGGATCCGATACCGGCGGCTCAGTACGCACTCCCGCCAGCTATTGCGGATTGTACGGCCAGCGTCCGACCCACGGGAGAATCTCCCTCGACGGCTGTCAGCCGCTGTGTGCCACCATGGACACCTGCGGCTTCTTCGCCCGCTCGCCAGAGGTCTTTTCTGCCGTTGCCGCCTGCCTGTTCAGTGATGAGAGAGTGGATATTAGCCGCGTTCGGCTGGCCAGCCATGATGGGCTATTTTCCCGTCTGCCGCCGCGCAGCCAGCAGGCCCTGCGACCGGTTCGTCAGCGGCTGGAGCACTTTTTTGGCATGGTTTCACCCTTGAGCGAATCGCTGCCGGAGGTGGACGAGATCTATCTCGCCTTCCGCCAGATTCAGGGCTACGAAGCGTGGCAGGCGCAGGGTGAAACTATTGAGCGCTACGGCCTGCAATTGGGCCCGGATGTGCGCGAACGCTTCTTTTGGGGCAAAGCGGTGACTCGCGAGCAGTTTGAAACCGCCTGTCAGCTGCGCGAGCGTTTTAGCGCCTGGTGGGACGCGCAGCTCGGCGATGCGGTGCTGGTGATGCCAACGGTCCCCGACGGCGCGCCGCTGCTGACGGCGCAGGCTGAAGAGATAGAAGCGGTTCGCCGCCTGTCCCACGACCTGCTGTTAATTTCCGTAATGACTCAGCGTCCGCAGGTGACGCTGCCGGTTACTCAGGTGGGCGGTTTACCGCTGGGGATTTCATTTTTAGGGCCACGCGGCAGCGATCGTCTGCTGGTTGAGCTGGCCGCCGCGTTTATGCAAGGAGACCGAAATGAGCAGTGATGTCCTTTTTACCCCGATGACAGAGACCACCGATTGCCGTGTTAATGGCGAGCGCCTGTGGGATTCGCTAATGACGCTGGCGGAAATCGGCGCGACGCCGAAGGGCGGCTGCTGTCGTCTGACGCTCACCGATCTCGACCGGCAGGGGCGCGATCTGGTCATTAGCTGGGCGCAGGCGGCCGGGATGAGCGTCACCGTAGATAAAGTCGGCAACGTCTTTATGCGTCGGGAAGGGCGTAACCCAGCTCTGCCGCCGATTGTCTCCGGTAGCCATATTGATACCCAGCCAACCGGCGGCAAATTTGACGGTAACTACGGCGTGCTGGCGGCGTTGGAGGTGGTGCGTACCCTGAACGATCTGGAGATTGAAACCGACGCGCCGATTGAAGTGGTGTTCTGGACCAATGAAGAGGGTTCGCGTTTTGTGCCGGTGATGATGGGCTCCGGGGTGTTTGCCGGGGTATTTCCGCTGGAGACTATCTACGCCGTGAAGGATGCGCAAGGCAAAACCGTGGGTGAGGAGCTGGCGCGTATTGGCTATATCGGCAGCCAGACGCCGGGCGACCACCCAATTGGCGCTTACTTCGAAGCGCATATTGAGCAGGGGCCGATTCTGGAAGATGAAGAGAAAATCATTGGTATCGTGCAGGGCGTGTTGGGTATTCGCTGGTACGACTGCGTGGTAAGCGGTCAGGAGTCCCACGCCGGGCCGACGCCGATGCGCCTGCGCAAGGATGCGTTACAGGTCGCGACCCGCATTATGCAGGAGGTGGTGGCGATTGCCGGACGCAGCGAAGAGGGGCGCGGCACGGTAGGGATGGTGCAGGTCTATCCGAACAGCCGCAACGTGGTGCCGGGCGAGGTGACCTTTTCGATTGATATGCGCAATCTTAGCGATGAGCTGGTGGATGCGATGGACCGCCAGTTGCGCGAGTTTATCGGCTGCGTCGAGCAGGAGAGCGGCCTGAAGGTGGCCCTGAAAGAGGTGAGCCACTATCCGGCAGCACCGTTCCACCCGGATTGCCAGGCGGCGATTGCCGGAGCCGCCCAGCGCCTCGGTTATCCGGCGCGGGAGATTGTATCCGGTGCCGGTCATGACGCGGTGTATATGAGCTATCTGGCACCGACCGGGATGATTTTTATCCCCTGCAAGGACGGCATCAGCCATAACGAAATTGAGTACGCCTCGCCGGAACATGTTGAGGCCGGAGCCAACGTGCTGCTGCAGGTGATGTTGCAGTACGCGCGAGCGGTGTAGAGGGCCAGGGATTGGCATCGTCTGCGGTTTGTAGCCCGATGTGATGGACACCTCCCACCTTACGGCATCAGAACGTGCCAGACTGGAAGTGTTACCTGCAGTCCACAGGAGGAGGTGTCCACCATGAATATTAAACGTATCGGTCTTGACCTGGCAAAAAATGTCTTTCAGATCCATGCTGTGGATCACCATGAACATGTCGTCGTACGGAAATCTCTCCGCCGCGCCCACATGCACGCTTATTTCTCTCAGCTGGCTCCCTGCACCATCGGGATTGAAGCCTGCGCATCATCCCACTACTGGTCCCGCGAACTCACCCGCATGGGGCATACCGTGCGCATTATTCCCCCGAAATTCGTCAAGCCTTACCTCAAAGGCAACAAGAATGATGCCAACGATGCCGAAGCCATCTGTGAAGCCATCAGCCGCCCCGCCATGCGCTTCGTCGCGGTTAAGACAGAGCGCCAGCAGACCCTTCAGGCGGAGCATCGCGTGCGGGCCAGAGTGATAAAAAGCCGCACGGCGCTGTGCAACGAGATACGGGGCTTTCTGGGCGAATTCGGCGTGGTGCTGCCGGTCGGCATCAGCCAGTTGCGTAAGGCGCTGCCGGAGATACTGTCACAGCAGGAGCAGTGGGATGACCGGTTTATGCGCCTGCTGTGCGAGCTGGCCGAAGAGCTGCGGATGCTGGATGACCGGGTGGCGGGGCATGACCGGCGGCTCGCAGAGGCGGCGCGGGAAGATATCTGCATCCAGCGGCTGATGAAAATAGAAGGTATCGGCGTGATAACCGCCAGCGCGATGGTGGCGTTGTTGGGTGACGCGACGCAGTTTAAGAACGGTCGGGAGATGGCGGCTTATGTGGGGCTGGTTCCCCGGCAGCACTCAAGCGGCGGTAAGCAGCAGCTGGGGCATATCAGCAAGCGGGGTGACAGCTACCTGCGTACGCTGGTCATCCACGGGGCACGGTCAGTTCTGAAGACATGTGCAGGCAAAGAAGACCGGCGGAGCCAGTGGCTGCAGTCGGTGGCGGAAAGACGGAACCGGAATATCGCGACGGTGGCGCTGGCGAACAAGAATGTGCGGATAGCGTGGGCGGTGATGAGTCGCGGAGAAGATTACCATGGCTCACGGGTCGCCGGTTAACCGACGCCCCGTGAGCCATGCAGTAAAAAGAGCAGTAACCCTGTCGTGAGATTGCGAAGCGATTTAGCGTGATGAGTAACCGGTAAGACCAGCACCTGAGAAATCCGGCCTGTCCGAAGGCTCCCTGCGAAGCAAAGCCGATAGCCCGAAAGGAAGCAGGTGCGCAGAACACATCATGGCCCGGGTACGACGGTACCGAAAGAGAGGCCGGATATACGAACGCAACTTACCCTGGTGACTCACACAAAAAATAGCTTGCATCACGGGAGGTGTCCATATACGGACAGGCGCGTCAAGCGCCGCCTCCGGGAATGTATATGGATTCCGTTCACCGCTATCCCGCAGAAAATGTATTTCTGTCGAACGTGAACGGGTAAAGGGGGTGAAAACCGTCTCCCCCTTTACAATCCCCACGGTCCCGCCAGGAAATCGGTGCTGCGCACTACGCTCACCTCCCGGTCCTCAGCCTGCGGTCGGCTCAACTCGACATCACTGTCTCGATTCGCCTCTGTCCGCCATCCCTGGCGGCCAGCCCTTGTCTTCGGACCTCCGGTTCGCCGATTTCAGCGGGCGCCAGGGCATCGCTGTGAGTTCTGTTGTTTCAGAAAGATATTTGTCGCTACCGGTGATTTACCCCGGAGGCGGCGCTTGACGCGCCTGTTCGGGCTACCAGGCCCCCTTCTGGCGGCTAAATTTACGCGAGCCGACAACGCACAGAACCACTCCCAACGTCACCGCCAACATCACTGGGCTCACGGTTTCGTGCAAAAGCGCCGCCGACAGAGCCAGCCCGAAGAACGGTTGTAGTAGCTGAAGCTGTCCGACGGCGGCGATACCGCCGATGGCCAACCCTTTGTACCAGAAGATAAAACCAATCAGCATGCTAAATAGCGACACATAGCCGAGCGCGGCCCAGGCTGAAATTGATATCGCGCGCCAGGACTCGGGCTGCGTCATCAACGAGGCGATCAGCATAAAAGGCAGCGCAATAATCAGCGCCCAACTGATCACCTGCCAGCCGCCTAATTCCCGGGTCAGCTTTGCGCCTTCGGCATAGCCCAGGCCGCAGGCGATAACCGCCGCCAGCATCAGCAGATCGCCGCTGAGCGAAGCTGCCGCATTTTGCATCAGCGCGAACCCCACCACCAACAGGCTGCCAATAATAGAAAAGGCCCAGAACGCGCGACGTGGACGTTCCCCGCCGCGCAGCACGCCAAAAATGGCCGTCGTTAGCGGCAGCAGGCCAAGAAAAACGATCGAATGAGCCGAGGTAACGTGCCGTAACGCCAGTGCCGTCAGCAGCGGAAAGCCAATCACCACGCCCAATGAGACAATCACCAGCGGGAAAAGCTGCGACAGGCGCGGGCGTCTCTGGCGAAAACTCACCACCAGGATGATGGCCAGAATCCCGGCGATAGAGGCGCGCAGATAAGTCAGCAAGAACGGGTCCATATCCAGCACCGCCAGACGCGTCGCGGGCAGCGAGCCGCTAAAAATAATGACCCCCAGTAAACCGTTGAGCCATCCCGACCATGACCCCGGATCTATTTTGTGAACCGCTGAATCTACCACGCTAACCTCGCTATATTGGATGTGCTGTACTGACTTGAGCAATGTCTGAGGCGATGGTAGTGTGCCCAATATAATACAATCAAATTATTGTCATAGATACATTCACCGATGAAAGCCCGATACAAAGCCATTGTTGATCGCTACGCGCAGGCGATTCATAGCGGGAAGATGCCCGCCGGAACCCGTCTTCCCACGCATCGCTCCCTTGCGGCAGATGAACATATCTCGCTGGCCACGGCCACGCGCGTGTATCACGAACTGGAAGCAATGGGGCTGGTCAGCGGTGAAACCGGGCGCGGAACCTTTGTACGCGACATCTCGCTCCCGCCGGGGCACGGCGTCGATCAGCAGGTGATAGCTGCCGATGTCGTAGATCTGAACTTCAACTATCCTTCGCTGCCGGGGCAGGGGGATGCGCTGCGCGAGGCGCTCAGGCAGCTTGCGATGGCGGGGGATATTGACTCTCATCTGCGCTATCAACCCCATGCCGGGCGGGTCGCAGAGCGTGAAATTATCGCTCGTCATTTGACCGGCAACCGCTTTGCTCCTGACGCGGAAAATGTGCTGATCGTCAACGGCGCTCAGCACGGGCTGGCGGTGACCGTGATGGGGCTTCTGCGACCGGGCGATGTAGTGGCGGTAGATGCGCTAACCTACTCAGGTTTTAAAGCCCTGGCGGCGCTTTATCATCTGGAGCTGGTGGCGATTCCCTGTAGCGCCGAGGGACCGGATCTCCATGCGCTTCATCAGCTATGCCAACAGCGGCGCGTGCGGGCGGTTTATACCATGCCGACGCTGCATAATCCGCTCGGCTGGGTACTGAATCACCGCCAACGACAGGCGCTGGCTGATCTCGCGCGCCAGCACGATCTGCTGATTATTGAAGATACGGCCTACGCCTGGCTGGTTCTTAATCCACCTCCGCCAGTGGCCAGCTATGCGCCGGAAAGAACGGTCTATGTCACCGGTTTTTCAAAAAACGTGGCTACTGGTCTGCGCGTGGGGGCGGTTATCTGCCCGTCGCACTACCGGCCCGAGATTGAGCGCGCTATCCGCGCCACGACGTGGAATACCCCTTCGCTGATGAGTTCGCTGGTCTGCGCCTGGATTGAAGACGGCACGGTTGCACGCTTTGAAACGCAGAAACGACAGGACGCGCGGCAGCGGCAGCGGGTTGCCCGTGAGGTTCTCGGTGCGCTTCCCTTAGTAAGCCATCCGGATTCGTACTTTCTTTGGCTGCCTCTGGGTGAGGAGAGCCGGGCCGACCGGCTGGTGAAAACGCTGATGGAGCGTAATATTTCCGTTTCGACGGCCGAGCCGTTTTGTGTTTCCACCCACGTCCCGCAGGCGCTGCGTATCGCCCTCGGATCCGTTCCTCTCGATAACCTGCGTGCGGCGCTGCTTAAAGTTCGCGACGCCGTGGAGTTTGAGCAATACCGCTAACCCATCTGCGCCAGCTGACCGCGCAGCACTTCAACCCCTTGCTCAATAGCGTCGGGGTTAATGGCATGGAACCCCATGCGGAAGAAGTTACCCGGCGGCGCGTTGCTGAGAAAATGCCGCGCGCCGGGTTCAATCAACACCCCCGCATGAGCGGCGCGCCAGGTGAGCTGCTGAGTATTGATTTGCTCCGGCGTGGATAGCCAGAACGCATTGGCGTGCTCGCTGCCGGGAATAATCCGGCACTCCGGCAGGTGATGTTGCAGCGCGTTGTTGAGCCTGTCCCAGCGCTGGGCCGAGTCGTAATGGTAGCGCCGCAGATGCGTTTCATAGTGGCCCTGGGCAAGGAAGTGGGCCATCTGATACTGAATGTTGGTCGGCGGATGACGATACATCAGACGGCGCAGCGCCCGCGCTTCATCAATCAGGTCCGGGTCGGCGACCATAAAGCCCAGCCGCAGACCTGGCGACAGCGCCTTTGACAGGCTGCTGACGTAGACCACCCGTCCGCTGCGATCGCTGGCCTTCAGCGCCGGAAGCGGGTTAAGCATAAAGTTACTTTCCGAGTCGTAATCGTCCTCAATAATGACCGCGTCATGGCGAGCAGCATGCTCCAGCAGCTGACTGCGTCGCGCCTTGCTCATCGCCACGCCGGTCGGTACCTGGTGGCCGGGGGTCACGTAGTAGTAATCGCAGGGCGTATCGTTGAGGACAATCCCTTGTTCATCCACCGGGTGCGGCACGATATCCGTATCGGCAAGCAGGAAGGTGTTGATGGCCTCGCGAAAACAGGGGTTCTCCACGCCGACTCGCGTCTTCGACGACATCAGCAGGCGGGTCAGGAGATAGAGCGCGTTTTGCGAACCGAGGGTAATCAGGATCTCATCCGGCGCGGCGACGATGCCGCGCTTGGGCAGCACCCGGGTGCGGATTTGCTCAATCAGCATCGGCACGTCCTGGTCGATATGGTCCACCACCCACGCCGGATCGCGCACCCCGCCATGCAGCCAGTTAGCCGCTGAACGCCAGGTCGCCAGCGGAAACTGGCGGGTATCCGGCTGACCATAGATAAACGGGTAGCGGTAGTTCATCCAGCCTGCTGGTTTCAGAATCGACTCCTGCTGGCTGGGGGTGATTTGCAGCCGCGTGCCCCAGCGCGGTGCAAAACTCTCGTCATGCGGTGCAGCTTCCGGCGCAGTGGAAGGGGAAGCGTGCTGATAATCCGGGTGCAGGTAATACCCGCTGCGCGGGCGGCTTACCAGATACCCCTCGTTCACCAGCCCCTCAAAAACCAGCGCCGTGGTGTTACGCGATACCCGCAGCTGGCTGGCCAGTTGACGGCAGGAGGGGAGCGGCGTGTCGGCGGAAAAAATGCCGCCCAGAATGGCGTTAATCAGCGTCTCGCGCACCTGCTCCTGCAAACCGCGGCGCGGATCGAAATCAACGTGTAACAGGTGTCGGATCATGCTTAGCTCCTTACGCGAACGCTCTGTGCATGAACTGGAGCAAATTCCATACCATCCTGAAAATGACTGACACATCCACGCGGTGAATCTGGCTCTATCCGGAAATTAAAAACGCTCCCTACAGTAAAAACGCATTCATCAGTCGCGGACCGGAACTTCCGTCGGCACATATTTTGCAAAACCTTTTCATGTTCTGGAATGAACACGTCTGGCGAATTAATTAGGGGTGGATTGATGAAAAAATCATTAGGTTCAATGTGTCTGGGGGCCGTTATGGCGATGGCCTTTTCTTATCACGCAGTTGCCGCCGATCTTCCGGAAATAGAAAAATCCGGCACGCTGAAGGTCGCGACCGAAGATGATTACGCGCCGTTTAACTTTATGAATAACGGCCAGGCAGATGGCTTTAACAAAGATATGCTCGATGAATTACGTAAATACGCGAAATTCAATGTCGATCAGAGCATTCTGCCGTGGACCGGATTATTAGCGGCGGTCTCCACCGGCCAGTACGATATGGCGTTAACCGGCGCGGTGATTACCGACGACCGTCTGAAAGTCTTTGATTTCACGCCGCCGTGGGCGTCAGCGCAGCACTATTTTGTCAAACGCGCTGGCGATAATTCACTGGATACGATTGCGAGTCTGAGCGGCAAAAAAGTGGGCGTTCAGGCGGGCAGCGCGCTGCTGGCGCGTCTGCCGGAACTGAAAGCGATGCTGGAGAAAACCGGCGGCAAGCTGGGGCCGGTGGTGGAATATCCTTCCTACCCTGAAGCCTACGCTGACCTTGCCAACAAACGCCTCGATTACGTGATTAACGTGGTTATTTCGGTCAACGACCTGGCGAAGGCCAAGCCAAAGGTATTCGCCAAAGGTCTGGCGGTTTCTGGTCCGGGCTATATGGCATGGCCGATCCCGAAAAACTCGCCGCAGCTGCTGGCTTATATGACCAAATTTATGAACCACATGAAGGAAACCGGCAAGCTCGCCGAGCTGCAGAAAAAGTGGTTTGGCGAAACCTATGACGACCTGCCGACCGAAGCGATTACCAGCCCGGAACAGTTTCATAAATTAGCCGGTCTGTAATGTGTTCTGCGGCGGGTCACCGCCGCCTGTTAAGGTGAAGGAGGGTTTCATGGATGCAATTTCCTGGCAGTTACTGATTGAAGGCGCATGGACGACCCTCTGGATTTCGGCCATCGCCATCGCCTTTGGCGTGGTGATTGGCCTGCTGATTGCGTTGGTGCGAATGCTACGCGTACCGGTTATCGATCAGCTGCTGGTGGTCTATATCAGCCTGGCCCGCGCTACGCCGCTGGTGACGCTGGTGCTGTTCCTGTTTCTTTCTCTGCCTACGGTCGGGATTAACCTCGATAAAAACGTCGCGGCGATCGTGGCGCTGACGCTCAATACCTCGGCCTTCAACGCCGAAATCTGGCGCAACGCTTTTCGTACTTTCCCCCGCGAGCAGCGGGAAGCTGCGGAGTCGGTGGGGATGCGTCGCTGGGCTTACTTCCGCTATATCATGCTGCCGCAAATGTGGATTGAGAGCCTGCCCGCGCTGGTCAACGAGATGTCGTTTCTGATTAAAGGCAGCCCGGCGATTGCGGTGATTGGCGTAGTTGATCTCACCCGCGTCACCAACCGAATTTCCTCCGTCACCTATGAGCCTCTCTCGCCGATTCTGGCGGCGGGTCTGCTGTACGTGGTGATTATTGGTTTGCTGCTGAAACTGCAGGGGATGGCGGAGCGTAAAGCGAAGCGTCTGGCGCGATAAATACAGGAGGTGCTATGAATCAGTGGGCCGTTATCTGGTCGGTGCGCGACAGCTTTATTGCCGGTTTACTCGCCACCCTTGAGCTATTTATTACCGCAGCCATTGCCGGTTTAATTATCGGTATTGTGCTGTGCTATTTAACCGAATATCAAAAGAAAACGCTTAACCGGCTTATTATTGGCTTTGTCAGTTTAATGCGGGCCATTCCGTTTTTGATACTGGCCTATTTGCTCTATTACGGTCTACCGGAAGTCGGTATCAGTATGGAGGCGTGGACCGCCGGATTAATCGCCTTAATTATCTACCACGGTGCTTATTTCTTTGAAATATTGCGCAGTCAGCGCCGGGTATTTTCCGGTGGCTATATAGAAGCCGCGGTGGCGCAGGGCTTTTCACGCTACAAAATATTCCGCCGCATTATTCTGCCCAATATCCTGTCTTCCGCATTACCGTTGATGGGTAACCAACTGATAATTTGCCTGAAAGACACCGCTTTTCTCAGCATTATCACCGTCCAGGAGATAACCGCTGCGGCCAACAGCGTGCAGGCCACTTATTTTATCCCGTTTAATGCCTTTATCGTCGCGATTGGGCTCTACTGGGCTGTCAGCATTCTGCTGGAACTGCTGATTAAACGTCTGAGCGCCTGGGGAGCCAGAAGAGGAATGAGCCATGCATGATACGACTGCTGTAAGCGTCAAAAATGTCTCTAAACAGTTTGATAACGTTGAAGTTCTGCGCGATATCAACCTGACGGTAGAGAAGGGGACCGTAGTGAGCATCCTCGGTTCGTCAGGTTCCGGTAAATCGACGCTGCTGCGCTGCATGAACTGGCTGGAGCAGCCGGATCGCGGCGAGGTGCGCATCAGTGGCCAGCGGCTGGGTATTGATGAAGATAATGGCCGGGCCATGTCCCATCGCCAGCTGTCGAAAATCCGCGAGCGGGTCGGGATGGTGTTTCAGAGCTTTAACCTGTGGCCGCACCTGACCGTGCAGCAGAACGTTAGCGAAGCGCTGCTGCACGTGAAGGGGATGAAGCGTGATGAAGCGAAAGCTATTGCCATGCAGCAACTGGAGAAAGTGGGGATGGCGCATAAAGCCGACGTTTACCCCATTACGCTCTCCGGCGGGCAAAAGCAGCGGGTAGCGATTGCCCGGTCGCTGGCGATGTCGCCGGAGGTGATTTTGTTCGACGAGCCGACGTCGGCCCTCGATCCGGAACTGGTCAACGAGGTGCTGGGCGTGATGAAGGCGCTGGCGGCCGAAGGTTACACCATGGTGGTGGTGACCCACGAGATGGACTTTGCACGTCAGGTATCGGATGAAGTGGTGTTTCTTGAGAAGGGGTTGTTGATTGAGAAAGCGCCGCCGGAGAAGTTTTTCACCAATCCGGATTCCGAGCGCGTCAGGCAGTTTTTGCAGAGCAGCCGATAACAGTGAATCCCGGGTCGCGGGGCGGTAGCCCGATGTGATGGACACCTCCCACCTTACGGCATCAGAACGTGCCAGACTGGAAGTGTTACCTGCAGTCCACAGGAGGAGGTGTCCACCATGAATATTAAACGTATCGGTCTTGACCTGGCAAAAAATGTCTTTCAGATCCATGCTGTGGATCACCATGAACATGTCGTCGTGCGGAAATCTCTCCGCCGCGCCCACATGCACGCTTATTTCTCTCAGCTGGCTCCCTGCACCGTCGGGATTGAAGCCTGCGCGTCATCCCACTACTGGGCCCGCGAACTCACCCGCATGGGACATACCGTGCACATTATTCCCCCGAAGTTTGTTAAGCCCTACCTCAGGGGCAACAAGAATGATGCCAACGATGCCGAAGCCATCTGTGAAGCCATCAGCCGCCCCGCCATGCGCTTCGTCGCGGTTAAGACAGAGCGCCAGCAGACTCTTCAGGCTGAGCATCGCGTGCGGGCCAGAGTGATAAAAAGCCGCACGGCGCTGTGCAACGAGATACGGGGCTTTCTGGGCGAATTCGGCGTGGTGCTGCCGGTCGGCATCAGCCAGTTGCGTAAGGCGCTGCCGGAGATACTGTCACAGCAGGAGCAGTGGGATGACCGGTTTATGCGCCTGCTGTGCGAGCTGGCCGAAGAGCTGCGGATGCTGGATGACCGGGTGGCGGGGCATGACCGGCGGCTCGCAGAGGCGGCGCGGGAAGATATCTGCATCCAGCGGCTGATGAAAATAGAAGGTATCGGCGTGATAACCGCCAGCGCGATGGTGGCGTTGTTGGGTGACGCGACGCAGTTTAAGAACGGTCGGGAGATGGCGGCTTATGTGGGGCTGGTTCCCCGGCAGCACTCAAGCGGCGGTAAGCAGCAGCTGGGGCATATCAGCAAGCGGGGTGACAGCTACCTGCGTACGCTGGTCATCCACGGGGCACGGTCAGTTCTGAAGACATGTGCAGGCAAAGAAGACCGGCGGAGCCAGTGGCTGCAGTCGGTGGCGGAAAGACGGAACCGGAATATCGCGACGGTGGCGCTGGCGAACAAGAATGTGCGGATAGCGTGGGCGGTGATGAGTCGCGGAGAAGATTACCATGGCTCACGGGTCGCCGGTTAACCGACGCCCCGTGAGCCATGCAGTAAAAAGAGCAGTAACCCTGTCGTGAGATTGCGAAGCGATTTAGCGTGATGAGTAACCGGTAAGACCAGCACCTGAGAAATCCGGCCTGTCCGAAGGCTCCCTGCGAAGCAAAGCCGATAGCCCGAAAGGAAGCAGGTGCGCAGAACACATCATGGCCCGGGTACGACGGTACCGAAAGAGAGGCCGGATATACGAACGCAACTTACCCTGGTGACTCACACAAAAAATAGCTTGCATCACGGGAGGTGTCCATATACGGACAGGCGCAACGCGCCGCCTCCGGGACGGTGTTATAGGGGTTCCGTTCACCACTATTTCGCAGAAAATGTCTCACCGCGGTACGTGAACGGGTAAAGGGGGAGAAAACCGTCTCCCCCTTTACAATCCCCGCGGTCCCGCAAAGAAATCGGTGCTGCGCACTGCGCTCACCTCCCGGTCCTCAGCCTGCGGTCGGCTCAACTCGACACTACTCGTCCCATCCCTGGGACTCGCCCCTCCGGGGCCAGCGCAAGCGCTGTTCAAAATTGCTCCGGGCAATTTTGTCCATGTCTAGATTCGCCTCTGTCCGCCATCCATGGCGTCCAGCCCTTGTCTTCGGACCTCCGGTTCGCCGATTTCAGCGGGCACCAGGGCATCGCTGCATATATCGCAGTTTCAGAGATATTCCCGCAGCTGTATGAAGATATCCCGGAGGCGGCGCTTGGCGCGCCTGTCCGGGCTACCAAAACCTCAATCCCGGTCGATTGCGAACGGCTGCCAGGCCTGACGTACCGGCATCACTTCCACCCGATTGATATTCATATGGTCCGGCAGCGTAGCGATATAAAACATCTGCTCGGCAATATCCAGCGCGCTCAGCGGCGTGGTGCCGCGATAAAGATTATCCGACGCTGCCTGGTCACCTTTGGTACGCACCAGGGTAAATTCCGTTTCGGCAATCCCCGGCGCGAGGTCGGTAACGCGCACGCCGGTGCCGAGCAGGTCGCAGCGCAGGTTGTAGCTGAACTGCTTCACGAAAGCCTTGCTGGCGCCGTATACGTGGCTGCCCGGATAGGGCCACTGCCCGGCGATAGAGCCGATATTAATGATGCTCGCGCCCGCGCCGTGGTGAATCAGCGTCGGCAGCAGGGCGTGGGTCACGTTGACCAGACCGGTGACGTTGGTGTCGATCATCGTTTTCCAGTCTTCCAGCTCCACTTTCTGCGCCGGCAGCGGCGACAGCGCCAGCCCGGCGTTGTTAATCAGCGTGGTGATATCAGCGAATTCAGCGGGCAGTGCTGCCACAGCCGCGGCGACCGCATCGCTATCGCGCACGTCGAGTTCGATAATATGCACCGGTACCTTAGCGCTGAGCTTATCCGCTAACGTCTTCAGCCGCTCAACACGGCGTCCGCTCAGCACCAGCGACCAGCCCGCATCGGCGAAAACCTGCGCCGCCGCTTCCCCAAAACCCGAGGTCGCCCCGGTAATAAACACCACTTTGCTCGTTGCCATTTCATTCTCCTGTGCAGGTTGTCGCTCCCACTATAAAAACGCCGCGCGCGTGGGCACAGGGCCAGTCGGCTCGCGGCGATGTGACACGGTGTCACATCATTTTCGCCGTACTGGCTCTATCCGTTTTTCTCAGGCGCAGCCAATGATGATGCCAACAACAACGACATGAGAGAGGGCAGGGTATGAAGCTGGCAATACAGAACGATGTAGCGGTAAGCAATGATGAAGTTCGGCAGCTGGATCGCGCCTACGTATTTCATTCATGGTCGATGCAGGGCAATTTACATCCGCTGGTGATCGCCGGGGCCAAAGGCTGCGAGCTGTGGGATTACGAAGGCAATACGTACCTTGATTTCAGCAGCCAGCTGGTCAACGTCAATATTGGCTATCAGCATCCTCGGGTGCTGGCGGCAATGAAAGCGCAGCTGGAAGAGCTGGTAACCATCGCGCCTGCCACCGCCAACCTCGCCCGTGGCGAAGCGGCGAAGCGTATCGTCGAGCTGGCGCCGGAAGGCTTTAGTAAAGTGTTCTTCACCAACGCCGGAGCGGATGCCAACGAGAACGCTATCCGCATGGCTCGACTCTATACCGGGCGCGATAAAGTGCTCTCTGCCTATCGTTCCTATCACGGCAATACCGGCAGCGCGATTGCCGCTACCGGCGACTGGCGTCGCGTGCCGAACGAGTATTCGCGCGGTCACGTTCATTTCTTCAACCCGTACCTCTATCGCAGCGAGTTTAACGCGACGACGGAAGAGGAGGAGTGCCAGCGCGCGCTGGCGCATCTGCGGCGGATGATCGAGTGCGAAGGCCCGACCGCGATTGCCGCAATTCTGCTGGAGTCTATTCCGGGCACCGCCGGGATTCTGGTGCCGCCAGATGGCTATATGCAGGGCGTGCGGGCGCTGGCCGACGAGTTTGGCATCATGCTGATTCTTGATGAAGTGATGGCCGGTTTTGGGCGTACCGGCAGCTGGTTCGCCTTCGAGCAGGATGGCATCGTGCCGGATCTGGTGACCTTTGCCAAAGGGGTTAACGCCGGTTATGTTCCGGCGGGCGGCGTACTGATTAGCGAACCGATTGCCCGCTATTTTGACGACCATTTCTTTGCCGGAGGGCTGACCTATTCCGGACATCCGCTGGCGATGGCGGCGATTGTCGCCACCATTGACGCGATGAAAGAAGAGAAAGTGGTGGAGAATGCGGCAATGATGGGCAACGAGGTGCTGCGCCCGGGGCTGGAAGCGCTGGCGGAGAAACATGCAATTATTGGTAACGTCCGCGGTCGTGGTCTGTTCCAGGCACTGGAACTGGTCAGCAGCCGCGAACAGAAAACGCCGCTGACTGCTGGGGATATGGCGGCGATTAAGGGCGCGTTAACCGAGGCCGGTCTGCTGGCGTTTGTGGTGGAGAACCGCATTCACGTGGTGCCGCCGTGCACTATCAGCGCCGAGCAGGTAGCAAAAGGCCTGGCGATTTTTGATGCAGTATTCACCCGTTTCGCGAGCCTGGCGAAGTAGGAATCAATTCGCAGAGGGACAGTTCCCTCTCCCCCTTTGGGGAGAGGGTTAGGGTGAGGGGAAAATGTGCGCTCTGATGCCCTCACCCCGACCCTCTCCCACAGGGAGAGGGGAAAATCGCCGTTCCAGTGATACTTCAGTCTACAGGGAGAGGGGGGAAAACCTCATCCCATACGGTGTTCACCGTTCACCAGCGCTTCGCGGTCGAAGAAGCGCTGAATCACGCCCTCCGCCATAAACGCCGCCCGGTCTGACATATGGGCAATCACATCGGCATCGTGGCTGACCAGCAGATAGGTCATCCCGTGCTCCTGCTTTAAGCGGTTGAGCAGGTTAAGAATCTCCGCCTGAACTGACATATCCAGCGCCGACGTTGGCTCATCCAGCAGCAGGACCTTTGGGCGCAGCAGCAGGGCGCGCGCTATCGCCACGCGCTGGCGCTGGCCACCGGAGAGCTGGTGCGGATAACGGCGCGCGGCGTCGGCGGGCAGGCCGACTTGTTCCAGCGCCGTGGTTACCCGCAGCTCAATCTCGCCGATGCCGTGAATCTTCAGCGGCTCCGCCAACGTGCGCCACAGGGTATGGTTCGGATGCAGCGAGGCGTACGGGTCCTGAAACACCATCTGCACGTTGCGCCGCAGCTCGCCCTGAAAACGTACGCCCGACGTAATGGCTTTGCCAAACAGTTCGACGCTGCCGCTCCAGTCGCGCTGTAGCCCTGCTAACACCCGCAGAATGGTTGATTTTCCGCAGCCGGATGCACCGATCAGGCTGAAGGTCTCCCCGGTATCCACGGCAAAGCTGGCCGCTGACACCGCCGTTTTTTCAGCAAAAATAACCTGCAAATCCTTGAGATTAACGACCGCCATGCGCCGCCTCCGTAAAGTCCAGGATTCTGTCGAGGGTGGGCAGCATCTGGCCGTAGGTTTGCGCGTCCGGGCGGCAGGTCCACAGGGTCCGGGTATAGGGATGGGTCGCTGTCGGCAGATCCCGCGCCGCCATCTCATCGACCTTCTCGCCCTGGTACATCACCAGTACCCGATGGCAGTGTTCCGCCACCAACGGCAGGTCGTGGCTAATCAACAGCATCGCCATCTGTCGCTGTTCGCACTGTTCCACCAGCAGTTCGAGGATCTGATTACGCAGCCGGGCGTCGAGGGCCGACGTGGGCTCATCGGCGATCAGCACCTGCGGATTGTTGAGCAAGGCAATAGCGATCATCACCCGCTGGCCCATCCCGCCGGAGAGCTCTCCCGGATAGCGGCTGAGCACCGGTAAATCCAGCCCCACGGCGGCAACGGCGGCTTTGACCGCCTCCAGTCGCGCCCGGCGGTTGAGGCGCTGATGCAGCGTTAATGCCTCCTCCAGCTGTGCCTGAATATTTTTCACCGGATTGAGCGCGTAGCGCGGGTCCTGGAGCACCATGGCGATATCGTTGCCGCGCAGGTCGCGCCAGCCGCGATCGTTAAGCGTCAACACGTTGCGCCCGAGCACGTTGAGCGCATCGGCGCTGACGACACCGGGTTTGCGCACCAGCCCCATCAGGGCGCGGGCGGTCATCGATTTGCCAGAGCCGGATTCGCCGACCAACGCCAGCCGCTCGTTGCCGAGGGTAAAGCTTAAATTGTTTACTACCCTGGCGGCGGGGTAGTCGATGGCGAGTCCCTGAACGGTCAGTCGGGTATCAGTCATGTTGCGGCTCCAGAACGTCGCGGAGGCCGTCGCCCAGCAGGTTAAACGCCAGGCTGGCGATAAGAATGACGGCGCCAGGGGCGGCGGCTATCCACCATTGGTCGAAAATAACCTGCATCCCGTCGGCAATCATTGCCCCCCATTCTGCCATTGGCGGACGCGCCCCGAGGCCGAGGAAGCCCAGGCCGGCGGCGGCAAGGATAATACCGGCCAAATCCAGCGCCAGCCTGACGATAGCTGATGGTAGACACAGCGGCAGAATATGGCCGATCAGCAGTCGCCAGCCGCGAATGCCCATCATCTCCGCCGCCGCCAGATAATCACTGTGGCGCAGGCGCTGAATTTCGCTGCGCGCCTGGCGAGCGTAGGCGGGCCAGGTGGTGAGCGCCAGCGCCAGCGCGCCGTTAACCAGCCCCGGACCGAGCATGGCGACGAAAGCGAAGGCCAGAATTAACCGCGGCATCGACATCACCACGTCAGTAAATCGCATCAGTACGCGTTCGATCCAACCGCCGTAATAACCGGAGAGGATCCCCACCAGCAACCCAACGGGCAAGGTAATCACGGTGACCAGCGCCACCAGCCCAAGTGCCGGGCGTGCGCCGAAAATCAGCCGCGAGAGCAGATCGCGCCCGTAGCTGTCGGTGCCGAGCCAGTGCTGTGCGCTCGGCCCTTGCAGACGCGCGGCGGCGTCCTGCCAGTTCGGGTCGAGCGGGGCCAGCCACGGTGCGAACAGGGCGACCATCAGCAGCAAAACAACAATCGTCAGGCCGCAAAAGGCGGCGGGGGAGCGGCGCAGGCGGCGTAAAAACAGATAAGTCGGCATCAGCGCACCCTCGGGTCGGTCAGCCGCACCAGCAGATCGGTGAGGTTATTAATCAGCACAAAGCTTGCGCCGATAAGCAGCGTGCCGCCCATAATCGCCGTCGTATCGCCAGCAAATAGCGCGGTGGTCAGGTAGCGACCAATTCCCGGCCAGGAGAAAACGGTTTCGGTCAGCACCGCGCCTTCCAGCATTGAGGTATATGCCAGGGCGATCACCGTTAATAGCGTGCCGCGAATATTCGGCAGCACGTGGCGCAGCAGGATGGTCATCTCGCTGGCCCCTTTGGCGCGCGCGAGCAGGATGTACTCTTTGTTCATTTCGCTCAGGCAGGCGGAGCGGGTCAGGCGGGTGATGCTTGCTAGTGAGTAATAGGCCAGCAGCAGCACTGGCAGGAGCAGGTGTCCGGCGGCATTTTTAAACGCTTCTTTATCGCCTGAAAGCCAGGTGTCAATCGGCGCAAAGCCGGTGCGGGGTTCAACGGTGTACTGATAAATATCGTCCAGCCGTCCTGGTCCTGGCGTCCACTGCAATTTGGCGTAGAACAGCGCCAGCATCAGCAGACCGAGCCAGAAAATCGGCACCGAGTTGCCGAGCAGGGTAAACGTGCGCACCGCCAGATCCCACGGCGAGCCGACGAAACGGGCGCACAGGACGCCTGCGATAACGCCGAATAGCGCGCCGATAATTAGCGCCAGCGTCGCCAGTTCCAGCGTTGCCGGGAAGGCAGCGAGCAGGTCGCGGAGCACCGGCTGCCCGGTCGAACTGGCGACGCCGAGATCGCCGTGGGCAAGATTCACCAGATAGTGCCAGAACTGCACCGGCAGCGGCTGGTCGAGGCCGAGCTGGTGGCGTACCTGGTCGTAGGTGGACTGGCTGGCGTGGTCGCCGACGATTTGCAGCACCCGGTCAACCGGCGACAGCGCCGAGAGCGTGAAGGTGACCAATAGCAGGCCGAGCAGGGTCAGTGCCAGCGTCAGCAGCCCCTGAAATAGCGCGAGCAGAGGGCGTTTTGCGCGCCGCTCTGCTCTGGTGGGTAAAACAGCAGACATGGTTATTCCGTCGATAAAAGTACAGTGTTATCAGCTGGTGCGATCTGTTGTTGCAGCCCGGTCAGCGCAGCGCCACCGGGGCCTGCGTTCCCGGAGGCGGCGCGTTGCGCCTGTCCGGGCTACCCGATCGCTCCTGCCCCAGGCGTTACTTGGTTACCCGGTCATACCAGACCATATCGGCGTTAAGGCCCTGCTGATAGCCTTTGACGTTATCGCGAACCACAATCTGGGTTTTACCCTGATCGATAAACACGTAAGGCGAACTGCGCTGCAGCTCTTCCTGCATTTTTTTATACAAATCCAGGCGTTTAGCGGAATCCGGCTCGGCCACTGCCGCCAGGGTCGCTTTATTCAGCTCCGGGATCTGCCAGCCGTTAAGCCCGGCGACAGTGCTGGATTTTCCATCGTTGTAGGCAAAGGCGCTGGCGTTAGAGTGGGCGTCGAAATAGTCCGGGATCCACAGACGAATCGCCGCCTGGTGCTGTTTAGCGCGCACGCGGGCATACACCTGGCTACCGGCAGCCGGCAGCAGATCCACCTTCACGCCGCCCTGGGCAAAGCTTGCCTGCATAGACTGGGCGATGGTGATAAACGGCGGCTTGTTCTCCACATCAAGAGTGAAATGCGCATCTTTGATGCCCGCTTTGGCGAGGATCTCTTTGGCTTTTGCCGGATCGAATTTAAACGGGTTATTGTCCAGCGCACCCGGCAGGCCGACCGGCAGGAAGCTTTGATGGACGAAGTACTGGCCCTTCAGCAGGTCTTTAGTGATGCCATCGTAATCCACCAGCCAGCGTGCCGCTTCCCAAAAGGCTGGGTTTTTCAGCAGCGGGTTGGCGCTGTTGGCGGTATTAAAGGCCAGATAGTTTTGCTCGGCGGAAGGGATGCTGAGAACGTTAACGCCCGCTTTGCCTTGCAGGGCGGCAATCTGATCGGCCCCGAGGTCGCGCGCTACGTCGGCATCACCCTGCTGGATGAGCAGGCGGCGGGAAGCCGGGTCGGGCACGTTTTTAATAATGATGCTTTTTAACTTCGGCGCACCGGTAGGGGTGCTGTCGTTGGCTTCCAATACGATGGCCTGGTGTGGCTGATAGACCCGCATCTTATACGCGCCGCTGCCCGCAGAGTGCATTTTCAGCCAGCCGTTACCGAAGTCATTATCTTTGGCGTTCGGCGCGATCAGCTTCTCATCGACGATAGAGGCGATCGGTGTGGAGAGAATATTCAGCGCCACGGCCGGGCTGACGTCGGCGGTCCAGTGCAGTTCCAGCGTGTGGTCATCCACTTTTTTCAACTGGCTGGCGATGTTATCCGACTGCCAGCCGAGAACGTTGAGAATAAACGCCGGGGACTTATTCAGAGTCACCGCGCGGGTATACGAGAAAATAACATCTTCCGGGCGCAGCGGGTTGCCGGAGGCGAATTTGGCGTCGGGCTTGAGCTTGATGGTCAGCGTTTTTGCCGCCGGATCTGCCTGCCAGCTTTCGGCCAGAATTGGCGTGATTTTTTCAGGGTTATCGCGGTCAGGCTGCACCAGGCGCTGATAGAGGCTCGGTACCGTCTGGATGCTGGAAAGCTCGTTGGCTTCCGCCGGGTCAAGGCTGACAATATCATCAAGGCCCTGAGCAACCACCAGAGTACCAGGCGGCGTGGCGGCGTGAACGGCGGCGGATAATGCGGTCAGTATCAGCAGCGGCAGCAGTTTTTTAGTCATGAGCGATCCCTGAAAAGAGTTATTGTGATTATTGATGTTTCGCTACGTTAGGCCGCTTAATCCAAGGCGTAAAGTCAAAATGCGGATAAGGTTATGCTTAAAAAGCATAACCAATGCCAATGGGTTATTAAGGATAATTATGCCGGGCGTGGCTGGCGGTGGAGAATTTTGATGGTGAAGGTCGGCAATTGAAGCGACTGGAAGATTTTCGCTAACGTAAATAGCCTTTATTGAGTTTTCCACTTCTCTCGTAAAGATGAGATCTTCCCTGAAATCTAGTTAATCTAAACGTTTTCTGAAAAATGATTTTAGCTGGTTAAATATACAGTAGTGTGAGCAGGGAAGGGTATGATGACTGCGGGTGCCTGAGGCTTTCTGAGTTCAGGCTTATTAGGTGAGGATCCAGAAAGACGAAGCCCCAGGAGATGTTCCCATCAACCTGAGGCCTACAATCCAAACCTAGCAGTTGGATAGTAGCCTCTTCTTCGCATGGAGGCAACGAGATGCTGACAAAGTACGCTCTGGTGGCTGTCATAGTGTTATGTCTGACAGCGCTGGGATTCACGTTAATGGTACGCGACTCGCTGTGCGAGCTGAGTATCAAAGAACGTAGTATGGAGTTTAAGGCCGTTCTCGCTTACGAAACGAAGAAGTAGCCGGTATGCGGGGAGCAATCCCCGCCTATCCGCAGGCTGGGTAAGGAACCTTAAGGCACCTTTTTTCTGCTGATGGGGAGCAGGATGGACGGCGAGAGAAAATCGACCGGTTAAAAGTAATAGCGCCGCCACCCCGCATAATTTTTAGCTCAGAGTATTAACGTCAATCACGTCCATACCCGCATTTTTCGCCGCCTCAATCCCAAAACGGGAATCTTCAAAAACGAGGCAGTGTTCTGGCTGTACTTGGATTTCGTTGGCGCACAATAAAAATGTGTCGGCGGCGGGTTTGTGGTTTTTAACCCGGTCTGCGGAGACGATAGCGGCAAAACGCTGGGTTAAATTAAAGCGGTTAAGCAGAATGTCCACGGTACTGCGCTCGCTGCCGGTGCCCAGTGCGAGGGGCTTTTTACCCTGCCACGCCAGTAAAATGTCCATCGCGGGTAAAGCCTGGATTTCCGCCGTCTGTAGCAATTTTTCAATGGCCTGCTTTTTGCGATCGGCCAGTAAGAACGGATCGGCGGTTAATCCTTTTAAGGCGACAACCTGACTGGCGACCTGCCAGGGGGCTGAGCCGTTAAACGGGATGAGTTCTTCTTCAGTAATCACAATATTTTCAGCGGCGAATACGCTTAACCAGGCCTGGCGGTGCAAAGGTTCGGTGTCAAAAAGCGTTCCGTCCATATCAAAAATAAGGCCGTGGTAGTGGCTATACATAACTGTTGCCTGTTTGCTGAAGTCGTTATTAAGGCGGGAGAATGCGGGGAGGGTTCCCCGCATTTTTGTACGCAAAGTTGGTTTTACCAGCAGACAAAACCACCATCGACCACCAGGTCAACGCCAGTACAGAATGATGCGGCATCGCTTGCGAGGAACAGCGCTGGCCCGGCCATCTCTTCAACTTTCGCCATGCGCTGAATTGGTGTCTGGCTTTCAAATTCGCGAGTTTGATGGACCATCTCTGGGCGAGTGTTCATTGGCGTAGCGGTATAGCCCGGGCTGATAGAGTTAACGCGGATCCCTTTGTCGACCCATTCCATGGCGAGGCTTTTGGAGAGATGGATAACACCGGCTTTGGAGCAATTATAATGCGCCTGCTCAAGGCCACGGTTAACAATAATGCCGGACATGGAGGCGATATTAATAATCGAGCCGCCGCCGAATTCCTGCATCAGTTCAGCTTCTGCTTTACAGGAGTTCCACACGCCGGTGAGGTTAATATCGATAACCCGCTGCCACTGCTCGGTTTCCATTTCCAGCGCCGGGTTGGCGTTGGCGATACCGGCAGCGTTAACGGCGACGTCAAGGCGACCGAAGCGGCTTTTGGCTAGCGCAACGCCCGCGCGCAGATCGCTGAGCTGGCGTACATCACCGGTATAGAAGCAGGCCTGCCCACCAATCGCTTCAATATTTTTAACGGTTTCAGCAAGGCCGCCGTCTTCGCGGAGATCGAAGCAGACTACCCGAGCGCCTGCGCTGGCGAGGCCGTAAGCAATCATCTGACCGATACCGCTGCCCGCGCCGGTCACGAAGGCCACGCGGTCCTGCAGATTAAACAGTTGTTGAGCAAAATCTTTTGCGATCATAGTTATTACTCTCTGAATAAATATCCTGTGGTACGTCAGGAGGATGTTCCCGGATTGCGGCGTAAACGCCTTATCCGGGCTACCAAACCGTGCCGACCGGTAGCCCGGGTAAGGCGCCAGCCGCAACCCGGGGAATGGCATTACGACATAATCAGGCCGCCATCGATATTGATGGTCTGCCCGGTGAGATAACGTGCATCGTCAGACGCCAGGAAAGCCACCAGTCCGGCAACATCTTCTGGTTTGCCCGCGCGCTTCATCGGAATGCCTTCGACCCACTCCGCCATCAGCTCACCCTTGCCGTAGCGTTTCTGCTCGGTGCTGAGGACTTCGCCCCATACGCGGTCGTTGTAATCCCACATCTCGCTTTCAATAATGCCCGGACAGAAGGCGTTGACGGTGATATTCCACTGTGCCAGCTCGTGAGCCAGGCTCTGGGTGATGCCGATAACGCCCATTTTGCTGGCCGCGTAATGTGGAGTGTAGATAAAGCCCTGACGGCCCTGGCCGGAAGAGGTGTTAATCAGGCTGCCGTGGTTTTGTTTCACCATGTACTTGGCGGCTTCGCGACAGCACAGCCAAACGCCGGTGGTGTTAACGGCCAGCACTTTTTCAAAGTCGGCTTTCGGCATGCGATCGTAATAGTCGATGGTGATCACGCCTGCGTTCTGAATAGAGACATCAATCGTGCCGAAGCGCGCTGCCGCCTGCTCGTACAGTGACTGCACCTGCGCTTCATCGGTCACATCAACCTGTAATGACAGGATGTCAGCCTGATAGCGCTGGCGTAAGGTTTCCGCCGTTTCGTGAACGCGCTCGGCGTTAGAAACCATCACCAGATTTGCGCCGTCGCGAGCAAAGCGCTCAGCAATACCGGCACCAATTCCACGGCATGCGCCAGTGATAACAACCGTTTTGTTTTTGAAATTTCTTTGCATTTTTTCTTCCCTTGTATAGGCCGGACGCAAGTGCGTCCGGCGGGGTAATGAAGACGTTATTAGCTGGTGGCTCCTGCCGTCGCCAGTTTCTCTTCATGGCGGCGCATCAGGATGACCTTGTTCTGTAGTTTCTGCTGGAACTGGTCGACGACGACGGCGGTGACGATAACCACGCCCTTAATGACCATTTGCCAGAAATCGCTGACTCCCATCATCACCATGCCGTCGGCAAGGAAGACGATAACGAAAGCACCAATAATTGAGCCAGTCACCCGACCACGGCCGCCCGCCAGCGCGGTTCCGCCGAGTACGGTGGCACCGATAGCATCCATTTCGAACATATTGCCGGTCATTGGGTGCGCGGTTTGCAGCTGCGAAGCGACAATCAGGCCAACGAACGCAGCGCACAGGCCAGAGAAGGCGTAGACGAATATTTTTGCTTTAACGATTGGGACACCGGCCAGGCGAGCAGCGGATTCGTTACCGCCGATAGCGTAGATATAGCGGCCCAGCGGGGTTTTGGTGGTCAGCCAGAAGCCCAGCAGCAGGAAGCCGATCATCAGCCAGATGGGCAGATAAATCCCCATCAACGTCCCGGACCCCAGGGTGGCGAAACCGGTGTTGCCCAGCGCTTCTATCCCGTTGAGGTTAGGATAGGTGCTGCCGTTGTTGAACAGCAGTGCGGAACCCCTGGCGACATACATCATGCCCAGCGTACAGATGAAAGGAGCGACGCCGAAGCGGGTGATCACCGCGCCGTTAATAAAGCCGACGAGGATGCCGAAAATAGCCACGCACAGAATCACTTCAGGCACATTGAAGAAGATGACGCTGCCGTTCCATAAGGGCAGACCATTGGTCAATAATGCCCCCGCAACCATTCCGCAGATCCCGGCGACGGCACCGACGGAAAGGTCGATCCCTCCGGTCAGGATAACCAGCGTCATGCCGATGGCCAGCAGGCCGGTGATGGCCACGTGCTGAGTCATTATCAGCAGGTTAGATGTGGTCAGGAAATTCGGTACCATCACGCTGAAGAACGCGATAACCAGCAGCAGAGCGATAAACGTTCTGGCCTTCAGCAGGTACATATAAATCATATATTTCTGGTTCATGATGGATTCCAGCCTGATTAATCTTGAGGTGTTGAAGCCGCGATTAATTTTTCGCGGGTAACCGCATGACGCGGTAAATCGGCGGTAATACGGCCATCGGCCATCACCAGGATGCGATCCGCCAGCGCCATGACTTCATCCAGTTCCGATGAAGAGAACATCACTGCCAGACCCTGGTGGGCCATTTTGCCAATCAGGTGATAAACGTCAGTTTTGGCACCCACATCGATGCCGCGCGTTGGCTCATCGAGAAAAACAACCTGTGGTTGCGTCATTAACGCTTTGCCCAGCACCACTTTTTGTTGGTTGCCGCCGCTTAAAGAGGTGATTGGCAGTTCAGGATCGCTGACCTTAATAGCCAGTTCGCGGATCATCTCTTTGACGCTGACAATCTCTTTTTGCGGGTTCAGCCACTTCCATGCCTGGCGAAAACCTTTCAGGCTGAAATCAGATAAGGTCATATTCGATTGAATCGACATCATCTGCACCACGCCTTCGCCCTGCCGGTCCTCAGGAACTAACGCCAGCCCTTTTTTAAGCCGCGCCTGAAACTGAGTTTTGCCAATATTTTCACCGTTAAGATGGACGCTGCCGTTCTGGCAAGGCATCAGCCCGACCAGGCCTTTAAACAGCTCCGTGCGCCCGGCGCCCAGCAGGCCGTATATACCAATCACTTCCCCTTTACTTAATGTGAAGGTCACATCGTTGAGCTTATAACCGCCGCTGTGGTGTAACGCCGTCAGACCTTCAACGGCAAGTACCGCCTCGCCCTTCGGTGCGGGCTGATAGTCGAAATGTTTTTTCTTATCGCCGACCATCTGTTCGATGATCCACGGGATACTGGCATCACTGACATCGCGCTCGCTGATAAAGCGTCCGTCGCGGAAAATAGTGATGTGGTCACCAATTTCCATCAGCTCTTCCAGTCGATGGGAAATATAAATAATGGTGACGCCGCGACGTTTAAGCTGCTCAATGACGTTAAACAGGATTTTGACTTCCGACTGACTGAGTGCAGAAGTAGGTTCGTCCATGATTAATACGCGCGTGTCCTTTGAAAGTGCGCGTGCAATTTCAACCAACTGCTGGTGACCGATACCTAATTCACCAAGTTGGGTATAGGGATCGACATTGAGCTCCAGCCTTTCCAGTAATTTTTTGGCTAACTCATATTGATATTTTTCGTTGATCTTCCCTTTCTGGAAGAACTCGTTAGCCATGAAAATATTATCCATGACGTTCATATTCGGGAATAAATTTAATTCCTGAAAAATGATGCTGATTCCCTGTTTTTCGGCCTGGTGAGTCGAGCTAAGGGTAACCGGAGTACCATCAAGAATAATTTGACCGGAGGAGGGGGTTTCAACGCCAGCAAGCATTTTCATCATGGTGGATTTACCCGCACCATTTTCACCGATCAGAACGTTTACTTTATTTCGATAGACCCGATAGTCCACGTTATCTAAGGCAATAACGCCTGGATAAACGCGAGACAATCCGCGGGTTTCGATAATAACTTCAGATTCGACTGGTTGGGAATTGACGAGTTCTTGCCGCTGCATGTTATTGTCCTCCCGCACGAACAATTTTCGCTGGCGTAATATCAGGAATGGTCTGCGGAATATCCCAGGCTGAAAACACGCCATATACCTGTGTCGTTTCGCCGGTTTTCACCTGTGCCGCTTGAATCATATTGACCGCATGTTCGTTAATCGCCCGACCATATTCGCCAAACAGTACCTGGTCGTTAAAGTCCTGATAGCTGGCACCTTGATAGCCGTCGCGTAATAACGTACCGCGCAGCGTTGGGCCAATTTGCACCACCACGTTGCTGCCGCTGAGATCCTGAATGGTCATTTTTCCGCTACGGGAAGCAGAATCAATTTTGCTGATATTACCTTCAACTTTGACGTAAAAAACGCATGGATTCTCATCCTGAGCGCGATAGCCTAACGTTTTGCAGGCGCTGTCGAAATCTTTCGCCGCGCGCAGGGTGGTCATCAACTCGGCAACGGGACGAGCCCTGGCAACGACCTGCGGAACGATCTGGTCCTGCCACGTTTTATCAATACTCGTCATGTGCGGATTGGGCGGGGATTTAAGATCGGCCAGCTCTTGCTGAGAGACAATACGGCAGCCTCCAAGCGTAAGAACGGCCAGTGCCAGCCAGGTTTTTTTAAACATAATACTCTCCTATGCGCCCCCGTAGGGGCGCAACAACCCGAACTCAGGACTTGATATTGAAGTCCTGAACTTTGTCTGCATTGTCTTGAGTGATCAGAATCCCGCGGAACATCACGCGCTGCTTCGCTGGTTTTTCACCTTTTTGCAGGTAGTTATCCAGATCGGTCACGCCCTGAGCGGCGATAGCCTGGGCCTGGAGCATCACCGTGGCCTGCAGGGTTCCGGCTTTCACCGCATCGCGTTCGTCGTTTCTACCATCGATACCAACAACCACGACATCGGTGCGATTGGCGGCTTTCAGCGCGGCAATTGCGCCAAGAGCGACAGGACCGTTGCCGCAAATTACGCCCTTCACGTCAGGGTGTGCTTGCAGAATACTGTCCATAATGCGTTTGCCATCGATCAACGTCCCTTTGGCATCTTGCTTCGCCACGCTGACCATATCCGGGTATTGGTCGATAACCTGGTGGAAAGATTTAGAGCGGGTAACGCAGTTATTATCCGCAAGGTTACAGGTCAGTTCGGCATATTTTCCTTTCTCCGCCATCTTCTCAACAAATACGTTGGCGACTTCAGAACCGGCCTGGAAGTTATTATGGGTAATCTGCTCAAGGGCGACGTCATCGACAGGGATTTCGCGGTTGATTAATACCACTGGAATACCGGCTTTTTTCGCTTTTTCAATCGCCGCGACGCTGGCGGTAGAGTCAGCATTATCCAGAATAATGCCCTGAACTTTTTTACCGATGGCGGTATCGATCAGTTCATTCTGTTTTTTTACATCTTCGCCATGCGAAAGAATGGTGGTCTGGTATCCCAGCTCTTTGGCTTTCTCACTGGCGCCTTTGGCTTCAGAAGCGTAATACGGATTATCCAGCGAGTTTACCATGATCATGATGGTGCCTTTTTCTGCTGCCTGGGCGGCAAAAGAAAAAGCGGTCAGGGTAGCGGCTGTTAAAAGCGTTAAACGTAATTTCATGACAATTTTCTCTCTTGGTTGTTATTGTCGGGTACGGTGAAACAACGTAAGGCCTGAAAATCAAGTTTATGGGCCGGGGGTCTCCTTTTGTTGATGATTAAGAGCCTATCCATTAGGGCTATTTTACTTGCCATTTTGAACCAGGGCAGTGCTCGAAATCCTCACGTACTCCGCGTACGCTCCGGTTTCTGTGCGCTGTCCGTGTTCAAACTGCCTGCGCCAATAACGCCTACTGGGATAGGCTCTAAGGTTCGTCACACACGAGATTCCCTGGTGGGCGTCAGGCGGACGTTGCCGGTTTCCATAATGTTCTGTTCACCGCATGGCGCCACTCCTGCCATCTTTTCTGCAGGCGCTGGTGGCGGGCCATATCGGGGATAAATTCGCTATGTTCGGTTAAGAAGGCTTTCAGGTCGGTTACCGAGCCTGGGGTCAGGGCTTTGCGGGCCAGAAGGGCTGCGCCAATCGCCGAGAGTTCGGCAACATCGCTGCGCATCACCGGGCATCCCAGCAGGTCGGCCTGATACTGCATTAACCAATCATTTTTTGTTGGGCCGCCGTCGACCATTAATGCCGCCAGGTGGAAGTCATCCTGCTGACGCATGGCGACAACAACATCGGCGATTTGATAGGTGATGGACTCCAGCGCGGCGCGAATCAGGTGCGCGCGTTTAACGCCACGGCTTAGGCCGCAAATTACGCCGCGGGCGCTGTCATCCCACCATGGTGCGCCAAGTCCGGTAAGGGCTGGCACAAAATAGACGCCCAGCGTAGAGTCCACGGAGGCGGGGAGGGTATTGAGCTCGTGAGCCAGTTCGGCATCAGAAAGCTCGCTTAAGCCGGTGCTGTCGGCCATCCACGCAACCGCATCGCCGGTATGCGGAATATTACCTTCGAGTCCGTAGGTGATGCTGTCGCCGTCGTGCCAGGCGATGGTGGTGGCCAGTGCGTCGATATCGCACTGTGCGGATTTTACCGGCGCCATCACTGATGACCCCGTGCCGTAGGTGGCTTTAACGCAGCCCAGTTCGCCAAGCGCGTGACCAAACAGCGCGGCGTGGGAATCACCCACCATCGCCATCACCGGGATACCGTCAGGGATATTGTTCAGCCCGCGGGTATAGCCAAATAATCCGCTGGAAGGTTTAATCTCCGGCAGCGCGGCGCGAGGGATCTGGAACAGTGCCAGCATCTCGTCATCCCACTGTCCGGTTTGCAGGTTCAGCAACTGAGTGCGCGCGGCATTGGAGTGATCGCAATGGAACGCTTCGCCCTGGGTTAAGTTCCACAGCAGCCAGCTGTCGATAGTGCCGAGGCAGATTTCTCCGCGCTCTGCCAACATGCGGCCTTCAGGAATGGATTCCAGCAGCCAGCGCATTTTTGAGGCCGAGAACAGAGGCGCGATCGGCAGGCCGGTGGTGGTTTTGATTTGCTGCTCTTTGTTGTCGCGGCGCAGTTCATCGCAAAATGAGGCGCTGCGGGTACACTGCCAGGTGATGGCGGCGTTAATGGGTTTACCGCTCTGGCGATACCAACCGATGGCGGTCTCGCGCTGGTTGCTGATGGCCAATGCGGCGACGTTCTCTGCACCCACGTGTTCAACCGCTTTAGCGATAACGTCGAGTGAGGCTTCGACCAGAACTTCTCCCGATTGCTCGACCCAACCATCGCGCGGCGTTTGAATCGCCAGCGGCTGCGAGAATTTCACTACCACGTCACCGCGGCTATCGAGCACGACGGCTTTGGCGTTAGTGGTGCCTTCGTCCAGTGCAATGATGAACTCTTTACGTGTTGCCTGCATTAGGTAGTCTCCTGAGTCACACTTCGTCCTGGCGCGGAGGGGGAAGAGTCGGCATTCCTCTTTATCGCATTGCTTCTTAGCAGGCCATGATGTGACAATTCGTTTTCACTTTTTTAATCACTGAATATATATTCGATAGTGATTATTTATTTGATACCTTAGCCAGAAACTTCCCATCGGGCTACAGGAAAAGTTATCAATTGTGCTGGCAATCACACTTATCCGTTCGGTGGAGCATCTGACAATGAGTGAAAAAGAGAGCAGGTTAATGCATTTATCGTATTGAAATATAAATATTTATTTGCATTACCTTTACGCTTCCGGGAAAGCGTAAAGGCTGTGGGAAAGTGTTGGAATGAGGAAGTTAACCCGCGATAAGCAGGCGTGCGGTGGGGTAGTCAGTAATTAACACATCGATATAACCGCCTGATAGCGCACCTTTGATAGCCGCAACCTTATCGCTGCCGCCGGCAAGGGCCACCACGTTGGGGCACTTCTTCACTTTTTCCAGCGCCATGCCGATAACAGGATCTTCATCATCGCGTAACACCGCTTTGCCGTTTTTGTCGTAGTAGTGCAGGCAAATGTCTCCGACCGCGCCGCGTGCAGCCAGCACCTGAAGCATATCTTCGTGGTAGTAGTTCCCGGACGTTTTGAGCAGTTGCGAAGGTTCGAGGATGCCAATGCCGACGATGGCGATATCGACTTCGTCAAAGCGGGCAATGACATCGGCGACATCTTTGCTGGCAATGAGACGATTTTTCTCCTCCGTTGAGCCTTCGATACTTTGGGAAGGAAGCAGCCAGGCATCGCAGTTAAGATGATGCGCCAGGGTCTGGGTGAGGATCGTTGCCTGGACATTACCGTTCGGCCCTACACCACCCAGCAGTTGAATCACGCCGTTGGCCTTCAGATTTTGCGCGTGAACTTCATCGACCATCGCACGAATGGTCGAACTCCAGGAGGAGACGCCAATCAGGTCTTTCGGGCGTAATCGCGTTTCCAGATAGTGGGCGGCGGCGGACCCAATGGCGCGCTTGATGTTGTGATCGTTCGCGTCTTCTTCGGTATCTACCACGATGGCTTGTTTAATTCCGTAGCGATCCTCGAGACCTTTTTCAAGGTTGAGGAAAATATTGGATGGCTGAACAACGCTAATTTTGACCACGCCTTCCTTTTGGCAACGGGTAATCGCTCGGGAGATAAATGACTGAGAAAGCGAGAGAAGTTGAGCGATATCGGACTGCTTTCGTCCTTCAAGATAGTAAAGAGTGGCAATCTTAACTAATAGCCGTTGTTCATCCTGCTTAGCCATATATTTCCCCGAAAATCATTTACGTGCAGCCATTATCTTAGAGCTCATCATCATACGCGAAAAGAAAAGACAGTTAAGTGTGATGGATATCTAACTTTCGCCAATCCTCAAAAACAGCTATGGACAAAAACAGAACAGTGGCTGCATAATTGAATAAAGAATCATTATTGAATATATATTCATGGTGATTTCAGGTCAACTGAAAAGTACCCAGGCGCAGTCAGGCCTGGTGGTAAGGAGGCAGAATGTTCCTGAGTATGATGCAGCGGCGTAAGCCTTGCGATGCGTTGCCTGGGGATGTCTGGTTTTTTTAGTCCCTGACGGAATAAATATTCCAAGTTGAAAATAAATTCAGAGGTATTAAATGAATCCCTATAGCTATGATGTCCAGGCACTTGAGCGTAAAGCCCGCGCCGTTCGTCGCCATATCGTCAGATTGAATGCCAACAGCCCAGCGGGTGGGCACACCGGAGCCGACCTGTCTCAGGTTGAACTGATTACCGCGCTCTACTTCCGCATTATGAACGTTGCGCCGGACCGTATTGCTGACGATCAGCGTGATATCTACATTCAGTCGAAAGGCCACGCGGTGGGTTGCTACTACTGCGTGTTGGCCGAAGCGGGTTTCTTCCCCGTTGACTGGCTGGATACCTATCAGCATGCCAACTCTCATCTTCCTGGCCACCCTGTACGTCAAAAAACGCCGGGCATCGAACTCAACACCGGCGCGCTGGGCCACGGTTTGCCTGTTGCGGTGGGGCTGGCGCTGGCTGCGAAGAAAAGCAACAGCTCCCGCCGCATCTTTTTAATTACCGGCGATGGCGAACTGGCTGAAGGCAGCAACTGGGAAGCGGCTCTGGCCGCGGCGCACTATGGGCTTGATAACCTCGTCATCATTAATGACAAGAACAACCTCCAGCTGGCAGGGCCGACCCGTGAAATCATGAATACCGACCCGCTGGCTGACAAATGGAAAGCCTTCGGCATGACGGTAACCGAGTGCCAGGGCAACGACATGGCGTCGGTGGTGGCGACTCTGGAAGGGCTGAAGCAGGAAGGTAAACCGAACGTTATTATCGCCAACACCACGAAAGGTGCCGGTATTTCCTTTATCCAGGGGCGTCCGGAATGGCACCACCGGGTACCGAAAGGCGAAGAAATTGCACTGGCACTGGAGGAATTGAAAGATGAGTAATGCAGAACACCTGGCGAGCGTGATGGTTGAAGCGTTTATTGATGCAGTTGAAAGCGGTGTTGATCTGGTGCCGGTGGTAGCTGACTCAACCTCGACGGCAAAAATCGCCCCGTTTATTAAACAATTCCCTGGCCGCCTGGTTAACGTGGGCATCGCCGAGCAGAGCATGGTCGGCACAGCAGCTGGCCTGGCGCTGGGCGGAAAAGTTGCGGTGACCTGTAACGCCGCGCCGTTCCTGATTTCCCGCGCTAACGAGCAAATTAAAGTCGACGTTTGCTACAACAACACCAACGTTAAGCTATTTGGCCTCAACGCCGGGGCCAGCTACGGCCCGCTGGCGAGTACCCACCACGCGATTGACGATCTGGCGGTGATGCGCGGCTTCGGTAATATCCAGATTTTTGCCCCTTCTTCACCGCGTGAATGTCGGCAGATTATCGATTACGCCATTCGCTATCAGGGGCCGGTTTATATTCGCCTCGATGGCAAGGCGTTGCCGGAGCTGCACGACGAAAATTATCAGTTTGTGCCCGGTGCGGTAGTGACGCTGCGCGAAGGCGAAGATATCGCGCTGGTAGCAACAGGCTCTACGGTGCATGAAATTGTCGATGCGGCGCAAATTCTGGCCGATGCCGGGGTTCAGGCTAAAGTGGTGAGCGTGCCTTCAATCCGCCCTTGCGATACCGCCGCGCTGCTGGCAGCTCTGAAGCCATGCAAAGCGGTGATTACGGTGGAAGAGCATAACGTCAACGGCGGACTGGGTAGCCTGGTGGCGGAAGTGCTGGCGGAAGCGGGCGTCGGTATTAAGCTCAAGCGCCTGGGGATCCCGGATGGTGAATATGCGGCTGCGGCAGATCGCGGCTGGCTGCGTAAACATCACGGTTTTGATGCGGCCTCTGTTGCTGAACTGGCGCAGAAGATGCGTTGATTTCATGTGCGTCTCTGAAATTGCCCGGTGGCGGCTAGCGCCTTACCGGGCCTACAAAAAATGCGCAACATGATGATGTCGTGGTGTTTGTAGGCCGTGCAAGGCGTCAGCCGCCGCCCGGCAGAAATACGAGCACGGTGTCTAAAACGGCACCTTTTATGACGTACAGAGCGTAATAACAAATTCTCCGGCCTTAATCCATTGCAGCCGAAACTCTTTAGCGGATAGCCGAAGAAGCAAAATTCCTTCCTTTATATACACCAACTCAAAATCGGTAAAACCTCTTCCGGATTGTACGTCCACATGGCAGGCCTTAAACGCGCTCTCTTTCGCCGAAAACGCCAGCGTCAGCGCCAGCTCAGGCGGTAAACCACTGTCATCCAGAACTCTTTTTTCCGCTGCGTTGACGATGCTGCTTTCCAGATCTGCCGCCAGCGAAGGCGTCATGATCCTTTCGATATCAATGCCGACCGGCTGGGCAGAAACCACTGCCAGCGCAGTCTGTTTGCTGTGGCTGATGCTGCCGTACCACGGGGCGGGCCATAGGGGTTGTCGCTGATCGCCAATGGCAGGAACGCTTTTCTCTCCCATTTCCTGTAGCGCATAAACCGCTGCAATACGCCCGGCAAGATGTTCGCTCTGCCGCTTACGGGCGCAGTCGGTTAGCAGGGCGTGATGCGGGAGCCAGAATAGATCTTCAGGCTGAAAAGTTGCAGGGTCGAAATCCACCCGCTGAAGTGAATGATCGGCAAGCTTAATGATTGAGTGTTGGATTTGCATCGTGGAATGTTAGCAGATTCTTCCGTCCGCCCTCTATGAGAAGAGGGCGGAGGAGATCAAGCTAAGCAATTAGAAGTGAGTATTGACGCTCATATACCAGGTACGGCCCGGTTCGTTGTAGGTATACGCACCTGCGCCAGCTATGTAGTTTGCACCTGCAAGATCGCCAGTTGTTTGTGCGTTACCTGCGCGCCACTGACGCTTATCAAAGACATTATCCACGCCGCCGGTCAGGCTGACATTTTTGGTTAGATCCCACGTCGCGCTTAGGCCAACGATGCTATAAGGGCTAACTTCAGCAGTTTCTGGACCAACTGCGGGTTGTCCTTTGTAGTTGTATTTTTTGGGTTGTTGTTTACCGTACCAAGTAAAGGTGGATTGTACTGAAAGGTCATCACGAGCCTGCCAGCTAAGGGTCGAATTCAACGTATACTCTGGAACAATCGATAAGCGATCGCCGGTTGTTTTGTTCTCGCTTTTCAGCATATAGGTGATGTTATTGGTCCAGTTCACCGTTTCACTTACCGGTACGTTTAATGTCCCCTCTAGGCCTTCAACAACGGCTTTTGGCACATTCTCCCATTGATACAGATCGGTTCCACTGTCATTTTTGTCAATGGGAGCATAGCCCGCTTCAATTTTATTCCGGTAATCGTTACGGAACCAAGTAATGCCAGCCAGCCAACCATCACGTTTAAACTCAAGACCGATTTCTTTATTGATGCTGGTTTCGGCCTTCAGATCATCATTACCTTGTAGATAGCAGCCACCGGCACTGGCATAACAGCCTTGGCCCTTACTGTATAAAATATAGTTTGGGTTGGTCTGGTATAGACTTGGTGCTTTATAAGCGCGAGCGATACCCATTTTCAGAGTAAAGTCATCGCCCAGACCTTGAGACAGATTTAGTGACGGGCTCCAGTTATTACCAACGATGCTATGGTGATCGAAGCGCAGCGCCGGAGTTAGCATGGTGCTCTCGGTTACTTCCATATTGTTCTCTGCAAACAGAGAAAAAATTTCTGCTTTTGAGTATGGGCTGCGATTTGTTGAATCTACGCCGGGAATCGCACCGCCAGTATTGTTACCGGTTAGCGGCTGACTATTGGAGCTCAAGTCTTTCATCCGCTGTTGGTTCCATTCAGTTCCAAGCGTCAGATTTTGGTTCACCAAAAGGTCGAAAGGTATGCTGATTTCACTGTGCAGCATAACGTCATCAAGATCGGTATCAACAAAAGATTCGCTGGCTTTTTCATTGAACTTGCCTTCTGTCCCCCCGGCGAGTCCTTCAGGAATTCGCGTGTTACGCGTGTGTTCATATTGTACCCAGTTACTGGTTGTAACTCCGTTATTCCAGCCACCATTCCATGTCAATAGACTGGCCCCCTGAATCTCCAGACAGTTGGTATCACTTAAGTTAGTGATAGTCTTAATACTAGTTTTTAGACTAGTCGTTGGAGTCCGAATGATTGATGTTTTAGGTCCAGAGAAGCGCAGACGGCGAAGTGTTCAGGAAAAAATCGCCATTGTTCAGCAGAGTTTTGAGCCCGGAATGACCGTGTCGCTGGTCGCCCGTCAGCATGGCGTTGCTGCCAGTCAGCTGTTCCTGTGGCGTAAGCAGTATCAGGAAGGCAGCCTTACAGCCGTTGCCGCAGGAGAACAGGTTGTGCCCGCGTCGGAGCTGGCATCTGCGATGAAGCAAATTAAAGAGCTGCAGCGCCTGTTGGGCAAGAAAACCATGGAAAACGAGCTGCTAAAAGAAGCCGTTGAATATGGCCGACAAAAAAAGTGGATAGCGCACGTGCCCTTGTTGCCGGAGGATGGCGAATAAGCCTTGTCAGTCGTTGCCTCCGGGTCTCACGTGCGCAACTGCATGCCATGGCCCGTCGGTCGAAGGACTGGCAGGATCGTCGGTGCAAGCGCAAGCCTGATGATACTGACGCGCTGGCCCGTATCCATACCGTTATCGGCGATCTGCCCACCTATGGTTATCGTCGGGTATGGGCACTGCTGCGCAGACAATCAGAAACTGACGACATGGCGGTGATCAATGCCAAACGCGTATACCGCATCATGCGTCAGAATGCGCTGCTGCTTGAGCGTAAACCGGAAATACCGCCATCGAAGCGGGCGCATACAGGGAAAGTGGCCGTTGGAGAAAGTAACCAGCGGTGGTGCTCTGACGGCTTCGAGTTCAGCTGTGATAACGGTGAAAAACTGCGGGTCACGTTCGCTCTGGACTGTTGCGATCGCGAGGCACTTTACTGGGCGGCCAGTAACGGTGGATATGACAGTGAAACCGTGCAGGACGTCATGCTGGGTGCCGTGGAGCGTCGCTTCGGTAACAGCCTGCCGACATCCCCAGTTGAGTGGCTGACAGACAACGGTTCAGCCTACCGTTCTTATCAGACGCGTCAGTTCGCCAGAATGGTAGGACTGGAGCCTAAACATACGGCGGTACGTAGCCCGGAAAGCAACGGGATGGCAGAGAGCTTCGTGAAAACGATGAAGCGCGATTACATCAGCATCATGCCGAAACCCGACGGGTTAACAGCGGTAAAGAACCTTGCGGAGGCCTTCGAACATTACAACGAATGGCATCCGCATAGTGCACTGGGGTATCGTTCGCCACGGGAATATCTGCGGCGACGAACCAGTCATGGGTTAAGTGATAAAAAGTGTATGGAAATATAGGGGCCAATCCAGTCAAAGAATAGTTTTGGCGATACATACGATTTGTTTCATCGCCGTATTTGGAGCGAGTATACGCGTCAGAGTTAGTGTTCTGGGTATCTCCCGCGTACAGATTGCCCTGGCGACTATAGCCAGCCTCAAACTCTAGAGACTGCATTGGAGCGAAATCCCAACGGACGGAACCATTGATATCTTTATTAATCACACCTTCTCGCCCAGCAGGGAGTGTAGTGGAATAAGTTCCTGCTCGTGCAGATTGATGCCCTTGGTTGATATCCCATGCGTCGGCTTGGGTTTTATCTAGGTTGCCGTACAACCGGAAGCTGAAATCCCCACCCATCGGCCCATTAAGACTAAAATTGGTTCGTTTGGTGGAACCTTCATCTTTATGTTCTGGTACATTGAAATATGTGTCCCATGAACCGTGCCACTCATCGCCGCCTTTTTTGGTGATGATATTCACGACACCGCCCGCCGCGCCGTTACCGTAGCGTGCGGCAGCCGGACCGCGCAGGACTTCAATGCGCTCGATCATTTCCGGCGGAACCCAGCCGGTATCACCGCGGGTATCACGTTCGCCACGCCAGCCCTGGCGCACGGAGTTACGGCTGGTTACGGGCTTACCATCAATCAGGATCAGGGTGTTTTCCGGGCCCATGCCGCGAATATCAATCTGGCGATTGTTGCCGCGCTGGCCGCTGGTGGAGTTGCCAGTCAGGTTAACGCCCGGCATGGTGCGGATAATTTCAGATACGTCGCGCGCAGGCGGACGTTTACGGATTTCATCGGCGGTGATGGTTGAGACGCCCGGAGCCTGAAGGTTCTGTTCGGCGGCGGTAACGACCATGGTTTCGTCAGCGGTTGCGGCTTTGCTATCAGAGGAGGTTTCCGCCGCGCTCAGCGGAAAAGCAGCCCCATAGATTCCCAGATTGACCAGCAAGGCCAGGGATTTGATCCTGTTATTCATTGTACATCCTGCTTTTCGTCGCCACCTTCCCCAAAAGCCCTTTCCCGTCGGGAGGGGAGGCGGTATCAATGTTGCCAGTAGAGGGCACAGGCACTCCGTCGCTGACTCAATAAGCCATCTCTGACATGTTTAATTTTGAAAGACGCGCTTCCCACAGCGCGCTAATACGCTATTGCAAATGAAAATAGTTATCAATAATATTATCAATAAATATTACGTTTATTGATACGTTTGTTGATAAATGTCACGATAAACATAAGGTTAAAAAAGGAATGCAAAAGACAGGAAGTGACGACTGGTGGCAAAGCCTCTCCGGCCCGCAGATTGAGGCCGTTGACGACGCGTATCGGGTGACGTTCTGGTGGCGAGACCCGGCGGGCAGCGAGGCCTCTTCGACGATCCAGCGGGTATGGATTTACATCACCGGCGTCACCGATCATCATAAAAATTCGCTGCCGCAGACGCTGCAACGCGTTCCCGGTACCGATGCCTGGTTCTGGCAAACCACACTCTCGCCCACCTGGCGCGGGAGCTACTGTTTTGTTCCCTCCGAGCGCGATAACGATTTTTCCCCTGAGCTTTTTAACGGCGATAGCCCGGACCGCACGCTGCTGCGTGAAGGCTGGCGCAAACTGCTGCCGCGCGCGATCTCCGACCCGCTCAATCCACAAAGCTGGAAGGGCGGCCGCGGTCATGCGGTGTCTGCGCTGGAGCTGCCTGAAGCCCCGGAGCAGCCGGGCTGGGCGCTGCGCGATGAACCTTATCAGCCGCCGGTCTGCATTGAGTGGCAGAGCCAGCGCCTGGGCAATACGCGACGGATCTGGGTTTATGCTACCGGTGATGGGAATCCGCAAGAGCGCCCGCTGGCTGTCTTGCTTGATGGCCAGTTCTGGGCCGAAAGCATGCCGATATGGTCGCCGCTGGCAGGATTAACCCGTGAAGAGCGACTACCGCAGGCGGTTTATCTGCTGATTGACGTGATTGATAACCAGCACCGCGGCGAAGAGCTCCCCTGCAATGAAACGTTCTGGCTGGCGGTTCAGGAAGAGCTGTTGCCGTTAGTTCGTCAGATGGCCCCTTTCAGCGATCGCGCCGATCGAACCGTGGTGGCAGGCCAGAGCTTTGGTGGCCTGGCTTCAATGTTCGCCGCGCTCTACTGGCCGCAGCGCTTTGGCTGCGTGCTTAGCCAGTCCGGTTCCTACTGGTGGCCGCATCGCGGTGGGGCGCAGACGGGACTGCTGATTGACTGCCTAAGCCGCGGCGAGTTACACCCGCAAGGGCTGCGAATCTGGCTGGAAGCCGGTATTCGCGAGCCGATTATTTTTCGCGCGAACCAGGCGCTTCTCGCGCATCTGGAACAGCAGACGATTTTCTGGCGTCAGGTTGACGGCGGGCATGATGCGCTTTGCTGGCGCGGCGGGCTGACGGCGGGGTTAATCCAGCTGTGGCAGCCTTTATGCCGCGAAGAGTAGCAAAGCGCGCTTTACGAGGAATTTGAAATGCAATTCAGTAACCCCTTCGACAATCCGCAAGGGCAGTTTTACATTCTGCGCAATGAATTACAGCAGTTTAGCCTGTGGCCACATCACTGCTCGCTGCCGGAAGGCTGGGCGGTGGAGTGCCCGCCGCAGTCGCTGGAAGCGTGCAATGCCTGGCTGGCGGCGAACTGGTCAACCCTCACTCCCGCGCACCACGCGTCCTAAGGAACTGATGATGACCACTCGTTTACCGCTGGTTGCGGCACAACCGGGGATCTGGATGGCAGAGCGCCTCTCGACGCTGCCCGGTGCCTGGAGCGTCGCCCACTATGTAGAACTGCGCGGTGAGATCGACCCGGTTCTGCTCGGACGGGCGATTGTTACTGGACTGTCGCAGGCCGATACCCTCAGCATGCGTTTTTGTGAAGATAACGGCGAAGCCTGGCAGTGGGTCGATGAAACTCATGTGTTTGCCGAACCGGATTATCAGGATCTGCGCGCAGCGAGCGACCCGCACGCCGCCGCGCTGGCGCTGATGCAGGCCGATCTCGGGCAGAATCTGCGCGTAGACGGCGGCAATCCGCTGGTCTGCCATCAACTGCTACGGGTAGGAGATAATCGCTGGTACTGGTATCAGCGTTATCACCATTTGCTGGTCGATGGCTTCAGTTTCCCGGCGATTACTCGCCAGATCGCTGCAATTTATCGCGCCTGGCAGCGGGGTGAAGAAACGCCTGCTTCGTCGTTTACTCCTTTTGCGGAAGTCGTGGATGAGTATCAACGCTACTACGGTAGCGATGCCTGGCAGCGTGACAAACAGTTCTGGCAGGAGCAGCGTAAAGCGCTACCGTCTCCGGCTTCGCTGTCTGCCGCGCCGCTGGCGGGAAGGGCGAGCTGCACCGATATCTGGCGCATGAAGCTGGAGGTTGATTCTGGCGTCTTTAGCCGTCTGGCAGCGAGTGCTCCGCAGTGTCAGCGTGCGGATCTGGCGCTGGCGCTGACCACCCTGTGGTTGGGGCGACTGTGCAGCCGAATGGATTACGCGGCGGGCTTTATCTTTATGCGCCGCATGGGTTCTGCGGCGCTAACCGCAACCGGACCGGTACTGAACGTCTTGCCGCTGGCGGTCAATATTGACGCGCAGGAGACGCTGCCGGAGCTGGCAACGCGCCTTGCCGGGCAACTGAAAAAAATGCGCCGCCACCAGCGCTATGACGCCGAGCAGATCGTTCGCGACAGCGGCAAGGCGGCGGGTGATGAGCCGCTATTTGGCCCGGTGCTCAATATAAAAGTTTTCGATTATCAGCTGGATATCGACGGCGTGCAGGCGATAACCCACACTCTGGCGACCGGACCGGTCAATGATCTGGAACTGGCGCTGTTCCCGGACGAAGCGGGCGGTCTGTCGCTGGAGATTCTGGCTAATAAGCAGCGTTACGATGAACAGACGCTGCGCGGGCATATCGCCCGGCTCTCCGCGTTGCTGGTGCAGTTTGCTGATAGCCCGACTCTGCGCTGCGGCGACGCGAATATGCTGTCAACGGCGGAAACTGAACACCTGAAACAGGTGAACGATACCGCGATCGACCTGCCACTCACCACGCTGAGCGCGCTGGTGGCGGAGCAGGCAGCGAAAACCCCGGATGCCCCGGCGCTGGCGGATGCCCACTGGCAGTTTAGCTACCGCGAGATGCGCCAGCAGGTGGTGGCGCTGGCGGAATTACTCCGCGCACGCGGAGTCAAACCCGGCGATAGCGTGGCGGTGGCGCTGCCACGTTCGGTGTTCCTGACCCTGGCGCTGCACGGCATTGTCGAAGCCGGGGCCGCATGGTTGCCTCTGGATACCGGTTATCCTGACGATCGTCTGCGGATGATGCTGGAAGATGCGCGTCCATCGCTACTGATTACTTCTGAGGATCAGTTGGCGCGCTTTAGCGATATCCCTAACCTGGAAAGTCTCTGTTACCAGCAGCCGCTGGAAGCGAGTGACGCTGCACCGCTGGCCATATCTCAGCCTGACCATACCGCTTATATCATCTTTACCTCCGGTTCCACCGGGCGACCGAAAGGGGTGATGGTCGGGCAAACCGCCATCGTCAACCGCCTGCTGTGGATGCAGGACCACTATCCGCTCTGTGCTGACGACGTAGTGGCGCAGAAAACGCCGTGCAGTTTTGATGTCTCGGTTTGGGAGTTTTGGTGGCCGTTTATTGCCGGTGCGCAGCTGGTGATGGCCGAGCCGGAGGCCCATCGCGACCCGCTGGCGATGCAGCAGTTCTTCGCCCGCTACGACGTGACTACGACCCACTTTGTGCCGTCGATGCTGGCGGCGTTCGTTGCTTCGCTGGATGCGGAAAATGTTGCCTCCTGTCAAACCCTGCGCCGGGTATTCTGCAGCGGTGAAGCGCTGCCGACGGCGCTGTGCCGGGAGTGGGAGGTGCTGACCGGCGCGCCGCTGCATAACCTGTACGGCCCGACGGAAGCGGCGGTGGACGTCAGCTGGTATCCGGCCTGCGGGCCTGAGCTGGCGGCGGTCACCGGCACCAGCGTGCCGATTGGCTGGCCGGTGTGGAATACCGGTTTGCGTATTCTGGATGCGTCGATGCGCCCGGTACCGCCGGGCGTGGCGGGAGATCTCTACCTGACCGGCATTCAGCTGGCGCAGGGCTACCTGGGGCGTCCTGATTTAACCGCCAGCCGCTTTATTGCCGATCCTTACGCACCGGGCGAGCGCATGTATCGCACTGGCGACATTGCCCGTTGGCGGGATTTCGGCGCGGTGGAGTATCTCGGGCGTAGCGACGATCAGCTGAAAATTCGCGGTCAGCGTATTGAGCTGGGCGAAATCGACCGCGTGATGTCGGAGTTGCCGGACGTCGCGCAGGCGGTGACTCATGCCTGCGTCTTTAATCAGGCGGCGGCGACCGGCGGTGACGCCCGTCAGCTGGTGGGCTATCTGGTTTCTGAATCCGGTCTGCCGCTGGATACCGCAGCGCTCAAAGCGCGGCTGGGGGAACAGTTGCCACCGCATATGGTGCCGGTAGTGCTGATTCAATTACCGGAGCTGCCGCTGAGCGCCAACGGCAAGCTGGATCGCAAAGCGCTGCCGCTGCCGACGCTAAGCCGCGAGCGCAGCGGTCGTCCGCCGGAGCCGGGGATTGAAAGCACCGTGGCAATGGCGTTTAGTCAGCTGCTGGGTTGCGAAGTAAACGATATTGAAGCTGATTTCTTCGCTTTAGGTGGTCATTCGCTGCTGGCAATGCGCCTGGCGGCGCAGCTCGGCCGCGAGCTGGAACGGCAGGTGACGCCGGGGCAGGTGATGGTCGCCTCGACCGTCGGCAAGCTGAGCGCGCTGCTGGCTTCGGATCTCAGCGATGAGCAGGCGCAGCGCCTGGGCTTCGACACGATCCTGCCGCTGCGAGCGAGCGATGGCCCGACGCTGTTCTGCTTCCATCCTGCTTCCGGTTTTGCCTGGCAGTTCAGCGTGCTGGCGCGCTACTTAAGCCCGCGCTGGTCTATCACCGGCATTCAGTCGCCGCGACCGCAGGGACCAATGGCGACGGCGGCGGATCTGGATGCGGTCTGCGAGCATCATCTGCAAACCTTGCTTGAGCAGCAACCGCACGGCCCTTATTACCTGTTCGGTTATTCGCTCGGCGGCACGCTGGCGCAGGGTATTGCCGCCCGTTTACGCCAGCGCGGTGAAGCGGTGGCATTCCTCGGGCTGCTGGATACCTGGCCGCCGGAAACGCAGAACTGGGCGGAAAAAGAGGCTAACGGTCTGGATCCTGAGGTGCTGGCGGAGATCGAACGGGAACGTGAGGCGTTTCTTGCCGCTCAGCAGGGGCAGGCTTCCGGCGAGCTATTCAGCGTTATCGAAGGCAACTATGCCGATGCAGTACGTCTGCTGACTACCGCGCACAGCGCGAAGTTTGACGGTAAAGCGACGCTGTTCGTGGCGGAGAAAACCCGTCAGGCTGGAATGGATCCGCAGGTGGTCTGGGGGCCATGGGTTGGTGAGCTGGAGGTCTTTAGCCAGGATTGCGCCCATGTGGACATTATCTCTCCACAGGCCTTCGAGGCGATCGGCCCGGTAGTCAGGGAGATTTTGGGGTAATTGAACGCCGGGTAGCCCTCACCCTAACCCTCTCCCACAGGGAGAGGGGACAGATCGGCAGGGCGCGGGCAGTGGCTTTCCACCTGTGAATTGTGGTTGGGGGCCAATGTCAAAAATGAGCGCTGGTTTTCTCCCTCTCCCTGTGGGAGAGGGGCGGGGTGAGGGGAAAGGAATTACCGGCGTCCCAGCGGCACCACCAGCGGCGTATGGGCCACCGGATCTTCAATGATCGTACAGCGCAGGCCGTAAATCTTCTCGATCAGCTCCGCGTTAACAATCTCTTTCGGCGCGCCCTCGGCGATGATTTTGCCATCGCGCAGGGCAATCAAATGGGTGGCATAGCGGCAGGCCTGGTTCAGGTCATGCAGCACCGCCGCCAGCGTATATCCCTTCTCCCGATTCAGCTCGCTCAGCAGTTCCAGCAGATCGATCTGATGGCTGATGTCGAGCCAGGTAGTCGGCTCGTCGAGCAGCATAATGGCCGTCTCCTGGGCCAGCACCATGGCAATCCACGCCCGCTGACGCTGGCCGCCTGAGAGCGTATCGACACTTTGCAGCGCCAGGTCGGTGATCCCGGTGGCTTTCATCGCCTTGCTGACCGCCTCTTCATCCTCTTTGCGCCAACGAGTAAACATCGGTTGGTGCGGATAGCGCCCGCGGGCCACCAGCTCCTGGACGGTGATATCACCCGGCGTGGTGGCGTTTTGCGCCAGCAGGCCGATGCGTTTGGCGACCTCTTTACTGGCGTAATGCTGGATCTGCTCACCATCGAGCCAGACATGACCGCTGGTCGGCGTCATCAGACGACTAAGGGTGCGCAGCAGCGTCGATTTACCGCAGCCGTTAGGGCCAATAATGGCGGTAAAATGTCCATCGGGAATGGTCACGTTCAGCGATTCGGCGATGGTCTTTTTGCCGTACGCCAGGGTCAACTGGTCGCCGCGCAAACGGGAAGTTACAGCGGTCATTTTTTGCGGGACTCCTGAATTAACAACGCAATGAGGTAGATACCGCCGAGGCTGACGGTCACCACGCCCACCGGTAACTGATAAGGCATAAACAGGCGCTGAGCACAGTAGTCAGAGAGCGCCAATACCAGCGCGCCGCACAGCGCTGATTGAGTCAGGCCCCAGCGAGCGGTACCGCTAAGGCGGCGCGCGATATGCGGCGCTACCAGGGCGATAAATGAAATTGGCCCGGCAAGCGCGGTGGCGGCGGCGGTAAGTACCACCCCGACCAGCATCATCAGCAGGCGCGAACGCTCAACCCGCACGCCCAGCGCGCAGGCGGTATCGTCGCCCATCTCCAGCAGCCGCATGCGTCGCGCCAGCAGCGCGGCAAAAACCAGCATCAGCAGAATCAGCGGCGCGGAGGGCCAGGTTTTGCCCCAGGTCAGGCCGTTAAGGGAACCGGCATACCATAACCCGGCTGAGAGCGCGGTTTCCAGCGAGGCGCGCAGCAGCAGCCAGGTGTTAAACGCCACCAGCATGGCGCGGATGCCGATGCCGATAATAATCAGGCGAAAGGTCTCAATGCCGTTGCGCCAGGCCAGCAGCCAGACCACCAGCGCGGTGAGGATGCCGCCAGCCATTGCCGCCATGGCGATGGCTGCCAGGTTCTGGCCGAACATGACCATCGCTACCAGCACGCCGCTCCAGGCACCGGTGTTAAAGCCCATGACGTCCGGGCTGCCCAGCGGGTTGCGGGTCAGCGACTGGAAAATCGCCCCGCTGACGCCGAGCGCGGCACCGATCAGCAGCGCCATCAGCACGCGCGGCAGACGCCATTCGGTCACCACCATGGTGACGTTGCGCGGCGCATCGCCAATCAGCGCGGAGATAACTTGCTCAACGCTTAACGGTACGAGGCCGGTGCCGAGCCCCCATAGGGAGACCAGCACGCTGGCGATCACCAGCAGCAGGCAGCTAAAAATCAGGCGGCGAGAAGGGGCAATCACATTCCATCTCCGCGCGGCTGGCGGCGCACCAGCCAGATCAGAACCGGCGCGCCGATAAAGGCGCTGACCACCGAGACACGAAGCTCGCCGGGAACCAGCAGGCGGCCAAGCACATCGGCAAACAAGAGCAGGGCTGGGGTGGCCAGCAGGGTGACCGGCAGCGACCAGCGATGATCGGCTCCCACCAGCCAGCGAGCCATATGCGGCATCATCAGGCCGATAAAGGCAATCGGCCCAACCACCGCCGTGGCGCTACCGCACAGGACGGTAATCGCCAGCAGCCCAATCAGTTGAGTACGCGCGACCCGGCTGCCGAGGGCGGTCGCCGTATCGTTGCCGAGACTGAGGCTATTGAGCGCCCGGCTGAGCAGCAGCGAAACGAGACCGGCAATCAACACTGGGATCAGGACGATTTTCAGGGTTTGCAGCGTGCGCACATCCAGTGAACCCGCTTGCCAGAAGCGCAGCTGATCGTAGACGTCGGGGTTAAGCAGGGCGATACCGCTGGAAAGGCCTTCGAGCACCGCCGCCAGAGCCACGCCCGCTAGGGTCAGGCGCACCGGGCTAAGCTGACCGCCGCCCTGGCTGCCGGTAAAGGCCACCAATAACGATGCGCCGAACGCGCCGCAAAAGGCCATCAGCAGTTGTTCTTGTGGCGAAGAGATGCCAAACAGCGCCGCGCCGAGCACGATAGCAAAGCTGGCACCGGAGTTGACGCCGAGGATCCCCGGGTCAGCCAGCGGGTTGCGGGTCAGGGTTTGCATCAGCGCCCCGGCGAGGCCCAGCGCGGCACCCGCCAGCAGTCCGGCGAGGGTTCGCGGCAGTCGGGCATCAAGGACGATGGTGCAATCGGCGCTTTGGCAGGTACCGGTAAAAGCATCGACGACGACGCTAAACGGCAAGGGCTTCGCGCCAATCAACAGGCTGAGCGCAACGGCGATGGTTAAAACGATCAAAAGACCCGGCACGGCAAAGGCGCGCGCCGTGGTCATGGAAGACGACATGGCTTACATCCCTGACATGATAATGATAGTAATTATCGTTATCGATTCTATTCGGTTATGTTAGCATGTGCACCCATAAAAATGGTATGGAAAATAATAACAAGGCGCTGTCATGAACCGACAATCCCGGCTGCTGAATCTCAGCCTGCTGAAAACTCATCCGGCCTTTCGCGCCGTCTTTATCGCCCGCTTTATCTCAATTCTGTCGCTTGGCCTGCTGGGCGTGGCGATCCCGGTACAAATCCAGATGATGACCCACTCGACCTGGCAGGTTGGGCTGTCGGTCACCTTAACCGGTGCCTCGATGTTTGTTGGCCTGATGGTGGGCGGCGTGCTGGCCGACCGTTATGAGCGCAAGCGCTTGATTCTGCTGGCGCGCGGTACCTGCGGGATCGGCTTCGTCGGCCTGTGTCTGAACGCCATGCTGCCGGAGCCGTCGCTAATTGCAATTTATCTGTTGGGTATATGGGACGGCCTGTTTGCCTCCATTGGCGTGACTGCGCTGCTGGCGGCGACTCCGGCGCTGGTCGGGCGGGAAAACCTGATGCAGGCGGGGGCGATCACCATGCTGACGGTGCGCCTGGGTTCGGTGATTTCGCCGATGATCGGTGGCCTGCTGCTGGCCACCGGTGGGGTAGCCTGGAACTACGGTCTGGCGGCGGCCGGGACCTTTATTACCACTCTGACGCTGCTGCGTTTACCGCAGTTAGCGCCGCCTCCGCAGCCGCGTGAACATCCGCTGAAATCGCTGCTGGCGGGAGTGAAATTCCTGTTTAACAGCCCGCTTATCGGCGGCATTGCGCTGCTCGGCGGTTTGCTAACGATGGCGAGCGCGGTTCGCGTGCTCTATCCGGCGCTGGCCGGAAGTTGGCAGATGTCGACATCGCAGATTGGCCTGCTGTACGCCGCGATCCCTCTGGGGGCGGCGCTGGGGGCGTTGACCAGCGGGCAACTGGCGCAGACGGCGAAGCCTGGGGCGCTGATGCTGGCGTCTACCGTGGGGTCGTTTGTGGCGATTGCGCTGTTCAGTCTGATGCCGATGTGGGAACTTGGCGCGCTGTGCCTGGCGGTGTTTGGCTGGCTGAGCGCGATAAGCTCGCTGCTGCAATATACGTTGATTCAGAGCCAAACCCCGGAAAATATGCTCGGACGCATCAATGGCTTGTGGACGGCGCAGAACGTGACCGGCGATGCGATTGGCGCGGCGCTGCTCGGTGGTCTGGGTGCAATTCTGACGCCAGTGGCTTCGGCGAGCGCCAGCGGCTGGGCGCTGGTCATTGTGGGCGTTGTGCTGGTGGGCCTGTTGCGTGAATTGCGCCGTTTTCAGCGCCCTGAGATAGTCAGCGAAAGTTAAATCCGTGCCCGCAAACCCCGGGTCGCGGCGTAAACGCCTTACCCGGGCTACCAACCTGAAGACGGCGGTGAAATCGTAGCCCGGCTAAGCGCAGCGCGAGCCGGGAAGAAACAGCGCCGATGCATCAGATCAGGCTCATTTCCCGGAGGCGGCGCGTTGCGCCTGTCCGTATATGGACACCTCCCGTGATGCAAGCTATTTTTTGTGTGAGTCACCAGGGTAAGTTGCGTTCGTATATCCGGCCTCTCTTTCGGTACCGTCGTACCCGGGCCATGATGTGTTCTGCGCACCTGCTTCCTTTCGGGCTATCGGCTTTGCTTCGCAGGGAGCCTTCGGACAGGCCGGATTTCTCAGGTGCTGGTCTTACCGGTTACTCATCACGCTAAATCGCTTCGCAATCTCACGACAGGGTTACTGCTCTTTTTACTGCATGGCTCACGGGGCGTCGGTTAACCGGCGACCCGTGAGCCATGGTAATCTTCTCCGCGACTCATCACCGCCCACGCTATCCGCACATTCTTGTTCGCCAGCGCCACCGTCGCGATATTCCGGTTCCGTCTTTCCGCCACCGACTGCAGCCACTGGCTCCGCCGGTCTTCTTTGCCTGCACATGTCTTCAGAACTGACCGTGCCCCGTGGATGACCAGCGTACGCAGGTAGCTGTCACCCCGCTTGCTGATATGCCCCAGCTGCTGCTTACCGCCGCTTGAGTGCTGCCGGGGAACCAGCCCCACATAAGCCGCCATCTCCCGACCGTTCTTAAACTGCGTCGCGTCACCCAACAACGCCACCATCGCGCTGGCGGTTATCACGCCGATACCTTCTATTTTCATCAGCCGCTGGATGCAGATATCTTCCCGCGCCGCCTCTGCGAGCCGCCGGTCATGCCCCGCCACCCGGTCATCCAGCATCCGCAGCTCTTCGGCCAGCTCGCACAGCAGGCGCATAAACCGGTCATCCCACTGCTCCTGCTGTGACAGTATCTCCGGCAGCGCCTTACGCAACTGGCTGATGCCGACCGGCAGCACCACGCCGAATTCGCCCAGAAAGCCCCGTATCTCGTTGCACAGCGCCGTGCGGCTTTTTATCACTCTGGCCCGCACGCGATGCTCAGCCTGAAGAGTCTGCTGGCGCTCTGTCTTAACCGCGACGAAGCGCATGGCGGGGCGGCTGATGGCTTCACAGATGGCTTCGGCATCGTTGGCATCATTCTTGTTGCCCCTGAGGTAGGGCTTAACAAACTTCGGGGGAATAATGTGCACGGTATGTCCCATGCGGGTGAGTTCGCGGGCCCAGTAGTGGGATGACGCGCAGGCTTCAATCCCGACGGTGCAGGGAGCCAGCTGAGAGAAATAAGCGTGCATGTGGGCGCGGCGGAGAGATTTCCGTACGACGACATGTTCATGGTGATCCACAGCATGGATCTGAAAGACATTTTTTGCCAGGTCAAGACCGATACGTTTAATATTCATGGTGGACACCTCCTCCTGTGGACTGCAGGTAACACTTCCAGTCTGGCACGTTCTGATGCCGTAAGGTGGGAGGTGTCCATCACATCGGGCTACCAAACCCGCACCCCGCAAACCCCGGGTCGCGACGTAAACGCCTTACCCGGGCTACCAACCTGCAGACGGCGGTGAACCCGTAGCCCGGCTAAGCGCAGCACGAGCCGGGAAGAAACAGCGCCGATGTATCAGATTAGGCTCATTTCCCGGAGGTGGCGCGTTGCGCCTGTCCGGGCTACCAAACCCGCACCCTGCAAACCCCGGGTCGCGGCGTAAACGCCTTACCCGGGCTACCGGACCGCAGACGGCTGTGAACCCGTAGCCCGGTCAGCGAAGCGCCACCGGGAAAACCATCAATAGTATTTGTAGGCCGTGCAAGGCGCTAGCCGCCGCCCGGCAGAAATGCGAGCACAATATTAGTAACAAGCCCCGGATTGCTCCGGGGCTTGTTATCACTCGTCAGTGAGGGTTAACGCTCAGTACGCACCGAGGTCGGTCCACATGCCGCCCTGGCCGCAGTTCTCGTCCGGCTGGTTGCCCTGAGACCACCATTTCACCTGGTAGTTATGGCCTTTCCAGCTTACGGTTTCGAAAGAACCCCAGTTTGCACCGTAGACGGTATTGGCATCCCACCATGGGTTAGGTGCGGTTTCGTCAGCCGGTACCACATCCTCTTCCTGCTGAGACTCGTCATCCAACTCTTCTTCTGACTCATCATCGTAATCCTCTTCGGACTGGTCTTCGTCCTGCTGGGAAGCAGCGGCGACAACGGAGAGCACAAAGCGCTGCTGTGTTGACGGCTCGCCCCAGGTATCGCGAACGAACAGGGTGAAGGTGAATTCGGTATCCACGGTCACTTCCGGAACATTGAACTCGATGGTCGCAGTGGTTTTGTCCGCCAGATCGATAGCCGCAGGCACGCCCCAGCTGTAGGTCAGGTCGTCTTGATCTTCATCAGACGATTTTTCGCCGGAAAGACGAACGCGGGAGCCGCCAACTACCATCAGCTCAATAGCCGCTTTTGGCGCATGGTTTACTGACGGTTCAATCTGCTCTTCATCTTGATCCTGTTCCTGCTCTTCTTGCTCTTCTTCATCAGTCGGTTCAACGTTGATACCTTCAAAGTAGAACGGCGCCATATCAACGACTTGAGAAGAGATCTCGTAGCCCAGACCTTCACGCGCGGCGTTAACCAGCACGCCGTTGTCCTGATCGATAGTCCAGGTGAACATAGCGCCCAGACCCAGGCTCGCTACGTATTCGCCTTTGGCTTTCACTGAACGCGGGGTGTCCAGAGACATAAACAGTTTGGTTTCTGGATTGTACAGGTAGTCAGCGTCGGCAACCTTGTCGGTGTAAACGTTAAAACCGTTACGGCCTTTCTGGTTTTCCAGATCCAGGTAGTTATAAATCACGTCATACCATTCGGTCGTGCCGGATTCGAAAGTACCCACGGTGGTACCGGTGCCTGCATCATAGGTGCCTTTCAGCGGAGACAGGGATTCCAGTTCGGCGTTGCGGCCGTTACGAGTGTAGCCTGCATAACCAACGTTGATACGGTCAGCCGGGAAGCCTTCGGACAACAGGTGATCAACAATGGTGTTCACTGCCCAGCCGCCTTCTTCCAGCGCTTTCAGGTTAGTGTGGTGCGCAACGGTCTCAGCCCACGGAGTGCCGAAGAAGTCATAGGTCATCAGGTTGATGCCGTACAGACCGGCGTTCAGCAGCGCTTTCACGTTGGAGTAGTCGAACGTTTTAACCACAGCGGAGCTGGCGATGGAAATTTTGACGTTGCTCAGGCCTGCGGAATCCAGCTGCTTACGCAGCTCGCCAATCAGCAGGGCATAGTTTTCACCATCTTCCGGACCGCACGGGTTACCCGCGCCTTCATGGTTCGGGTATTCCCAGTCGATATCCACTTCGCTGAACATCGGGAACTGTTTGAACAGTTTCACCACGCCTTTGGCGAAGACTTTACGCGCAGCGTCAGAAGCAGCGGTTTCGTGGAAACCGTTACTCATGGTCCAGCCGCCGATGCTCATGGACAGCACCAGATCGTGGTTCTGCTGTTTAGCTTTTGCCTGCAGGTCACGCAGGCCGCCAAGCAGGCCTTTGGTGTTCGACTGAGTGACGGTTTTCGGATCGACGTCCCAACCGCTGACATCGTGGCCGACGTTAACGTAGGACTGGAAATCGCCCCACGGGTCGAGGAAAGTCGGCTCGTACTGCACTTTACCGCACAGCTCTGCGCCTTCAGCAACCACGTCACGCCATGCGCCATCCACTTTATGGAAGCCTGTCACGCCGACGAAACCGACAATGATTTTGTCGTAAGCGGTAGGGGATACATTGGTCAGATCGTAACCGCGACCACGGTTATCTTTTGAATCACCACCCTGCAGGCGGCCATCGTACTGGGACCAGTCGGTGTAGTAACCGAATACCTTTGGTTTAGTGGTAGAGGATTTGTATTGGTTATAAACCGGTTTGGTGACGCGGGCAGAAGTATAGCTGTATGCGCTGACTTCTGTTGCCGGGTTAAAACCATCAGCTGCATTGCTGGTTTCAGTAAGGGTATCGCCTTTAATCAGTTTGCTGGTTGCCACGTTAATTTCCTTTTGCTGTGAATGCTCACCGTGAGTGGTGTGGAGCAGATAATCGGGCAACGCAGCGGCCGTGGCTAATCACAAAACAACACAAAAAACGATGATATTTCGGCTGAGGAAAGAGTGATGGCAATGAGGTGTTTGGGCTGGATGTAAATAAGAAAATGTTTTTATAACAAAGAGATGATGTTGGAAATGATGCCTGATGATATCCCGACGGCATGCGCCGGGACGATGATGTTAACCAAAGAGCGTTGATAACCGTTGCAGCACCAGCAGGGCGCTGTAGTAATCAAGGCGGAAGGTTTCGGTCCCTAGCGGATAAACGCGTTTTCCTTCGACCGCAGGCAGGTGCGACAGCAGCGGGTTGGCGTAAATCGCATCGGCGTCTTTTTGGTCACCGGCGAACAGGAACAGGCTCTTGCCGTTAAGCCCGGCGGCTAAATTCTCCCCACCCAACTGCACAATATCATGGCGTTTTCCCTGGCTCTGGCTGGCATGTAAACCGGCGGGCAGGGTGGCAATGTCAAATCCCAACTGTTCAAGCATCTGTCCCTGAGCGGATTCTTTGGTCCAGATATTGGCGCTATGAGCCGCTGCGGTGTAGACCAGCGCGGTGACCGGCTGCGGCGGTAGCTTCATCTTTTCTTTTAGCGCCGCCAGCTGTTTATCAAATTCAGCAATTCTCCCGGCGGCCTGTTTTTCATGGCCGGTGATATTCCCCAGTTGGGTCAGCAGCGCCTGCCAGCTTTTATCATCGTAGTTAATGATGAGCGTCGGGGCGATGGTGGAAAGCTGATCGTAGAGCGTCATCGCCGAATCGCCGCCGGTGGCGCTAATCAGTATCAGGTCCGGCATCTGGGCTGCAACGGCTTCGGCGCTCGGCTCGCCAATATAAAGTCGCGACAATTTGCGTTCTTTCGCCACATCGCTCCACTGACGCAGAAAACCCTGACTATCGGCGACGCGGTTATTGGGCGTGGTGGCCCCGCTGGCGACCACCGGCGCGTCAATTGCCAGTAGTGAGCCGGTTAGCGTCACGCTGGTGGAGACAATGCGCAGCGGCTGGCTTTCCAGCGTATGCGTTCCGCGGCTGTCGGTAATCTGGCGCGGCCAGTCTGCCGCCAGCGCTGAGCTAATTCCTAAAATCGCCAGACCGCTGGCAAGGAGAGTACGGCGGCAAAAGGTGGAGAAATTCACGTATTCGCATCCTGATTAAGTTGTGATAAATGCTTCTCATTTTCAGCTTTGCGCCGCGTGGATGCAAGTCTAAGTAGCACAACATGCTATCTGTACGGTTGACATGTAGAGCAATACCTTTTAGGTTAGCCAACCAAAATATAAATGATAATTATTCGTAATATCTTTATCGTTTTTTTGGAGGATGATATGGAAACGTCTTTGGCTGAGGATGTTCGGGAGAAAAAAATGACCCTGCCGCCGGAAAGCTTCTTCTTTATGTCGCCGTACCGCAGTTTCAGAACGTCTGGCTGCTTTAGCCGCTTTTCGCATCCCGCCGCCGATGGCGACAATCTGGCCGGTGAGTTCCAGAGCAAGATGACGGCTGCGTTTAAAGAGGCGCGTGCTGCGGGGATTGCAAAGCCGGTGATGGTTGGCGCTATCCCGTTTGATACCAACGAGCCGTCCGAGCTGTTCATCCCCGAGCGCTGGGAAGATTTTTCTCGTACCGAAAAACAGCAGTCCGCGCGTTATGCATCAAGCCAGACGCCAATGGACGTGGTGCAGCGTCGGGAAATCCCCGAGCAGGACACTTTTATGGCGATGGTTGAGCGCGCAGCGGCCCTGACCGCGACACCGGAAGTGGACAAAGTTGTCCTGTCACGCCTGATTGATATCACCACCCGTGAACGGGTTGATAGCGGGGCGCTGCTTGAGCGCCTGATCGCCCAGAACCCGGCCAGCTTTAACTTCCACGTGCCGTTATCAGACGGCGGCGTGCTGCTGGGCGCCAGCCCGGAACTGCTGCTGCGTAAAGAAGGGGCGCGTTTTAGCTCGGTGCCGCTGGCCGGTTCGGCCCGCCGTCAGCCGGACGATGTGCTGGATCGCGAAGCGGGGCATAAGCTGCTGGCGTCGGCAAAAGACCGCCATGAGCACGACCTGGTGACTCAGGCGATGAAAGCCGTATTAACGCCGCGCAGCAGCGAACTCTCTCTGCCGGACTTCCCGCAACTGACCACTACGCCAACCCTGTGGCATCTGGCGACGCAGATTCAGGGCACCGCGCTGGCAAAAGAAAACGCCATGTCGCTGGCCTGCCTGCTGCATCCGACGCCAGCGCTGAGCGGTTTCCCGCATCAGGTGGCGAAACGCCTGATTAACGAACTGGAGCCGTTTGACCGCCAGCTGTTTGGCGGCATTGTCGGCTGGTGTGATGACGAAGGTAACGGCGAGTGGGTGGTGACGATTCGCTGCGCCCGTCTGCATCAGCACACGCTGCGCCTGTTTGCTGGCGCAGGCATCGTCCCGGCCTCTTCGCCGCTGGGCGAGTGGCGCGAAACCGGCGTCAAATTGACTACCATGCTGAACGTATTCGGCTTGCAATAAGGGACTATGATGATCGAATTTAATCGCTGGCCGGAAGATTTTGCGGCCCGCTATCGGCAAAAAGGTTACTGGCAGGATCTGCCGCTCACCAATCTGATTACTCGTCATGCGGAAAACGACGCCATCGCGATTATCGAAGGCGACAAACAGTACAGCTATCGCGAATTCAACCGTCTGGTGGATAACCTTGGCTTCTCGCTACAACGTCAGGGCCTGAAGCGCGGCGAAACGGCTCTGGTACAGCTGGGTAACGTTGCGGAATTTTATATCACTCTGTTTGCGCTACTGCGTATTGGCGTTGCGCCGGTTAACGCGTTGTTCAGCCATCAACGTAGCGAGCTGAATGCCTATGCCACCCAGATTGAACCCGCGCTGCTGATTGCCGACCGCGAACATGCGCTGTTTGCTGATGATGTTTTTCTTAACGCTTTTGTTGAGCAGCATCCGTCGGTACGCGTGGCGCTGCTGCTGAACGATAACGGCGAGCAGAGCCTGACGGCGGCCATTGAGCAGCCTGCCGATCATTTCGTGGCGAATCCGACGCCTGCCGATGAAGTGGCGTTTTTCCAGCTTTCCGGCGGCAGTACCGGCACGCCGAAGCTGATCCCGCGCACGCATAACGACTATGACTACAGCATTCGCCGCAGCAATGAACTGTGCGGCGTGAGCGCCGAAACGCGCTATCTGAATGCGCTTCCCGCCGCCCACAACTATGCGATGAGTTCTCCGGGTTCATTAGGTGTGTTCCTTGCTGGTGGCGTGGTGGTGCTGGCGCATGATCCGAGCGCCACGCTGTGTTTCCCGCTGATTGAAAAACACCAAATCAACCTGACCTCGCTGGTGCCGCCTGCGGTGAGCTTGTGGCTACAGGAGATCCATGACTCCGGCAGCAATGCCCAACTGCAATCGCTGCAGCTTTTACAGGTTGGCGGAGCGCGCCTGTCCGCGACGCTCGCCGCCCGTATTCCGGCGGAAATTGGCTGCCAGCTTCAGCAGGTCTTCGGCATGGCTGAAGGGCTGGTGAACTACACCCGCCTCAACGACAGTACAGAGCGCATTATCAACACCCAGGGCTGCCCTATGTGTCCGGATGATGAAGTGTGGGTGGCCGATGCCGAGGGTAATCCGCTGCCGCGCGGTGAAGTGGGGCGTCTGATGACCCGTGGACCCTATACCTTCCGCGGCTACTACAAAAGCCCGCAGCACAACGCCGAAGCGTTTGATGCCGACGGTTTCTACTGCTCGGGCGATCTGATTTCAGTTGACGAGGATGGCTACATCACCGTGCAGGGCCGGGAAAAAGATCAGATCAACCGCGGCGGTGAAAAGATTGCGGCGGAAGAGATCGAAAACCTGCTGCTGCGCCACCCAGCGGTGATCCACGTTGCGCTGGTCAGCATGGAAGACAGCCTGCTGGGCGAAAAAAGCTGTGCATATCTGGTGGTCAAAGAACCTCTGCGCGCGGTGGCGGTTCGCCGCTTCCTGCGTGAACAAGGGGTCGCTGAATTTAAACTTCCGGACCGCGTGGAGTGCGTTGACGCGCTGCCGCTGACGCCGGTGGGCAAAGTCGATAAAAAACAATTACGTCAGTGGCTGGCTGAACGCAAGCTGGGCTGAAGGAGAAGACAGAATGGCAATTCCTAAATTACAGGCTTACGCGCTGCCGGAAGCCAGCGATATCCCGGCGAACAAAGTGAACTGGGCATTTGAGCCGTCACGTGCCGCACTGTTAATCCACGATATGCAGGAGTACTTCCTCAATTTTTGGGGCGAAAACAGCGCAATGATGGAGAAAGTGGTGGCCAACATCGCTGCCCTGCGCGATTTCTGCAAACAGAATAACATTCCGGTGTTTTACACCGCGCAACCAAAAGAGCAGAGCGATGAGGACCGCGCACTGCTGAACGATATGTGGGGGCCGGGCCTGACCCGCTCGCCGGAACAGCAGCAGGTGATCGCTACGCTTGCGCCGGACGACAACGACACCGTACTGGTGAAGTGGCGCTACAGCGCATTCCATCGTTCGCCGCTGGAAGATATGCTGAAAGAAGCCGGTCGTGACCAGCTGATCATCACCGGTGTTTACGCCCATATCGGCTGTATGACGACGGCGACCGACGCGTTTATGCGCGATATTAAGCCGTTCTTCGTTGCCGATGCGCTGGCTGATTTCAGCCGTGAAGAGCACCTGATGGCGCTGAAATACGTCGCGGGCCGCTCCGGTCGGGTGGTGATGACCGAAGAGCTGCTGCCGCTACCGGCGTCGAAAGCCGCGCTGCGCGCGCTGGTGCTGCCGCTGCTGGACGAATCCGACGAGCCAATGGATGATGAAAACCTGATCGACTACGGTCTGGATTCGGTGCGCATGATGGCGCTCGCCGCCCGCTGGCGTAAAGTGCACGGCGATATCGATTTCGTGGTGCTGGCGAAAAATCCGACCATTGATGCCTGGTGGGCGCTGCTTTCCCGCGAGGTGAAATAATGGCTGGATTAGATTTTCACGGACAGAACGTGTGGGTAACCGGTGCGGGCAAAGGCATCGGCTATGCGACCGCGCTGGCGTTTGTTGAGGCTGGCGCGACGGTGACCGGTTTTGACCTGGCGTTTGAAGGCGACAATTATCCTTTCGCCACCGAGACGCTGAACGTTGCCGATGCGCAGCAGGTGGCGCAGGTCTGCGGTCGCTTGCTGGATAATATCGAGCGACTGGATGTGCTGGTCAATGCCGCCGGAATTTTGCGCATGGGGGCGACCGATACGCTGAGTCTGGAAGACTGGCAGCAGACCTTTGCCGTCAACGTCGGCGGGGCGTTTAACCTGTTCCAGCAGACGATGGCGCAGTTTCGCCGCCAGAAGGGCGGAGCGATTGTCACCGTGGCTTCCGACGCCGCACATACCCCGCGTATCGGCATGAGCGCTTACGGCGCTTCGAAAGCGGCGCTGAAGAGCCTGGCGTTGACCGTCGGTCTGGAGCTGGCGGGCAGCGGCGTGCGCTGTAATCTGGTTTCTCCTGGATCGACCGATACCGATATGCAGCGGACGCTGTGGGTCAGCGACGACGCTGAACAGCAGCGTATTCGCGGTTTCGGCGAGCAGTTTAAGCTGGGCATTCCGCTAGGGAAAATCGCCCGTCCGCAGGAAATTGCCAATACGATTCTGTTCCTTGCTTCTGGTCACGCCAGCCACATCACGCTGCAGGATATCGTGGTGGACGGTGGCTCAACGCTGGGGGCATAAATGGCCTGGAAACGTCAGCTAACGCTGGATGAGCTTAACGCGACCAGCGCGAATACGATGGTGGCGCATCTGGGTATCGTCTATACCCGGATTGAGGAGGGTGTGCTGGAGGCTGAAATGCCGGTCGACGGCCGTACTCATCAGCCTTTTGGCTTGTTACACGGAGGCGCATCGGCGGCGCTGGCGGAAACCCTCGGCTCAATGGCCGGGTGGTTGATGACCGAAGAGGGCCAGTGCGTGGTGGGGACCGAGCTCAACGCCACCCATCACCGGGCGGTTTCCAGCGGCAAAGTGCGCGGCGAGTGCCGCCCGCTGCACCTGGGACGCCAGGGCCAGAGCTGGGAAATTGCAGTGTTCGACGAACGTGGACGGCGCTGCTGCACCTGCCGTCTGGGCACGGCGGTCCTCGGCTGAGGGACGCCGGTTCCCGGCTTGCGGCGTGAACGCCTTAGCCGGGCTACGGGTTTGCAACCGTCTGCGGTAGGGTAGCCCGGACAGGCGCAACGCGCCGCCTCCGGGAAACACATCGCGGTGCAGCTACAGAATATCGATCTCCATTTTCATTCATTTTCCTGCCAGAAGTGATCTCGCTAGCAATGTGAGATAAATCCTTGCCGAAAGGCGACATCTGCATCGTTTCTAAGTTGTTAAAATCCATATTGTGTTCTAGAAACAAATTGTAACATCCTGATTACCCTACCTGTGGAACACAATGATGAATAATTCAGGGAAATACCTTATCTGGACACTGCTCTCCGTTATCGGAGCCTTTGCCCTTGGTTATATCGCGTTAAACCGGGGTGAACAGATCAACGCGCTATGGATTGTCGTCGCGGCAGTCTGCGTGTATCTGATCGCCTATCGTTTCTATGGCCTGTATATCGCAAAAAACGTGCTGGCGGTCGACCCGACGCGGATGACGCCAGCGGTGCGTCACAACGACGGTCTCGACTATGTCCCGACCGATAAGAAAGTGCTGTTCGGTCACCATTTTGCGGCGATTGCCGGAGCAGGCCCGCTGGTCGGACCGGTGCTGGCGGCGCAAATGGGCTACCTGCCGGGGATGATCTGGCTCCTGGCGGGCGTGGTGCTGGCCGGGGCGGTACAGGACTTTATGGTGCTGTTCGTCTCTACCCGACGCGACGGGCGTTCGCTTGGCGAGCTGGTCAAAGAGGAGATGGGGCCAACCGCCGGGGTACTGGCGCTGGTGGCCTGCTTTATGATCATGGTGATTATCCTCGCGGTGCTGGCAATGATCGTGGTGAAAGCGCTGACCCACAGCCCGTGGGGGACTTACACCGTGGCCTTCACCATCCCGCTGGCGATTTTCATGGGGATCTACATTCGCTATCTGCGCCCCGGACGCATTGGCGAAGTGTCGGTGATTGGCCTGGTGATGCTGGTATTCGCCATTATCTCTGGCGGTTGGGTGGCGGAAAGCCCAACCTGGGCACCGTGGTTTGATTATACCGGCGTACAGCTGACCTGGATTCTGGTGGGCTATGGCTTTATCGCCGCCGTCCTGCCGGTGTGGCTGCTGCTGGCACCGCGCGACTACCTCTCCACTTTCCTGAAAATCGGCACCATCGTCGGTCTGGCGATCGGTATCCTGATTATGCGCCCAACCCTGACGATGCCCGCGCTGACCAAGTTTATTGATGGCACCGGTCCGGTCTGGAGCGGCAGTATGTTCCCGTTCCTGTTTATCACTATCGCCTGCGGCGCGGTCTCCGGCTTCCATGCCCTGATCGCCTCCGGCACCACGCCGAAAATGCTGGCCAACGAAGGTCAGGCCTGCTTCATTGGCTACGGCGGCATGCTGATGGAGTCCTTCGTGGCGATTATGGCGCTAGTGGCAGCCTGTATTATCGACCCGGGCGTCTACTTCGCCATGAACAGCCCGATGGCAGTGCTGGCTCCGGCAGGCGTCACCGATGTGGTGGCGTCAGCGGCGCAGGTGGTGAGCAGTTGGGGCTTTACCATCACGCCTGATACCCTCAGCCAGATAGCTAAAGAAGTGGGCGAGCAGTCGATTATCTCCCGTGCGGGCGGCGCGCCGACGCTAGCGGTGGGGATGGCCTACATCCTGCACGGCTCGCTGGGTGGGCTGATGGACGTCTCCTTCTGGTATCACTTCGCGATTTTGTTTGAGGCGCTGTTTATCCTCACGGCGGTGGACGCCGGGACGCGTGCAGCGCGCTTTATGCTCCAGGATCTGCTGGGAGTGATAAGCCCGGGGCTGAAGAAAACCAGCTCGCTTCCGGCTAACCTGCTGGCGACGGGGCTGTGCGTGCTGGCGTGGGGTTACTTCCTGCATCAGGGCGTTGTCGACCCGCTTGGCGGCATCAACACCCTGTGGCCGCTGTTTGGTATCGCCAACCAGATGCTGGCAGGGATGGCGCTGATGCTCTGCGCGGTGGTACTGTTTAAGATGAAACGCCAGCGCTATGCGTGGGTGGCGCTGCTGCCGACCTCCTGGCTGCTGATTTGCACCCTGACCGCAGGCTGGCAGAAGTCGTTCAGCACCGATACTAAAGTCGGTTTCCTGGCGATTGCCAACAAGTTCCAGGCGATGATCGACAGTGGCAATATCCCACCGCAGTACACCGAATCGCAGCTGGCACAGCTGGTGTTTAACAACCGTCTGGACGCTGGTTTGACCATCTTCTTTATGGTGGTTGTGGTGGTGCTGGCGCTGTTCTCAATTAAAACCGCCATGGCGGCGCTGAAAGAGGACAAACCGACGGCGAAAGAGACACCGTACGAAGCGATGCCTGCTAATGCTGAGAGCCTGGTGACTCAGGCCAAGCGCGCGCATTAATAGAGTTAGCCCCTTTCCTGAATGGGAAAGGGGCAATGGTTAGAGGTAAATATGTTCGATACCCTTTCGAAAGCAGGGAAATATTTAGGTCAGGCGGCGAAAATGATGATCGGCGTCCCGGATTACGACAACTACGTCGAGCATATTCGCGCCACTCACCCCGAGCAGACGCCGATGACTTACGAAGAGTTTTTCCGCGAGCGCCAGGACGCACGCTACGGCGGCAAAGGTGGGGCGAAGTGCTGTTAATAAAAAGGGCTTCAGATTCTGAAGCCTCAGATTGCTGACAAAGTGCACCTCTTTGGAATTGCCCGGTGGCGGCTAGCGCCTTACCGGGCCTACGAAAAATGCACAATTTATTGATATTGTGGGTTTTGTAGGCCGGGCAAGGCGTCAGCCGCCGCCCGGCAGAAACGCGAGCACAATCTTTAAACCTGGTTTGTCATCAGTCTCACCTTTTCTTTTTTACGCCGACTCATCCTGCGCCAGCTTCTGTTTAATGCCTTCGTAATACTTATCGTTAATTACGTATTTCTTCATAAACAGACCGACGATCAGGTTAAATACGGACGGGATCAGCGTCATCATCAACGTGATGCCCAGCAATGATGACGGCGACTGCTCGATGTCTGCCTGATAGCCGAAAAAACTCAGCGAAAAGCCGATAAATCCGCCCGCCAGCCCCATTCCCAACTTCTGGAAGAAGAGGATCCCGCCAAACGCCAGCCCGGAAACGCGGGTGCCGGTTTTCACTTCGCCATAGTCCACCGCTTCTGCGATAGAGGCCCAGTACACCGGCAGCTGCATGTCACCCAATAGCGTAATGATGAAAAAGAAAACAAATGCCAGATAAATGTTCTGCTCGCCAACGACGAAGTACATGGCAACCCCGGCGACGAAGGTCAGCAACTGGGTATAACGGAACATTTTGATTTTGTCGTAGTAGCGGGTAATGGTCCCGGCCAGCAGCATCGCCATGACGGACGCCACAACGCCGGTGGTGAGGAACGGAGAGATCAACTCGTTGCCGCCGTGCAGATAGTACTTGGCGTAGTAAGCCGCGACCGAGTTACGCACGATGCCGCCAAACATGATTAACGCTATCGATACGCCGAGGATCAACCACTGGTCGTTCTTCATCAGATTCTTGAACTGAGTCGGAAAGTGGATGTGCTCGGTTTTATGCGTAATGCGCTCTTTTACCGTGAAGAAGCAGCAAATACACAGCAGCGTCGACACAATCCCCATGGAGCCCATTGCCAACTGGTAGCCGCTGGCCAGGTTGTTTTTGCCAAAGTACAGCGCCGCCATCGGTACGATAATGGTGACTAAAAACATGGCGATTTTGGTCATCACAAAGCGATAGCTGTTCGCGCTCAGGCGCTCTTTAGGATCGTCGGTAATCACGCCGATTAATGAAACGTAAGGGATTGAGATAAACGTATAGGTTAGCGTCAGCGCAATGTAGGAGCCCCAGGCCCAGATGAGCTTGCCGGTATAGTCGAAATCTGGCGTGGTGAACATCATCCAGATGGTTATCCCAAACGGTATCGAGAAAAACAGCAGATAGGGACGGTATCTTCCCCAGCGACTCTCTGTTTTGTCGGTCATCATGCCAATCAGCGGGTCGATTACCGCATCAATAAAGCGTACGCCAATCAGCAGAATCCCCAAATCGCCAGGGGTCAGGCCGTAAACGTCCGTATAGAAATAGGTGATAATCATCGCCATCGACATCATTACGATAGCAATAGCCATATCACCAGCACCAAAGCCAATCTTTTCCCCGATTGAAAGTTTCATAGTCTCACATGTCCTGATACGAGAATTTTTGAGGCGTCGCCGCAGTTCACTAAAAGTAATATCACCAAATTGGTATCTACCACAATCAAAATAAATGTCTTTTGAGAGATTGAGGGGTTATTTTGTTAATATATTGATTTAATTAATTATATTGAAATTTATTTTGAACTTTGTCACAGAATTACGCACTTTTCATTCTTATTGCTTAGAATTGTTGGTTCTATTGGTATCTACCAATTTTCGTTTTGGGTTCGATATTGATGAATGAGAGCCTGATTCTGCTAGCGCAAAATCAGTAACCGGTCAGTTAGCCGGATCGGGCTCTTACCTCTATGACTATTAAGGATATTTATATGGCTTCAGTTGGATGTGATTCGGTGGTTTACAACAAGATTTTAGGGGCGCTGGCGTGTGCGGGGATGGGCGATGCGCTCGGTGCGGCGACGGAATTGTATAGTATCGATGAGATTAAACAGAAATGGGGCGGTTGGTTAGACAAGTTTGTCGAGCCGCCACTGGATACCTTCGCCGGTTCACTAAAGGGTGTAGCGGGTTTAATCACCGATGACTCAAGTCAGATGTATGTTTTAGCGGAAGCGTTGATTGCTGCGGGCTACGGGCAATTTACCAATGATGACTGGAAAGCCGCACTGCTGCGCTGGGCTGATATGATGCCTTACGCGATGTACAAAGGGCCAACCACAGAACAGGTCGTCAAAGCGCTACGTGAAGGATATCCGACCAATACTATCGGGCGTATTGGCACCTCGACCCGTCAGGCACCAAATGTTGGCACCACTAACGGCGCGGGAATGCGCGTGGCCCCCGCTGGATTGATCTATCCGGGTCAGCTCACTAAAGCCTGTGACCTTGCTCTGCTGACCTGCATCCCCTCGCATGATACCAATATCGCCATTGCCAGCGCCTGTGCGATTGCGGGCGCGACTTCTCAGGCGATGGTGGTTGATACCACGCTGGATGAGATTATTGATGCCAGCCTGGAAGGCGCGCGTTACGGTGAATCGCTGGCGAAAAAACATGCGCGCTGCGTCGCCGGTCCTTCCATTGAAATGCGCACCCGACTGGCGGTAAAAATCGCCCGCGAAGCGGATTCACTGGAAAAATGTCTGTATGAGATTGAAGGCTATATCGGTAACTCCGTGGCCGCGCATGAGTCTATCCCAGCGGCTATTGGCCTGCTGGCCTTCTGTGAAGGGCGTCCGTGGGAGACCATTGTCGCCGCAAGTAATGTCGGTAACGATACGGACAGCATTGCTACGATGGCCGGGGCAATTGCGGGTGCCTGGAAGGGATTCGATGCTTTGCCGAAAGAGCAGTATGCGTTTTTCAACTCCGTAAACAGTCGCGACTTTAATCTGCCGGAGATTGCCACTGGCCTGACGAAGTTGGCTGCGGAATCGCTGAAAGGTTAACGGAAAATGAGAGCGGATAGGGAAGAGAAGGTCATCATGCCATTATCCTGCACCCGGCAAGAAATTGCCGGGATCTCCGGTCTGCTATCTGCGATGCAGCTTCAGCCCAATGGCCTGGAGGCATTAGCGGATATTGATTTTGCCTCATTGGAGCAGCTGTACCTCGTGGGATCTGGTGATTCGTATGCTATTGCGTTGATGGTGGAGGCATATCTGAATCGTTGTGGGGCGATTCAGTGTCGTGCCGTACAGTCGTTTACGTTTCTGGGTTTAGCGACGGATCGCTTCAGCGCCGGTTCGCTGGTTGTCGTTATTAGCGCCAGCGGCAGACCTTCCCAGGTTCTCGATGCGTTTGCTCATGCGCTCACGACGAAAGCCAGGGTGGTAGGGATGACCAACTCGCCGGGAAGTCCGTTTGCTCAATTATCGTCGCGAATGCTGTTTACTCAGGCATGTAAAAAAGGGATGCCGACCCAAAGCAGCTCAGCAACGTTGTTTTTACTCATGCGGCTGGCTGAGCGGATTCTTCAGGCGAAAACGGTGGCGTCAGAGATGACAAATGTGGATATCCCACATTTGTCTCAGGATTGGGAAAACGCACAGTGGCAGGCATGGCTGGGTACTCACGCTGAGGCATTTTTCTCCCGGCGGGTGGTTTTTCTGGGTAATGGAATGACCTGGGGGATGGCGTATCTGGCATCAAATCTGATGGCCTGCGGGCCGCAGATCGAGGCCCATTTTTTGCCGATTGAAGAGTATTGCCATGCACTAAGGCTTAACCAGGCCAACCAGCAGCACCTTGTGGTCATGTTTCCCGAAAAAGAGGAAGACCAGCTACTGTGCGCCTCTATTCAGCAGCGTTTGACTCGCCAGGGGGCATTGTCATATTGCTTTGCGCCTCCTGAGCATTTCAGGGCACATGATTATTTACAGCGAAATATGCTGCTGCTTTTCCAACTCTCTTTAACACTGGCGGAGCGTTATGTCGCAATGGGTGGAGAGCGCGTTACATTCGAGGATATGAAATGATGAAAAAATATGATGTCGTTGCGGTCGGAAGTGGCAACATTGATTTGGTTTTTCGGGTGCCCAGGCTGCCGGGAAATGATGACAAAGTCGTTGGCAAAAAAATATCCGAAAATGTGGGCGGCACTGTAGCGAATAGCGCGTGCATGATGTCAACGCTGGGGCTGAAGGTGGTTTCATTATCCAGCGCTGGCGACGATCGCTATGGTCAGTTGATTGTCGATGACTTTAATCGTCACGGTGTTGATACCCGCTATATCAAAATCAACCCAGGCCAGGACCCCAATATGGCGATAATTATTCTCGATGAGAGCGGAGAGAAGTCATTAATCTATGCTCCGGGGGATAATTGCGAATGGGATCAGCAGACGGCGTTTACCGCGATTGCTGAAAGTAAAATTATGTACACCATGCCGGGCGATCTCGATAAATATGCGATTCAGGCACAATATGCTCATGCGCATAATACCCTGGTGGCGGTCGACATTGAGCCACACATTGCCAGCGATAAAGAGCAGCTGGCGAAAATATTAAGTCTCGCTGATATTGCTATTTTCAACCAGGACGGTTTTACCGCCAGTTGTAATTGCGACCCTGAATGGCCTGTGCTGCATGCACTACGCCGGAAATACTCGCTGTCGACGCTGGTGGTGACCTGTGGCGCAGCAGGGGTGATTGCCGTAACCGAGCAGGAAGAAGCGCGCCATCCGGGCTTTAAAATCCCTGTTGTTGATACCACCGGTGCAGGCGATACTTTTAACGCCTCCTTTATTTACACTTATGCTAATAACTATAAATTAGCGCCAGCGATTGAGTTTGCCAGCGCTGCCGCCGCGCTGAATATTATGCAGATAGGTGCCAGGGGACATTTGGCCAGCATTGAAGAAATTAGCCAATTTATTTCATCCGAAAAAGGAAAGGAGTAGGTTTTGAATATTAAAAATATTTTATTATCCGGTGCCACACTTTCAATATTACTGGGTTTTTCAACGCACTCCATTGCCAATGAGTCCGATCTTAAATTTCTTGGCGAATATACAATACCGACGTCGTTTGCCTGGAAGAATGTGCCCTTTGGCGGGTTGTCTGCTATTCGCTGGCATGAAGGCGAGCAGCGTTTTTATGCGATTTCTGACAGCCGAAATACCCCGACGGAAGGTAAGCCGCGTTTCTATAAACTGAAAGTCGATCTCTCCGCCGCGGGTATTAAGGATGTTGTCGTTGAGCAGCAGTACGATCTTCTTGATGCGGGTGGCGAAGCGTTTAAAAAAGGGTTTGTTGATGCGGAAGGGATGGTCATTACGCCAGAAAATCAGCTGCTCTGGACTTCTGAAGCCGGAAGTCCGCTGCGTAAAAGCACGCTAACCGGCAAATTCGTTGAAGACCTGAGTGCTATCTTCCCCGAGGGGTATTCGGTTGATAGTAAAAAAGAGGACCCGGAAGGGTTCCGCAGCGGTATTTCCTGGGAAGGACTTTCGTTTACCCCGGATAACCAATATCTGTTCGTCGCGGCAGAAGGGGCGTTAAAACAAGATGGCCCGCTGGCCTCGCCAATGAACTCAAGCCCGGCGCGGATTTTAAAGTTCCGCTACAACGGCGGCGATAAGAAGCCCGAGCTGGAAAAATCCTTTCACTACAACGTTGACCCTGTTTCACATATTTCAAAATTTGGTATCAACGATAACGGCGTGTCGGAAGTTTTAGCACTTAATGAAAATAAACTGCTGGTGGTTGAGCGTTCCGGGCGCAATGCATCAGAAGGGTTTAACGACTGGGATTTCTCCGTCAAAGTGTGGCTGGCTGACACGACGGCAAGCTCGGATATCAAAGAGATTAAATCGCTGGCGCAGGTTGAGAAGCGGAGCATTATTCAACCGGCGGTGAAAAAGTTACTGATTGATTTCTCCGATGTGACGAATGCGCCGGATTGTATTGAAGGTGTCACCTTCGGTCCGCTGATTGATGGCAAAAAGACGTTGATATTTGTTTCCGATAATAATTTTCAGCCGCATCAGAACACTAAGTTTTATCTGTTCCAGGATGTAAACGATATTCTGAAGTAGCCGAAGTATCCCCCCCCCGGGAATACAACTAATTTCTCAGGGGGGACGGTTTATTTACGGTTAAAACTGTCTTTGGTGATTTTGATTTCGTAAGAGTAGCGGCTGGCTGGATAGATCATTTCGACATATTCCATCGGCTTTCTATTGATGGATAGCGTGACTCTGGTGCAGGTCAGAATGACATCGTGAACGGAGAGTTCCAGCAGCGAGGCTTCGGCAGAAGAGGGCTGGCGAGCGCTAATGGTTTCATAAGCTTCGAGCAGTTCAAGCCCCATTTTCTCGGCGAGGAGCTTATACAGAGAGCCAAATTCCAGTAGCTCTTCCTCGGTAAACGCGTTGTTTTCATCGATAGGAAGATAGGTCGTTTGAATGCCCATCGGAGTGGTATTGTCGAAACGAACTCTCTTAATACGCAAAACCCGGGTATGGCTGGAGAGTTGCAACGCATTGCGGATAGGTTCATTCACCGCAACGAAACCGAATTCGAGGATCTGCTGCTTCGGCGTGCCTTTACGCGCGAGGATATCATCAGTGAATCCATGCAGCTGGCGCTGGGAACGACGGCTGAGTTCAGGAAGAACGAATGTCCCGCGACCGTGTTCGCTATGTAGATACCCTTTTTGGCGTAAATGTTCGATAGCTTTGCGCACGGTGGTACGACTGGTTTGATAGCGCTCCGCTAACTCGCGTTCGGTGGGAATGGTTTCATTTTCTGGCCATTCATAGTTATCGATTTTTTCTTTAATGATGGTGAACAGATCCAGATATTTTAGTGACTGTGAATCATTGCTCGATGGGGAAGACAAAACTGACATATGCTTTTCGTTCCGTGGTTGGTACCAATAATGCATTAACTGTAGTGGTTTTTGGTTTTTGATGCAATTGAAGCCCGAGCATGGAAAAGTGACTAGCGTCAATGAACTGTATTATAAGTACTTTTTGCTTTTATTCCTGAATGTGAACTTTGTCACGACTTACGCTGTCGATGTAGTGGTATCTACCAATTTTTCATTGTATACTTTTTATAATGAACAATCCTGGTAGAGATGATTAACTGAACGCATAGGATTTCTTTCCTTTATTAAGGACGGTGGTTCTTTATTTTTACACAAGGGTTTTGTATGTCTGAAGTGTTTATTGCGCTTTTGGTCGGTATTGTCACAGGTCTTATATTTAGCATTTTTAAACTGCCAATACCTGCGCCGCCAGTGCTGCCGGGAATTATCGGTATTGTTGGTGTCTATCTTGGTAGTAAAGGTTATCACGTTATTATGCAATATATTGGATGATGTAGTATTTAAGGATGATATCAGTGTTATTAATACCAAAGGTTATTTTGCATGAACATTTGGAAGGATCGGTGACGGCTAATTTAGCGGTCCACCTGTCGCGAAAGAATGGAATTGCTTTATTAAATGATTATATAAAACAGTGTGCCATCCCCGGAGATTATGAGTATGTCTGGGATAAGTCAGACTTCGGTCATTTTATTAATATTTATGACTTTATCTCATCATTAATTCAGGTTCCGCAGGATTATTATCTGCTGGCGACGGATTTCATCTCACGCAATGCGCAAGCGGGGATGATCTATTGTGAGTTGCTTATTTCACCGGACCATATGATGAAGGTTGGCGACGGCGATGGTGAGAGCAATTATCTTGCCTGTTTGCGTGAGGTGGCACGGGCAATAAAAGACGCTGAGGAACAATATGGTACGGTCACCCGCCTGCATGCTGTTCTTATCAGACATGATGGAGTAGAACGAGCGGCTGCGGTTGTGGATCTTTTTCTGAACCACCCTGACCCTTATATTGTTGGTGTCAATGTCGCCGGGCATGAAGGAATACATCGTTTTAGTGATTATGTTCCTTCTCTTAACAGGCTCTATCAGCAAGGTTTGCGCGGCTCTTTACATGCCGGGGAAATCTGCGGTGCACAAAGTGTAAAAAAGGCGCTGGCCGCTGGGGCTTCGCGTATTGGTCACGGTATTCGCGCTATCGAGTGTCCGGAGCTTATCGCGGAGCTTGTTGAGAAAGAGATATTACTCGAAGTCTCATTAACCAGTAATCATTTGCTGATTAATGATATCCGACAGGGGAATAGCACTCATCCCGTCAGAGCGCTTTATGATAGCGGCGTGAGAATAAATCTTAATACGGACGATGCCGGTATTTGTTCTACGGATATATCAAAAGAATATCAATTTGCCATGAACGCATTTGGTTTTCAGCGTGCAGAACTGATTGATATTTCGATGATGGCGATTGAAGCCGCTTTTGTGACTGAGGATATACAGAAAACGCTTTTAGATAAAGTGTGCTCAGTGGTGACGGAGGATGATGTGGCCTTTTTTGCTAAAGGCAGAGAAGCCGCTCATTCGCCAGCGCTCCGCGCCAGGTTTGCTACACGATACAAACAACTTACTTCGACCAGACAATTATGATAAGGGGTAGATAATGAAAAGGATAATTCCAGTTACAGCATTAGTATTGACCGGCCTGGCGGCGCACAGCGTTTATGCTGAACAACCGCATGGTTTCATCGATTATCGTCACGAATATTTAGATAAGAAAAGAACCCATGCCGATCGCGTTGAATTCGGAACCTTCTTTAGTAATGGTATCGGGTTAATGGGTGAGTTGCGTTACAATACTCAGGAAGGCAATAAAGATAAATGGGATCCGTCACAGTTTAATAACAACGGTTCCGGCCTTTCTATTGTTTATCGATTTAAGCCGCTGGATGATAAAAACTTCTGGCTGGAACCGATGTTCTGGTTGGATTCTACCGAATACTGGACCACCTACGAGTATGGTTTATCTGCTGGATATAATTTCAGCAAAGAATGGCGCGTTTCCGGTCGTTTCCGTTATGACATGGATAAAGCTACCAGCAAATCAAAAGGCTATGGTAACGATGACCGCAATAACCGCCGTTACGATCTTTGGGTTGATTATCGCCCCGATAATAGCAATTTCCAGTACCAGTTGAACCTTGTTTATTATAACAATGGCTATATTACCTGGGATAACGGTAACGAAAACTATACCGCGTCATTTAAAGTCGGTTATAAGTTTGGTTCATGGGTACCTTACGTCAGTATTGCTGATTATCGCGGTACCGACAAAACCACCGATGAGCGCCAGGGTCGTTATCGTATGGGTTTGACATATACATTCTAAGCTGAAAAATTAAATATTACTAAATAAGGGACTGTTATGATTAAAGTCTACAGGTATGCTATTGCTTTATCTTTATTAAGCTATATTCCTTTTTCTCTGGCAGAAGTCACGACGATTGAATCTGATTCCTATGAAACCGTCGGTAAGATTATTCAAGAGAAAGACTCTCGCTATCAGCCAGAAAATGTCTTACTGGTCTTTGATATCGATAATACGGTCCTGACCAGCCAACTCGAAGTGGGTGGCGATATCTGGTATCAATGGCAAACGAATAAGTTGCCACTGAAACCCAGCGCTGAACAGAAAGTTTCTTGCTTATATGAAGATTCCATTGCGCTGCTTTATAATATCGGCACCATGACGTTGACTGATCCTGGGTTAGCGGCGCAGATGAAATCCTGGCAAGAAAAGCACAGCGTTTTCGCGCTAACCTCTCGCGCCCCGGATACTCGTTATGCTACCGAGCGTGAGCTGAAAAAGAACGGTATCAATTTTAGCGTTTCACCGCTTAAACCGCTCAATGAAACCGATGCACCTCTGTATGAGGGCCGACTAAAACGCTCTTATATTTATGGCAACGGCATCATGCTGTCATCCGGACAGTATAAAGGCGTGATTCTGGATTTCTTGCTCGATAAAACTCAGCGTCAATATCAGTCCGTTGTCTTTGTCGACGATGGTATTGCCAATATCAACGCCATGAAGAATATGCTGGCGAGCGACAAATATAAAAACGTCGATTCCGTTCTGGTGCATTACACCAAAGTAGAATCAGACCTGATTAAGAAACAGGGCGCAGTGTTAACTGCTGAACAGGCGCAGCAGATGAGCAGCGAATGGACTAAGCTCTCCAGTACTTTGCAGACTATTTTCCCGGAGCGGGTGCAGAGCTGTAGTTCAGACAAGAAATAGTTTCTCTGCTATGAATGAGATTAACGGCCCAAGCTTGAGCCGTTAATCTTCACGCCGGAATACGACCTGCTGCAATTAACCCTCTTTCGGCAGATACAGGCTGATTTGTTCCTGCGTGCAGCCGTATATTGCCGCCAGCTTTTCGCGGGTGCGCTTTTGCGGGCGGGAGTCGATAGCTTCCAGCTGGGAAACCGCAGACTGGCTCACGCCGAGCTTATCGGCTACTTCCTGCTGTGACAGGCCACGCAGGATACGCCAGGCAGCCTGCAGGCTGACTTTCTCTTTATCCATGATGTCGCAGACGTTACCTGGCAGCATCACGTCGTCATAGATATCGTGTTCGACAGGAATATCTTCTAGATCCGCTTCCGTTTCATCATCCAGTTCGGCTAGCTGCAAGCACATATGGAAGTATTCGTCGTAGGGGATCACGGCGTACTGCGCTTTCCCTTCATCATCCTTAATTATCTGAACAGCCATATGGCATATTCTCCTCATGCAAATAGGTCGTTGAGGTTCTGCGCTTTACGGACACGATAAACAGGCCTCTAAGCGTCAGCCCCTGACGTGTGAAGATGACCCGATAATCCCCCACCCGAAGGCGGTAGTGATTCACTGGTATAGTCAACTTTCTGACATCGGGCCGCGGACCTGAGCGGTCACCTAAATCAGCTAACCTGCTTTTGATTCGCTCCTGATAGCGATAATCGATGTTTGCCAGTTCCTTTTTTGCAACTTTTGACCAGATGATCATGCTATGTACCTCCACTGTACACCTTGATTGAATATAAGAAAATAATAAGTTTATTAGATAAGTTCTGAATTTCTTATGAGGGTACGATAGCGCAGAGTCATCATCTTACGAAGACAGAAGCATCGGCTTTGCGGGACGACTCGAAAGCGCCTCCGCCGGGTGGCAGAGGCGAATATAACGGGGGAATTAACCGGCGAAGCGTTCGACTTTTTCGAACGCCGCGCGCAGGGTTTCGGCGTTCAGCTCAACCGGCAGGAAATGGATGGACTCCACCGGGCGCAGGGTATGAGCGATAACTTTATCCAGCTCTTCGCGATTATTGATATCGACCTCCAGCGCCGCCAGCGTGGTCGGCAGATTAAAGCGCTGATACGCCTGCACCAGTTGCGCCAGCACATCCTCCTGACCAAGCAGGGCGCTCTGTACCAGAATGCCGTAGGCGACTTTGGTCCCATGCAGATATTTCTCGGTCTGCGGCAGCACCGTCAGGCCATTGTGCACCGCATGGGCGGCGGCGACGCGAGTGTAGCGCTCGCCTAATCCGCCGACCATACCGCCGCCGGCGATAACCGCGTCTACCACATCGCGGAAAGCCTGAGTCAGCTCGCCGCGCTGCTGGTCGGCCAGCGCGGTTTCGCTGCTTTCCAGCAGCACATCGCGGATCGCCAGCGCGCCGTTGATGCCCAGGCGCACGGTGAGCGGCAGCGTCTCCGGCTGCGGGGCCAGTACCACCGCTTCATACCACTTCGCCAGCGTATCGCCGATACCCGCCAGCAGATATTCCGCCGGTGCGTTGAGGATAATCTGTGGCTCCACCAGCACGAGGAAGTTGGCGTCGTCGAAGATTTCAAACTGCAGCGCCTGACCGGCATCGTTGTACCACACCGACAGCGGCGTCCACGCTGCGCAGGTGGCGGCGATGGTGGGGATCGCCACCACCGGCAAGCCGAGGCGGCGGGCCAGCGCTTTCGCGGTATCCAGCAGCGCACCGCCGCCGACGCCAATCACCACCGACCGATCGTCACCAGACTCACGGGCCAGTTCGCTGACGTCGCTTTCGCTGCAATGACCTTTAAATAAGATTCTTTTGGCTCCAGGAGCGTTAAACGCTTCCGGCAGGAAATCCTGCGCGCCAGCGATAGCCCGCTCGCCGTAAACCCATACCGCCCGTGAAAGCTGCTCTTCGCTGTAAAAATCATGCAGTCGGGCCAGGCTGCCGGGATGGGAGTAGTAGTTGGCGGGGCCGGGGACCACGCGGATATCGCTGTGACTCATAAATGCTGTCCTTGTTGTGTTTCGCTAACCTGATGTTATGTCTGGACATCCGGATGGCTAATATTATTTCGCTTTATCTTATGCCTTTTATGCATTTGTCAGTCAAGGGCGGCTATGAAAAATTCATTAAATCAGAAGATTAATCGACAGGGTACAGGGGATGACCGGCAATCGCCTTGAGATGCAAAACATTAGCCTGGCCTTTTCTGGCTTCCGGGCGCTGAGCAACGTGGCATTCACCCTGAAGGGTGGTTCGGTGCATGCGCTCACCGGGGCTAACGGCGCGGGTAAATCGACGCTAATGGCGGTGCTGTGCGGTACGCACGCGCATTACGAAGGCGAAGTGGTGATCAACAATCAGCCGGTGAGTATTCGCTCGCCGCGCGATGCCAAACAGCTGGGTATTCATCTGGTGCAGCAGGAGGTAGATGTTGCGCTGGTTCCGGGCCTGAGCATCGCCGAAAACATTATGCTCGACAGGCTGGCGGAACCCGGGATCGCCTTTCGCTGGGGACGACTGCGTCAACTGGCGCGCGAAGCGCTGACCCAGCTGGACGTCACCCTCGACGTGCGGCGTTCAATCGATAGCTGCACGCTGGCGGAAAAACAGCAAATTCTGCTGGCCCGCGCCCTGTCGCACCATTGCCGTTTTCTTATCCTCGACGAACCCACCGCGCCGCTGGACCAAAACGAAAGTGAACGCCTGTTTGCGGTGGTTCGCCGCCTGCAGCAGCAGGGGATTGGCGTAGTGTTTATCTCGCATCGTATTCATGAGCTGAAGGCGATTTGCGACACCCTAACGGTGCTGCGCGACGGTCGCCTGATTGAGAGCGGGCCGATGGCTGAACTGAGCGGTGAGCAGATCGTCGAGAAGATGCTCGGCCATGAGCTGAGCGATATCTTTCCGCCGAAGCGTCCGCCGCACAGCGATGAGGTGCTGCTGCAGGTTGAAGGGCTGCACGACGAAGGGTTGTTGCAGGATATCTCCCTGCGCCTGCGCAAGGGGGAAATTCTCGGTATTGCCGGGCTGGCTGGGGCCGGGAAAACGGAACTGTGCAAGGCGCTGTTTGGTGCCAGCAAAAGCCGCCTGACGCATGGAGAGCTGAACAACCAGCCCTGGCGACCGCGCGATCCGGCGGATTCGGTGGCACGCGGTCTGGCGCTGGTGCCGGAAGAGCGGCGCAAAGAGGGGATTTTTATCGAGGAGCCGGTGGCGATGAATCTGGCAGTCAGCGCCGATAACAGCTTTTCCCGCTGGAGCCTGTTTGGTCATCGTCAGGCCTGGCGCTGGGCGGAAGAAGTCATTGCGCGGGTGGGTATTCGCACTTCCGGACCGGCGCAGACCCTGCGCCGCCTCTCCGGCGGCAATCAGCAAAAGGTAGCGATTGGTAAATGGCTGCGCGGCAACGCCAACGTGCTGATTTTCGATGAGCCGACCAAAGGCGTCGATGTGAAAGCCAAAACGGATCTATTCAATCTGATTGATGGCCTGGCGCGGGAAGGCAAAGGGGTGATTTACGCCTCAGGCGAATTCTCTGAGCTGGTCGGCCTGTGCGATCGCATCTGCGTGCTGTGGGACGGACGCATCGTGGCGGAAATTCCCGGCGCTGAGGCCCGGGAAGAGAACATTCTTTATTACTCCACCGGAGGAGCAGCAGCGTGAGTAAGGCCCTGACAGTTAACGCGACGGTATCGGGCCGTCAGCGATTTTTTGATTTTCTCTACAAATGGGGCATGTTGCTGACCGTTGTTCTGCTGATCGCCGTTTTTGGCCTCGCCTCGGACAACTTCCTCGACCCGTTTAACATCATCAACATCCTGCGATCCATCGCCATCGTGACGGTGATCGCCATCGGCGTGTCGATATCGCTGACTATTGGCGGCTTTGATTTGTCGGTGGGATCAACCGCCTCGCTGGCCAACGCGCTGGTGATTTCGCTGTTCGTCTGGCACGGCTTTGGTACTACCGAGGCGATTCTTATCACCCTCGCGCTCTGTACTTTAGTCGGGCTATTTAACGCTTTTCTGATCGTGATCCTGCGTATTCCCGACATGCTGGCGACGCTTGCCAGCCTGTTCGTGATTCAGGGGGTGGCGATGACCTACAGCTACGGCGGATCAATCACCGAAAACATGGTGCTGCCGAGCGGCGATATGGCGGAAGGTGCGATTCCGGCAGCGTTTGGTTTACTGGGGCAGGTGCCGACTATCGTGATCATTATGCTGGTGGTGACCGTTATCGCCCAGCTGGCGCTCTCTTTTACCACTCACGGACGGCGGATGTACGCCATCGGCGGCAACCCGGAAGCGGCGCGCCTGTCTGGCCTGCGGAACACTCGCTACAAAGTGGCGGCCTACGTCATTGCTTCTCTGCTGGCAGGGCTGGGCGGCATTCTTCTGGCTTCGCGCATCGGTTCATCGCAGGTGAATGCCGGTAGCGGCTATCTGATGGATGCGGTCGCGGCGGCGTGGATCGGCTTTTCGCTGGCCGGTTCCGGTAAACCAAACGCACTCGGTACGCTGGTGGGGGCGGTGATTCTGGGCGTGCTCTCCAACGGCCTGGTGATGCTCTCGGTGCCGTATTACGCCATGGACATTATTAAAGGGCTGGTGCTGGCTGGCGCGCTGGCACTGACTTATTTTCAGCGCCGCACCTAATACTTTACAGGGTAAACACTATGAAAAAGATAACGCTGTCACTCATCGCACTGGGGTTATTCAACTCTGCGGCGGCCTTTGCTGAAACCCCGACGCCGGTTCCGGCGGCGATTGCCGAACATAGCGGCCCGATTCGCATCGCGGTGATCCGTAATTTGGGCTCTGACGATAACACCACCCAGTTTGTCTCCGGGGCGATTCAGGAAGGTAAAAAGCTCGGTTTTAAAATCAGCACCTTCCTCAGCAACGGTGATGACGCTAAGTTTCAGGACTTCGTTAACCAGGCGATTAGTCAGAAATATGACGGCATTATTCTTTCCCAGGGACGCGACCCTTACGCCACCGCGCTGGTAAAAAAAGCCGTGGACGCGGGGATCAAAGTCTCGGTCTTTGATACCGCAGTCAACGGCGAAATTCCGGGCGTGACCGTCACCCAGCAGGACGATGCCTCGCTGACCGAACTCTCCTTTGGCCAACTGGTGAAAGACTTCAACGGCAAAGCCAATATCGTCAAGCTGTGGGTCGCAGGCTTCCCGCCGATGGAGCGCCGTCAGGCCGCTTACCAGACATTGCTTAAGCAAAATCCCGGCATCAAGGAGCTGGAGTCGATTGGCGCCGTCTCTTCTGACGTGCAGGGCGATACCGCCAACAAAGTCGGCGCGATCTTAGCCAAATACCCGAAAGGCAAAATTGATGCTATCTGGGGCACCTGGGATGCCTTCAGCCAGGGCGCTTATAAAGCGCTGAAAGAGAATGGCCGCACCGAGATCAAGCTCTACAGCATCGATATTTCTAACCAGGATCTGCAACTGATGCGCGAATCCGGCAGCCCGTGGAAGGTGAGCGTGGCGGTGGATCCGAAGCTTATCGGCGCCACCAACGTGCGTCTGATCGCCAATAAGATTGCTGGTGAAGCGACTCCGGCCACCTACGACTTTAAAGCCGCGGCGATCCCACAGGCGCTGCTGGCGGCGCAGCCGGGAGCGGTGAACGTCGCCTCGCTGGGTAAAATTATTCCGGGCTGGGGCCAGACCGAAGACTTTATCGCCCCGTGGTTCGCCACTCTGGAAGCGAAAAACAAATAATAGCGTCCGGTGGCTGTCTGGTGCCCTCACCCCGGCCTCTCACACGGGGAGAGGGGGAAAACCAGCGCCACCCGGCAACAGGAGCTAACGTGACGGCATTACCCACCCCCGAATATAGCCGCAATATGCGGCTGATTGGGCATAGCGAACAGGGGGGACGCCCGGATGGCGTCCAGTTGATGGTGCACCGCGGCTTTGCTTACATCGGCCATATGGTGTCGCAAGGCTTTTCGGTGGTCGACGTGCGCGATCCGAAAAATCCGCGAACGGTCAATTACATTGCCGCGCCGCCCGGTACCTGGAACGTCCACTTGCAGGCCCATGACGATCTGCTGCTGGTGATCAACGCCCGGGATCTGTTTGCCGATACCCGTTTTGCCGACGAAAAGGTTTACTACACCCGCTCGGTGGGCGAGACGGTCAGCGACGTGCAGGATAAAGGCTGGAGCGCCGGAATGCGGGTTTTTGATATTTCGACGCCGGATAAACCGCGCGAAATCAGCTTCCTGTCGCTCAACGGGATCGGTATTCATCGGATCTGGTACGTCGGTGGACGCTGGGCCTACGTTTCCGCGCTGATCGACGGTTTTAGCGATTATATTTTCCTGACCATCGATCTGGCCGATCCGCGTAAACCTGAAGTCGCCGGGCGCTGGTGGCTGCCGGGGATGAATCAGGCGGCGGGGGAAACTCCGCACTGGCCCGAAGGTAAGCGCTATGCCCTGCATCACGCGATTATCGCCGGGGACACCGCCTACGGCAGCTGGCGCGACGGCGGCCTGACGCTGCTGGATGTCAAAGACCGCGCACAGCCGAAGCTGATTAGCCATCGCAACTGGAGCCCGCCGTTTGGCGGCGGTACCCACACCGCTCTACCGCTACCGGACCGCGATCTGCTGGTGGTGCTTGATGAAGCGGTGCTGGATAACCAGCAGGATGGCGAGAAGCTGATCTGGCTGTTTGATATTCGCGACCCGACAAACCCGGTGAGTATTTCGACTTTCCCGCAGCCGGATGAGACCGACTATGTGGCGAAAGGGGCGCATTTCGGCCCGCATAACCTGCATGAAAACCGTCCCGGCAGCTTTATCAGTTCAACGCTGATTTTTGCCACGTACCAGAATGCGGGCGTTCGCGCTTACGATATCTCTAACCCTTATCGACCGGTGGAAACCGGGGCGCTGGTGCCTGCCGCTCCGGCAAAAATGATGGATACCCGCCCGGGCCGCCCGCGGGTGATTCAGTCTTGCGATGTGTTTGTTGATGCGCAGGGGATTATCTACAGCACCGATTACAACGGCGGGCTGTCGGTGATTGAGTATCTGGGATAGGGGATTGTGGTTTATTGCCTTCCCGGGTCGCGGCGTAAACGCCTTACCCGGGCTACAAGTTTGCGGTCGGCTATGACCAGGTAGCCCGGGCAAGACGCATTAGCGTCGTGGCCCGGGAACGATTAACCGTACTGGCGAATTCGCGCAATCAGCTCATCGACACTGTCGATACGATCGGCAATCACAATCAGCGCTTTACCCAGCGTGATGGCGTGGCGCAGGCATTCATGGCGCATGGCTTCGTCCTGAATAGTGTCGATATCCGCTACGTGCGACAGCCCGACGCTGCGGCGAATCAGCTCGGTACCGCAGAAGCCAATGGCATCGGCCCACGCTTTCTTCAGGAACGCGGAGGCATAGCCGGGGTAAGCCAGCGCTGCATCGCGGGTTTTCTCCGCCGCCAGCGCCTGGAAACGCTCGGCGAAGGTATTCCAGAACTGCTGAATATCGTTCAGGCGCTGCTCGCGTGCGGCGGCGGCATCGCGAATACCTAAATGCCCTGGCAGGCCGCAGTAGTTGAGCAGCAGGTTGCCGATGGCGGTGCCGATATCAAAACCAATCGGCCCGAAATAACCGAACTCGGCGTCGATAGCCTTAAAGCTGCCTTCGGCGACGAATATCGAGCCGCTATGGATATCGCCGTGCAGCAGCGCTTCGGTATGGGAGAAGAAACGGTGCTTTAGCACCGCAACCGCCAGCTTTAGCTGTGCATCGTCGCGCAGGGCGGCGACATCGGCTTCCAGCGCAGCGGGGTAATTATTGCGTTCGTGAACCTGATACGGGTCGTTAAAGAACAGATCCTCGGTGATTTCGCACATCTCCGGGTTAATAAATTGTGCCACCTGGGCCTTTTTCTCATGCGGATGCAGATAAAAGTCGCTGGTGTGAAACAGCGCCTGGGCCAGATATTCCCCCAGCTGGCTGGCGGCCTGCGGGTAGTAAACGTTGTTAATCAGCTCGCCGCGCCAGATGCGATGATCGGAGAGATCTTCCATCACCATCACCGCCAGCTCGGGATCAAAATGCAGAATTTGCACCGTGTGCTGCGGGCAGTGCTGATAGTGGGCGACCAGGGTTTGCGCCTCAAGGCGGGCGCGGTCGAGCGTTAGCGGCCAGGACTCCCCGACGCAGCGCACGTAGGGTAAGGCCTGCTTAACGATAACCCGGCTGACGCCCTGGGTATCATAAATTTTAAATACCAGATTGAGGTTGCCGTCGCCCACTTCCTGTGCGGACACCAGTTCTGACGGGTTATCGATACCGCCAAATTGTTGCGCGTAAGCCACCGCATCGTTGGCGGTGAAAGTATGGTATTGCGACATTGCCTTGATCCTCAAAATTCTGATTAAGCCGTTCAGACGTCTATACTTCTGGATTCCATCCTGACACAATGTGATACAACAACGCAACAGGGATTTAACTAAATGCAGACACTACAGACCACCAGCCTGCGGGTAAGCGAAAATCAGCTCTTTATTCTTGACCAGCAGGCTCTACCGCAGGAGAAACGCTGGCTGGCGGCGGATAACGTGGCGCTGCTGGTGGACCACATTCACGCCCTGCGGGTGCGCGGCGCGCCGTTGATTGGTCTTTCCGCCAGCCTGCTGCTGGCGCTGTTGGGGAAGCGAGGTCTGACCCGCGATGAACTTTCTCAGGCGCTGGAGACGCTGCGCGCGGCGCGTCCGACGGCGGTAAACCTGATGAATAATCTCGATCGCATGAAGCTGGCGCTGGCGGAAGAGGACTATCCCCAGGCGCTGGAAGCGGAAGCGCTGCGCCTGATCGAAGAAGATAAACAGCTTTGCGCCCATATTGCCGAAGCGGGCAGCGCGCTGGTCACGCCGGGCAGCCGCCTGTTAACCCACTGTAATACCGGCGGTCTGGCGACGGCGGGGGTGGGTACCGCGCTGGGGGTGATTGCGCTGGCGCACGAGCAGGGGAAAGTGGCGAACGTATGGGTGGATGAAACGCGTCCTCTGTTACAGGGCGGACGCCTCACCGCCTGGGAGTTGGGTGAGCTGGGCGTGCCGTATCGACTGATCACCGATTCGATGGCCGCCAGCCTGATGGCGCAGGGAGAGGTCGATGCGGTTTGGGTCGGCGCTGACCGTATTGCGGCCAACGGCGATGTGGCGAATAAAATCGGCACCTATTCGCTGGCGGTGCTGGCGAAGTATCACCAGATCCCGTTTTACGTGGCTGCGCCACAGACCACCCTTGACCGTCATTGCCCGAACGGCGCGGCGATCCCTATTGAACAGCGGGCGGCGGCGGAAGTGACCGGCGTGGCCGGCAGCTTTGGCGCGGTGCAGTGGGCACCGAAAGACGCGGCGGTCTACAACCCAGCGTTTGACGTGACGCCTGCGGCGCTGATTAGCGGCTGGGTGCTGGATACTGGCGTGGTGACCCCGGCGCAGGTTGCAGCCGGGGCGTTTGCGGCAGAAAAAGCTTAAGTTAAAACGCGAAGCGGCCTCCAGGGCTTCGCGTCCGTTGATGGATAAAGCGCACCTCTCTCAATTGCCCGGTGGCGGCTAGCGCCTAACCGGGCCTACGATACTGTCATCTGCATCACGCGAAGCTACCCCCATAGCTTTGCGTTCAACTTATGGCAGCACCATCTCTACCGCCGGAGCGGACTGCCGGTCGATATGCTGACCCAGCGCCGTCAGCGCCGCCTGGTAAGGGCACAGCGTCCCGACATCAGTCGTCTGGCAACCCGACTGACGCCACTCCTGGCGCAGCATCGGGTGCTGGCTGTCTGGCGTTTGCAGACGGCGTAAATCGTCCAGACTTTGCGCCTGGAAATAGACGCGCAGGTAGCGCTCACCATTTTGGCTATCGCGCCAGCGTTCCAGCACCAGGCTGCTGCCCGGCGGGATATTACCCCGGCTGTATCCCGGTAGCTGCCAGCTAAAATCCATCAGCGTGCGCACCATGGCGATATTGGTATCGTGGGCCACCAGCAGCAGCCAGCGCACGTTCGGCGTTGCGTCTTCTTTTACCCCTTCAAGCATGGCGTTGAGCAGAATCGACCCGCGTTTTTGCGCGGTATAAAAAACGTCGTTGCTCAGGTCGTAGTTCTCCGTCAGCAGCGGCAGCAGGGCGGTTATCTGGCTGGCGCGGGTGATGTTGCCCCACGCCAGCTGGCTGAGCGGCAGGTTTTCGCTCCAGCCCAGGCGCAGCGTCTCGACCATATTAGCCATCACGCTCAGCCCGCTAATCGACGTTTTGCCGCTTTTGCTCTGCTCGACCTGCCACGGCAGCTCGAACACCGGGCAGGGCTTATCGGGAACGCAGACCGCGTTTTTCAGTAGCTGAATTGCCGGAGCCAGCGCCTGCCGACGTTTTGCCAGATCTCCGGCTTTCGCTTTCACCTCCGCCAACTGGCGAGCGGGGTCGGTTTGCGTGGCGGCAAACTTATCGGTCTGAAACAGCGGGTCGGCGTCGGTGCTGACGTGATGAATCTCTACGCCGCAGCCGGGAAATGCGCCATCAACCAGCGCTTGTGCGGTGGCTCGCGTGCGCTGCAAGGGGCTGGCGCGAACGTAAATCTCCCCGCTCGCCGGGCAGCCCGTCGCCAGCAGGCCGAGCTGCCGATAGTGTGCGCCTTCTTCGCGGCCTTTATTCACTACCGCGGCATAGCCATGTCCGGTCAATTCGCCGTCGTGAGTTGCCCACTGAGTCCACGGGCGCTGGGTTGCCGCTTCGATGGCCTCACGGTTGCCTGGCGTTGGCGGGCGAATACCATGGCGGCTGAGTTCAACCACTTTTTCCAGTTGATATTGCGCAGCAGCGTGGCCCGGGGCCGCCAGCAGCGGCAGGGCACAGGCAAGCAGCAGGCGTAGCAAAACCTGATGTCGTACAGGCATCATAAGATCTTCCTTATGGTTAAAGGGTTATGAAGAGAATGAAGTCTGACGTTCTATCGCGTGTCGCCTGGCGACAATCGCGGCGGTGGTAAAACAGAATAGCGCGGACATCAGGCCGGTGCCCACCCAAAACAGCGACAGCGTACTGAAGTCGTATAGCGTTTTGCCGTTTTCAATAATCGCCGTTTTGTCGATGATTATCCCGGTCAGAAACTCGCCGAGGCCGGCCCCCGCGTAGCTGGCGATACCGATGGTGCCGAGCGCTGCGCCTGCGGCTTTGCGTGACGAAATATCAACAGCAATCAGTCCACCAAGGAAGCAGGTCAATGCGCCGATGGTGGCACCGAAGATAATCATCGCCACAATATCGGTGTAGTAGCCGTGCGGCGACCAGAGCATGAGCGCAAAGCCTGCAGTGTTGAGCAGGCTGATAAACCCGGCCATCACGCTGCGGTTACGCGGGAAAAAACGGTCGGAGAGCATCCCGGCGATAATGGTTCCGGCAATCCCGGCGATAGCGTTGACCCCGACAATGCCCGAGGCCTCCAGGGTGGAATAGCCTTTATCCTGCTCGAGGAAAAAGATCCCCCACGAGTTCACCGCATAGCGGTCGATATACATAAACGCCGAGGCTAGCGCCAGCGTCCACAAGGCCGGATTGCGCAGCGCCAGCAGCTGGTTTTTAAACACCGAGCCACGCGCTTCGGTCTCCTCCAGCGGTTCATCGCGAATCACGTTAATCGACGGAAAGCCGCTGCTTTGCGGGGAGTCGCGCATGAACAGCAGCATTAGCGCCACCCCGGCAGCGCCGAGCGCGGCGGTCGAGAGATAGCCCATCTGCCAGCCGAATCCGGCAATCACCGCCGCGATCACCATGTAAGTCATCGCTTCGCCGATGTTATGCGCCGTCGACCAGATGGCGTAAAAGGTGCCTCTTTCTTTACGGCCGTACCAGCGCGCCAGTGATACCACGCACGGGCCGACGCCCATCGACTGCGCCCAGCCGTTGATCCCCCAGAAGATAGCCAGCAGCATGGCGTTGCTGGTCATCCCCATCATCAGGTTCATCCCAGCGCTGAGCAGCAGTCCGAGGCTCATATAGCGCACCACGTTGGCATGGTCGGCGATAAAACCGTTCACCAGCTTGCCGATGGCGTAGCTAAAAAACAGCGTTGAGCCGATCATACCAAGCTCGGTCGGAGTGATGCCAAGCTCAACCAGTGCGCTTTTGGCGACGGTAAACGACAGTCGGCACACGTAGAACGTGACGTACGCCAGGGTCATGGCAATAAAGGTTTGCCAGCGCACAAAACGAAAACGTTTCTCATCAAATTGCACGCCTGCTTTGGGCGGTAAGGCCCGAAAAAACGCAATAATTCCAGACATTGTGTTATCTCCGAAGGTCGGAGGCCTGACTGATTAGTGTGGTTCATCCTTGAGGGTAAATTGTCGTTGTGTAGAGTACATAATCAGATAAAGCCTGACCCCATACGGGTTAAGGTAATGGGTGGCAAAGCATGTTTTTTAATTGTGGGTAGAGCGTTTTACTGGCCAGCAGCAGCGGGTTGCCATTGCGAATGCCATCCGCTGCCAGGTAGTCATTGGTGAGGCCGCCTGCTTCGCGCATCAGCACCAGTCCCGGCAGGCCATCCCACGGGTTCATATGCGGTTCGTAGTAGCCGATTAAGCGTCCCGCCGCCGCCCATGCGCTCATTAATGCCCCGGAGCCGTTGCGGATAAACATGCCGCCGTCGCTGAGCAACGCATCGAGGAAAGGCAGGAAGAGAGCAGGCGTCACGCGGTGCGACGTGCCGACGCCCATGACTCCCTCTTTGACCGTGGCTGCCGGATGCGGCGTGATAGGCGCGTCATTGAGCCACGCGCCCTGGCCTTTCAGAGCGTGGAACAGCTCGCGATGGTTGGGGTCGTACACCACGCCGATAACCGGTTCGCCGTCGGCGACGATAGCCAGCGAAAGACACCAGGTATGCAGGCCGTTAAGAAAGCAGCTGGTGCCGTCGATAGGATCGACCACCCACAGCACGCGAGCGTCGGGCATCTGCGTTCCGCTCTCCTCGCCAAGAAAACCATCCTGCGGGAACGCGCTGATAATGCGTTGCTTAACAAACTCTTCGACCCGCTTATCGGCGACGCTGACCACGTCCTGTAGATCATTGCCTTTATGATCTACCGCCAGCCGATCGCGCTGTTGATAGTATTCGAAAGCCAGTTCCGCACCGGCCTTAGCCAGCTCGCAGGCCAGGCGATAGCGGGCTTGCAGAGCGTCTGATTCCAGAGGTTTCATGCTTATTCTCCATTTTGCACACGTGTGCATTTTGCGTGTAAAAAATAGCCCCGAAGGGCGAAATGAGTGTGGAGGGATCTTAAAGATTATTCTGTGATCGCATCTGCATAAAATGAAATTTTCATTTTGCGCTTTGACGAATGATTAATTTCACTGGTACTTCGCGGTGGCGCGAGGGCAGGCTGAATTTGGCGATCCTGGTGACCAGTAGATCCACCGCGTGATGGGCGAGCAGGGCGGTATTCTGCTGCACGGTGGTGAGCTGGTAGGGTTGCCAGTCGGCCTGAGGGATATCATCGAAGCCAATAATCGCCGGCAGGGGCGCGGAGGGGTTATCTGCCCGCAGGCCATCCAGCGCGCCGAGCGCCAGCATGTCAGTGGCGCAAAATAGTGCCTGGAGCTGCGGATGTTCGGCGAGCAGCTGCCTGGCGGCGGCAAAGCCTGCCTGATAACCGCCGCTTTCGCAGAAATGCGCAGCAACGTCCATACCTTGAGTATGGGCGACAAACGCTTCGTAGCGCTGCCGGGTGCTGAAGTTATCCAGACTTTCGCCAATAAACCCGGCCTGTTGCCACTGACGCTGGGTAAATAAATCGGCGACCAGTTTCGCTCCCTGGGCGTTATCGCTGCAAACGCGGTCGCAGCCGGTTAAGTCGGCGTGACGGTTGATAAGCGTCACCGGGATTTTTCGCTCCAGATACTCTTCCGCCAGCGACAGCGGCGGTGCCCCGGAGGTGATAATGACCCCTGCGACGTGGTAGCTCAGCAGCTGTTTAAGCGACGGGGCAAGCTGCTGCGGATCGTCGGCGTTCATCAGCAGCGGCATAAAGCCGTTGAGCGCTAGCTGGTGAACCAGCGGCGACAGCAGCTTGCTGCGAAACGGGTTATCAAATCCGGCGGTGACGATGCCGATAAAATTGCTGCTACCGGTAATCATCGTGCGGGCGATGATATTGACCTGATAGCCGAGCGTTTCCGCAGCGGCGAGAACTTTCTGCCGGGTTTTATCCGCTACCGACGCGCCGGGCGTAAAAGTGCGGGAAACCGCCGAACGAGAGACGCCTGCGAGTCGGGCAACGTCCTCAGCCTTAATCCATTTTTTTTCGCTCATAGTGTCAGGGTACGGGTTGTTCTCAGGGAGCCAATGCCGACTCTGGAGCCCATCGTCGGCATAGAAAAGTAGTAAGAAGGTACCACATAAATCCCCGGGCGAGCAGAGGGTTGGCGCTCTTTCCCTGTCAGCTTTTGATATATATTATTCCTAATCATTTATTTCACTAAGCATTGTAATAATATGGATATGTGTGCGACTAAAATAAAAATTCTTTATAAAACAAAAAGCTAAACTCTCTTTTTTTAGCATATTCATGTGACGCATAAGTTATGCTATCTGCGTTATGGACAGCAATTATTTCCGCAAGATAGTTTTATCTGCATTACCAGGGGTGAATATAGATATTGTTCGATTTGTAACTTGCGGAGTAAAACCAGTGGCAAGAAACCATTTTTTGCGTATTTCCGGCGCGGCGATATTAACTATGCTGGCGTTGCCTTCCTTATCTACGGCCTATGCGGCCAATGTTAAAATCGTTATCAACCAGTCGCCATGGCTCGATGGCTTTAAAAAAACGGTCGAAAAATATAATCAAGACACCGGAAATAACGTCAGTATCGATGCGGTACCCTACGGCGGATTACTCGATAAAATTCGCAGTTCGGTGCGGGCGAAGGAGGGGGTCTATGATATCACTATGATAGATATCAACTGGTTAGGTGAGTTCTATGGTGGCGGTTTTTTGACGCCGATTAAAAGCATTGAGGCCGATTATCGCCTGCCTGAGCAGGTGCTGACATTTGGCGATGCGCTTTATTGGGACAATGCGCGCAAGGTTTTCAATAAACAATCCGGCGATCTCTATACCTTCCCGGTTACCGCGAATCCGCAGTTGTTTTATTATCGCAAAGATATTTACCAGAAGGCCGGACTGACCCCACCGAAAACCTGGGAAGAGTTAACCGAGAATACAAAAAAACTGCATCAGCCGCCGAGACAATATGGTTTTTTGATTCGCTGTGGTCCGCAGGATATCGTTTTTGATATTTCCCCCTTCCTGCTCTCTGCTGGTGGTGGGATATTTAAGGATCCGCGCGAAGGTGATTTTAATATTATCCTCAATAGCCCGGAAACGTTGCGTGGGCTTAAATACTATATCGCCATAGCAAAAGCCGGTTACAGCAATCCAGGTGCGTTAACCCAAGGAGAATTAATTCAGCTTTTCGCCACCGGGAAAGCCGCGCAGGCGAATATTGTGGCGGCGGCCCGGGGCCCGCTGAGCAATCCGGATAGCTCTATCGTCACGGATAAGTATGGCGTCACGGTTATTCCTCACCCCGCTGGAGCGAAGGGTGTTTATGCCGCAGGACACTGGGTCGGCGGTATCCCACAGAATATTCCGGCGGCAAACAAGCAGGCGGCGCTGGATTTCTTCAAATGGTATGAAGAACAGGCCAGTCAGGTATATCTGTATGAATCTGGCGGTGTGCCGGTACGTTCCGACCTGGTGGGCGTTGCAAAAGACCCGCTCAACTTCTTACCTGCGCTGACGGAAGCGACCGCCGAGGCGCAGATTATTAGCCCGGTTAAGGAGTCCGCCCAGATCAACGCGCTGCTGGGGCTCCAGCTTTACAAAGCGCTAAGTGGTGAACAGTCGGCGGAGAAGGCGCTGAATACCGCCGCACATCAGGTGTATCAGCTGCTGTCGGCGGCGGGTTATCAAACGCAGCTTCCGCCGGATCTGCCTGATGATGCCGCGAGCAAAGGATAATCGCTATGTCTGGACAACCGCTCTCCGTGCCCCGGTCCATAGCCCATTCGCGGTATCAACGTCGTGACTGGTGGCCGTGGCTAGCATTGACGCCGCTGATTGTCATTATTGCCGCGTTGATGGTTACCCCAGTGATCCATCTTTTCAGCCTGATCACCCAGGAGGTGAGCTGGCAGGATGGACGCGCCGTCACCCGGTTTGTCGGACTGGATAATATTCGCGCTTTTCTCGTCAATCCCTACTACTGGCCGGGGCTGGTCAATACGCTGGCGTTTTCCGTTATTGCCGTGACGCTGCAAGTTGTTATCGGTTTTGCGCTGGCGCTGGCGGTTAACGATATGAAGAAAGAGCCGCGTTTACTGACTACCATCCTGCTGCTGCCGATTGTGATTTCTCCCATCGTAATCGGTGCGATGTGGCGACTGATCCTCAACAACGACTCTGGGGTGCTTAACGTGGTGCTGAGCCAACTGGATATCACGCCGCCTGACTGGCTGGGAACACCATCGCTGGCGTTTCTATCGGTGATTGTAGTTGATGTCTGGCACTGGACGCCGTTTTCCTTCCTGTTGCTGCTTGCGGGCCTGAAGGCGTTGCCCCGCGAGGTGCTGGAGGCTGCCCAACTGGATGGTTGCAGCCGCTGGCAGCGCCTGCGTTTCGTTATTTTACCCATGATGTGGCCAGCGTTATTGATAACCCTGATGCTGCGCATCATCTTCTCGTTCAAGGTCTTTGATGAAATCTATCTGCTGACCAAAGGCGGGCCAGGCACTGCCACCGAGATGGTCAGCTACTCCATTTATCGCGCCTTTTTTATTGAGGACCGTGAGGGGCTGGGAGCAGTGATGTCCCTGTTTACCTTCTTCATTATTGCTCTGCTGCTGGTGGTATTGATGAGCCTACGTAAGCGGAGGATAAGCTGATGCTGCTATCGCTACGCGGGCGCGCCCGGTTGTTTACGGCTGGTCGTGGCGCCGCAATCACGTTGTACGCCGTGCTGGTGCTGTTTCCTTTTATCTGGTTATTGAGCACCGCATTTAAAAAGCAAATCGATATTCTGCTCGCCCGTTTTGTGTTTACGCCGACGCTGAATACTTTGCGTGAGCTGTTATTCGACCCCGGCTCGATGTTTAGCGCTTATTTCGTCAACAGCGTGGTGATTACGCTGACCACGACCGCGATTATCGTCGCCGTGACGCTGTTTTCCGCCTACGCGCTAACCACCGTACGTAAGCTGCCTCCCGCGTTAGGGGCGGTTCTGCTTGGCTGGTGCCTGCTGTTCAACCTTTTGCCGGTGGTGACCTTCGTGGGTTCCTGGTTCAATCTTTTTCGCCAGTTGGGCCTCTACGACACGCGGATTGCCATCATTATCGCCAGCGTGGCCGCCTGGCTACCCATGGCGCTCTGGCTGGGCGTGACGTTTGCCCGCGAGATCCCCAAAGAGCTGCTGGATGCCGCCAGCGTTGACGGCTGTAGCCACTGGCAACGCTTTCGCTACGTTTTCGTACCACTGATTAGATCCGGTATGACCGCAACGACGATTCTGGTGCTGCTGTTTGTGTGGAATGACTTTCCGATAGCGTTAATTCTCAGTTCGGAGCAGGCGCGAACTCTGCCCGTATACATCACTGCTTTTTCGCAAAATGAACAGATTCGCTATGCGGAAATGGCCTCTTCATCCCTGCTGGTTTCGATTCCGGTACTGCTGCTGCTCGTGGTGGGCCAGCGCTTTATCGTCAAAGGATTACTGTCCGGCGCGGTGAAGGCATGACATTAAAAAGGAAAATCCAATGAGCGCGGTTGCAATCGAAAGCGTCAATAAGAAATACGGCAACGTCACGGTCTTGCAGAATATCGATCTGCATATTGAAAAGCGGGAGTTTATTGTCCTCGTCGGGCCTTCCGGCTGCGGAAAATCCACACTATTACGGATGATCGCCGGGCTGGAGGAAGTTGAGAATGGGCGAATTTTGCTCCAGGGGAGCGATATCAATGAGATACCTGCCAGCGAGCGCGATATTGCCATGGTTTTCCAGAGCTATGCGCTTTATCCGCATATGAGCGTGGCGGAGAACATGGGCTTTTCGCTGAAGATCAAAGGAGTGAAAAAGCAGGAAATTACCGGGCGGGTTAACGCTACTGCCGAAGCGCTACAGCTTACGCCGCTGCTGGCGCGTCATCCGCGTGAGCTCTCCGGTGGTCAGCGCCAGCGGGTGGCAATAGGTCGGGCGATGGTGCGCAACCCCGAGGTCTTTTTGTTCGATGAGCCGCTGTCGAACCTCGATGCCAAGCTGCGGGTGGATATGCGCCTTGAGATCAAAAAACTCCACCAACAGCTGGACGCCACGATGGTCTACGTGACCCACGATCAGATAGAAGCGATGACCCTCGCCGATCGGATCGCCATTATGAATCAGGGGCGTATTGAACAAGTGGCGACCCCGCTGGAGCTGTACGACCAGCCGCGTAACCTGTTTGTTGCCTCATTTATTGGTTCGCCGGAGATCAACCGCGTAGCCGGTCGCATTTCTGACGATGGCGAAGGTTTTGTCAGCGATTCCGGTCTGCTTCTGCCGCTGGCGGATAACCTGGCACATCTTGCCGGAAGGGCGCTGATTTACGCCATCCGACCGGAGCACTTTGTCCTCAATTCTGCTGATGGTTTGCCTGCTGAGGTTGACGTTACCGAGCCCACCGGTGTGGAAACCCTGATCAACGCCCGTCTGGGCGGCGAAACCCTGACTTGCACCTTCCGCCAGCGGCTTGAACTCCAGCCGGGCGATAGCATCCGTCTGCTGCCGGATGTTCGCCACATTCACCTGTTTGATGCCGAAAGCGGCGAAAGAATTCCCCTGACTAAGGAGCAATAATGCGTACCGTCTTCCTGCTGTTTGATTCACTGAACCGTCTGGCTCTGTCGCCTTACGGCGGCCAGCATGTGCCAACACCGAACTTTGACCGTCTGGCGCGGCACTCAGTGGCGTTCGATCGCCACTATGTCGGCAGCATGCCGTGTATGCCCGCCAGACGCGATATGCAGACCGGTCGCCTGAGTTTTTTGCACCGTAGTTGGGGGCCGCTAGAGCCCTTTGATAACTCTTTCCCTGAGCTGTTGTATCAGCAGGGGGTCTACAGCCATCTGATCACCGATCATAACCACTATTTCGAAGATGGCGGCGCGACCTATCATAACCGTTATGATTCGTTTGAGTTTATTCGCGGCCAGGAGGGCGACCCGTGGAAGGCGATGGTGCAGCCGCACTGGGAGCGCCTGCGGGAAAAATACCATCCCTCGCAGTTTTCAAACGGACGGCGGGATTTAAAAGCGCGCAATATCATCAACCGGGAGTATATCCGCGAAGAGAAAGACTTTCCCTCGGTGCAATGCTTTGCCCGTGGCCTGGAGTTTCTGGATACTAACCGTCATGCCGACAACTGGTTCCTACAAATTGAAACCTTCGATCCGCATGAGCCATTTACCGCCCCGGAGCGTTTTTATAATGTGATTAACACCGACTGGACCGGGCCGGTTCTTGACTGGCCGCGCTATGGTCGCGTCGATGAATTACCGGAAGAGGGCGAGGAACTTCGCGCCAATTACTATCGGCTAATTGCGCTGTGCGATTCGCTGCTTGGCGATGTGCTGGATTATTTTGATCAACACGACCTGTGGAAAGATACCGCACTGGTGCTTTCCACCGACCACGGTTTCCTGCTGGGCGAGCATGACTTTTGGGCGAAAAACCGCATGAATATGTACGAGGAGGTGGCGCATATTCCGCTGTTTATTCACCATCCTGAGTACGCGCACTTTGCCGGGCAGCGCAGGCAGGCTCTGACTCAGACGCCTGACCTTGCCGCCACCTTCCTTGATATTCACGGCGCGAAAAGGCCGGCGGAGATGCAAGGACACTCGCTGCTGCCGGTTGTGGCGCAGGATCGGGCGCTACGGGAGGGTATTCTCTTTGGTTATTTCGGCGGGGCGGTCAACGTGACCGATGGCCGCTATACCTACCACCGCTACCCGGAAAACCTCAGCGAGCAGGAGATTTACCAATACACGCTGATGCCGACGCATATCACCGCGCGTTTTAGCACCGAAGAGCTGGCGGATACCACGCTGGCTGCACCTTTCCCCTTCACCAAAGGTGTTCCACTGCTGAAAGTGCCGGTTATCGATACCTCGCCGATGTATAACAACTACGGCCCGGGGTCGCTCCTGGAAAAAGAGACCCGCCTGTACGACCTGGCTGAGGACCCGGGGCAGCTCGCCCCGCTGTACGACCCGGTGGTTGAGCAGCAGCTTAGCGAGTTAATGGGTGATCTGATGGCGAAAAACGATGCGCCGCCGGAAGCATTTGAGCGGCTGGGGTTAGCGCCCCAGGATGTTTCTTCCGAGGTTTAACCCACGGAGCGACAGCCCGCAGACATGCGGGCCATAAACAGTAAGCGATAGCCCATGAATCAGCCGAATATTTTATGGATATGTACCGACCAGCAGCGTTGGGATACGCTTTCCTGCCTCGGGACGCCCGGCGCACAGACGCCGCACATTGATAACCTTGCCGCTGCCGGAGTGCTGTTTGAACGCGCCTATGTGCAAAGTCCAATCTGTACCCCCAGCCGGGCATCTTTTCTGACCGGAATGTATCCGATTGCGCATCAAATACAGCGCAACGGCAACCGCCGCTTTCCCGAGCACCTGCATCTGTTGCCTCGTTCATTTCAGCAGGCGGGATATCGCACCGGGCTGATTGGTAAGTTGCATCTTTCCGCCAGCCAGCACGGCGTAGAGCAGCGCCCCGACGATGGCTACGATGAGTTTTACTGGAGCCAACACCCGCACCCGGACTGGTCGGAGGGCCACGATTATCAGACATGGTTGGAAGAGAAAGGCGTCGATCCGCAGGCGCTATACGCCCACGCGCAGGGCGCGATTTATCCGGGAGTTGAGGCGGAATTTCACCAGACCACCTGGGCGACAGAGCGGGCGCGGGAATTTATCTCCCGCCATCAGCAGTCGCCGTGGTTCCTCAGCATTAACCTCTACGATCCGCATCCGCCGTTTGACCCGCCGCAGGCGTATTTGCAGCGTATTGATGCGGATGCCATTCGCCCACCGCTGTTTGCCGAAAGCGATCTGGCCCATCAGGCGCGCTTTCCGCGGGTCGACCAGCAGACCAAAAAGGCTGTCAATCCGAACGTGGCGGTAGAGGGGGAAAGCCTGCAAGGCAGCCATGACACGCCGCCGGAATCCTGGGATGCGAAGGCCATTCGCGCGGCCTATTTCGCCATGATAGCTCAGATAGACGATTTGGTCGGCAGCCTGACCTCGCTGCTTGATGAGAGCGGGCAGCGGCAGAATACGCTGGTTATCTTTATGAGCGATCACGGAGAGATGCTGGGCGATCACGGCCTACTCTACAAAGGCTGCCGCTTTTATGAAGGGCTGGTGCACGTGCCACTGATCGTTTCGTGGCCGCAGCGTTTCGCGCCGCAGAGGCGCTCGAATGCCTTAGTCGAGCTGGTAGATATTCCAGCGACGCTGCTGGAGAGTGCTGGGCTACCGATACCCGCGCAGAACCAGGGACTGTCACTGTACGCTTTGCTCAATGGCGACAGCGCGCTGCATCAGCATAAGCCCTATGTGCTGAGCGAATATTTTGACGCGCTTGGCTTTCCCGGCAGCATCGGTTCGCGCGGCAGTATGTATTTTGATGGCCGCTATAAGCTGAATGTTTATCACGATGCTGAAGAGGGGGAGCTGTTTGATTTAGATAACGATCCGCATGAATTTCATGACCACTGGCACGACCCGAAGTTTAAGCCGCTCAAGGCGCAGCTTATCCAGCAGCATTTTTCCGCCATGATGAAGGTGAGCGGCGCAGGGCCGGAGCGCATCAGTGATTTTTAGCCCGGCAGATTAACCCGCCGGGTGTTTAACACATCAGTTTGGATAGCAAATCTGTTCCGGCTGGCGCTGCAAAATGATGTTGCCGTGGCGAATGGAGGTCAGCACTTTGGCCTGGCGGCGCACGGCTTCATAATCATTTTCCGCATCAAGGATCAGCAGGTTCGCCGGACGTCCTTCGGCAATACCGTAGTTATCGCCCAGGCACAGCGCCCGGGCGCTGTTATCGGTAATGAGATCGAGGCAGCGCTGCAAATCTTCATACCCCAGCATATGGCAGATGTGCAGTCCGGCGTCGAGGATGCGCATGATATTGCCGTTGCCCAGTGGATACCACGGGTCCTGAATGGAATCCTGAGCAAAGCAGACGTTGATCCCGGCGCGGTCCAGCTCCGCTACCCGCGTCACGCCACGCCGTTTCGGCCAGCTGTCAAAGCGACCTTGCAGATGAATGCTTTCGGTCGGGCAGGAGATAAAGCTGATCCCCGAGGCTTTTAGCAGGCGGAACAGCTTCGAACAGTAGGCGTTATCGTAAGAGCCCATCGCGCAGGTATGACTAGCTGTCACCTGCGCGCCCATGCCGCGAACCCGGGCTTCTTCCGCCAGCACTTCCAGGAAGCGCGACTGCGGGTCGTCAATTTCATCGCAGTGCACGTCCACCAGGCAGCCGTGGCGCTGGGCCAGATCCATCAAAAACATCACTGAGCTAACGCCCTTGTCGCGGGTATTTTCGTAGTGCGGAATGCCGCCGACCACATCAGCTCCCATCTCGATAGCGCGGGTCATCAGCTCGCGCCCGCCGGGGAAGGATTCGATGCCCTCCTGCGGGAAGGCGACGATTTGCAGATCGATAAGATGGGCCGCCTCTTTTTTTACCCTCAGCATGGCTTCCAGCGCCGTCAGAGAGGGGTCGGTGACATCAATATGGGTGCGCACGTGCTGTACGCCGTTATCGCGCAGCATACCAATAGTTTTCAGCGCGCGCTGGCGCGTATCTTCAACCGTGACGCTCTCTTTACGCTGGCTCCAGCGGGCTATGCCCTCAAATAGCGTGCCGCTCATATTCCACTCCGGCTCGCCCGCCGTCAGGGTGGCGTCGAGGTGGATATGCGGTTCGACAAACGGCGGGATCACCAGCTTTTGCTGCGCGTCGATATCACTGGCGTCAACCGCCTGCGCTGCGGCCTGCTCGGTGATGCTTTTAATCAGGCCGTCCTGTAATTCAAGGGTATAGAGCGCTTCTTTATGGCGCAGGCGCGCGTTAATAATTTTCATGGTTGTTCCCGTAAATGGTTTTGCGACATACGCCAGATAGCCAGGGCGACCGAGGCGTTGAGATGAAACTGCGGATGGCTGACCGGATAGCAGGTCAGCTTTTCGATTCGTTGGATGCGCTGATGCAGCGTGTTGCGGTGAATCCCCAACCGCTCGGCGGCCCTGACTACGTTGCCGCTCTCCTGAAGCAGCGTTTCCAGGGTCTCCATTAACAACCACGGGCTTTTGCGATCGGGTTCGATCAGGCAGCCGAGGGTGTCATGCATAAAGTCGGTTAGTAGGGTGGGGTCGCCGACGGCGGAAAGCAGTTTGATAAAGCCCAGTTGTTGGTAGTCGCTGATGCGTTGGGCCGGCCGCAATGTATCGCTAAGATCCAGCGCCTGACGCGCCTGCGACAGCGCGCGTGGATAGCCCTGTAGTTGCTGCACCGGTGCGGAAAGGCCGCACAGCAGCGATAACTTATCATCGCTTTCCGCCAGCGCCAGCAACCACTGTTCTAACCACTTTTTCTGTTGATAAAACTCGCCTTCCTCATCCGGGAGCAGGAAGAGAAACATATTGCTGCGCTCGACCAGCGGAAAAGGGTTGCCCTGCTGATTGAGCTGCTGCTGCAAGCGCTGGCGCACGGTGCGGCGGGCCTGCTGGAGCCAGGCTTCGGCCTGTTCGGGCGGAAACTGGCGAAACAGGCGCGCTATCCCCTCAAGGCGCAGTGCCGCCACCCGCAGCGGGCGGGTAAAATCCAGCTGCTGGTGGAGCGCGCGCTGGTGCAGGATTTGCAGGTCGGGATAATCGCCGGTTAGCAGCTGCAGTAGAATATCGCGCTGTGATTGCAGGGCATTCTCGCTGCGTACCAGCGCGGTGCCGATGCGCTCGGTCACGATCACCATCTTCAGCAGATAGGGCTGCTCAATCAGCGGAATGCCCAGTTCGTCGGCCAGCGCGATCAGCCGCGGCGGGATCGTGTGGATATAAGCGTCGCCGGTCAGGATCACCATCCCGGCGATCCCGCGCTGCTTGCCTTCCATCAGTAAATGAATCAGGTTGTCTTCATCGCGGGGATGGTTGATCCCGGTGATAAACACCAGTTCCCCGCCCATGATCCACTCGGCGATATTTTCATTTTCCGCCACGTAGTACCAGCGAACTGCCAGCTGGAGGCCCTGTTTACCCGCGCGCAGGCGCATGGCGGAGAGTCCGTCCAGCGCGAGGATTTCATTGACCGTCAGGCTCATGGTTACTGTTCCGCAACTGAGTCAGCGGCGGGCTGGCGTTTGCTCAGGCGGGTCAGGGCGATGTAGACCAGCGCGGAGACGGAAATCCCCACCAGCGGTGCAATCCACGGCGACAGGTAAGCCACCACCGCGCCGACGGCGTAGGCACTGAGCCCCAACCAGTTAAAGCGCGGTAAACGGGCGGTTTGCAGCAGCGGATAGCGCCCGCCGCGATAGAACCAATAGTCGGCGAGAATGACGCCGCCGATAGGCGGGATGATACTACCTAGCAGCACCAGGAACGGGATCAGCATTTCGTACATCCCGCCAATGGCCAGCAGAATGCCGACGCCAGCGGCGACCACGGTCAGGGTACGGCGGCGTTCGCTGCGCAGCAGATGGCAGGCGGCAGCCGAGACGTTATAGATAGTCGGCCCCTGAATCGTCAGCAGGTTGAGGCACAGCATCACCACCGCGGCGACGGACAGCCCCTGCAAAATCAGCACTTCTACAATGTCGGCCTGCTGGTAGACGATAGCGCACCACGCCCCGGCAACAATCATCAACCCGTTGCCGACGAGGAAGCTACTCATACTGGCGACGATAGCGGTGCGGCTGGAGTTGGCCAGTCGGGTCCAGTTCGTCGCCTGGGTTGCGCCGCTGGCGAAGGTGCCGAACACCATGGTGATCGCCGCCGACCAGGTCATGGTTTCGCCCGGTTCGATTTTGGTCATCGCCTGCCAGCCACCGGCGTGATGGGCGGCTAGATACATAGAAATCACCAGTAGAATAAACATCAGCGGCACCGAAATACGCGACAGCGCATCCAGCCCTTTATAGCCCACCAGCGCGGTGACGCAGAACAGGATCCCGAACAGGATCATCAGCGGAATGGTCATCGCCTCGGGCAGGGCGAGGATTTTGACCAGCGAGATGGCGACCGTCGCGGTACCCCAGGCGTACCAGCCCAGCTCGGCGAAACCGAGAATAAAATCGGCGAGCTTGCTGCCGATTTCCCCAAAGCAAAAGCGCCCCATCAGCACGGTATTCAGCCCGCTGCGCGCGGCAATCCAGCCGAGCGATGCGGCGTATAGCGCCAGCAGAAAGTTACCGATAACCGCAATCCATAGCAGGTTCACAATCGAAAAAGAGACGCCAAGCTTACCGCCCGCGAACATCGTGCCGGTAAAAAAGGTGAAGCTGAACAGGACCATGGAGATCGAAAATACGCCTTTGCGCCCTGAGGCAGGCGCTTCGACGAGCGGAAAATCATTGCTGTTTGACATTGTGGAACCTCTAAGTGGCTATCCGAATGGCGATGCCAGAGGGGTAGCAAGAGATATGCCAACAAAATCGGGGCAGGGGTAACACTGATATATGGGCACTATGCACATAAAAAGGTGTTATTTAGCCGATGTTTGCCATAAGTGTGTGCACAGTGACATGTTTTGCACCGCCGTGGGGCAGAGGGATTGAGCTATTGCGCGCATTCCTGTCGGGTGGCGGCTGGCGCTTTACCCGACGCACCTACCGCTTGACGTTCAAGACGGTAGCTACTGGGAGGGCTGAATCGACAAATGATGCCAATTTTGCGTCGTTTCCTGGCGGAACGATCCCCTATCTTTTTGGCAACGTGTAGTCGGTAATGTTGGCATCATGAAGACATTCAATTTCTTTATTGTTAAAAAAGTAATTTCATATGCAATTCCATTATAACCATTACTAATGTAAGTCTTTTCTGAAATATTGTTCACTTGAGCGGGTGGTGTTAGTATCGGGTAAATAGCCATTTAGACGGCTAAAGAACCTTTCTCCAGGCTATTTCATTGGCCATTTTGGACCTGGGCAGTGCTCACACTCCTCACGTACTACGTGTACGTTCCGGGTGTTCCGCGCTGTCCGTGTCCAAACTGCCTGCAACAATAACGCCTGATCGTGAAGGTTCTCAAATCAACATCGCTAAACTAAGGAACTGCTATGTGGCAAGAAAGACTCGCGCAACTGGTCACCACCTGTCATTGGATCGGCGCGAAAGGCTGGGCACCGGCCACCGGCGGCAATATGTCGGTGCGTCAGGACGAGACCTGGTGCTGGCTCAGCGAGTCGGGACGCGATAAAGGCAGCCTGACGACGGAAGATTTTCTCCAGGTTGAGATCGCCAGCAATAAAGCGCCTTCCGGGCGTAAACCTTCCGCCGAAACCGGCCTGCATACCCTGGTATATCGCCTGTTCCCGGAGGCCAACTTTGTGCTGCACGTGCATACCGTCAACGCCACCGTGCTGTCGCGCATTGAAAAAAGCGGCACCCTGGCGCTGCAGGGTTATGAGATGCAGAAAACCCTGACCGGTCAGCATAGCCACCTTGATACCGTACCGGTGGCGATTTTCGATAACGACCAGGATATCGACGCCCTGGCGGCGCGCATTGAAGACTATGCGCAGACCAACCCGCTGCGTTACGGCTTCCTGCTGCGCGGCCACGGCCTGACCTGCTGGGGCAAAGACATTAACGAGGCCCGTCGTCAGCTGGAAGGACTGGAATTTCTGTTCGAGTGCGAGCTGATGCGTCGCCGCTACGAGCGCGACTAAATTTCTCTCCACTAACGGGTCAGGCATGGATTTTTATCTCGGAATCGATATCGGCACCTCGCGGGTCAAAGCGGTGCTGTTTGATGAACATTTTCAGGCGTGCGCCAGCGCGGCGCAGAATACCGGCCCGCGCCTGTCCGCCAACGGTCACGCTGAGCAGGATATGGCCCAGTTGTGGCAATCGGTGGTGACGATTCTGCGCGAGATTGCTCAGCATCCGGCGCTGCAAAAAGGGCGTTTACGCGCAATTGGCCTTGCCGGGCAGGGCGAAGGCGTTTGGCTTAGCGACGCCGAGGGCGAACCGGTTGGGCCGGGTATCCTGTGGAGCGATACCCGCAGCCGCGAGCTTATGAGTGAACTGCTCAACCGCCCCGGTTTTGACCGCCGTTTCTTTGACGATACCGGCACCCATCTGCAACCCTGCAACACCAGCATGCAGTTATGCTGGCTCAAACATCATCAGCCCGAACGGCTGGCGGCGGCCCGCTATCTGTTTTTCGCTAAGGACTGGATCCGCTTTCGCCTCACCGGCGTTGCGGCGCTGGATCTCACCGATGCCAGCACCTCTTTGCTTAACCAGCAGAGCGGAACATTATCCGGGGTCGTGCTCAGTGAGATGGGGCTGGCGGATTTAGCCCATCTGTTCCCGCCGCTGCTGGCACCGGACGCGCAGGCAGGTACGCTGCGGGAAGAGGTCGCGGCGCTGACCGGGCTTCCCGTTGCTACGCCGGTGGCGGCTGGCGCGCTCGACGTGTGCAGCGCGGCGCTGGGCTGCGGAGCGGTGAACGACGGCGACATCTATACCATTCTCGGCACTACCTGCTGTACCGGCATCGTTTGCCACGGTCGTCAAACGGTCAACGAGGGGACGCGCTACGTCACTCACACCGAGGCGGGCAGCTTTATTAACCTTTTTCCGATGCAGGCCGGAACGCCAAACATCGACTGGCTCCAGCAGCAGATTTCGCTAAACCCCGATTTACAGCAACTGGAACAGAACATCGCCAGCGTTGAGCCGGGCAGCGGCGGCGTCTTCTGGCAGCCCTATCTCAACGGCGAACGCGCGCCGTTCTTTAGCCCCGAAGCGCGGGCCGGGTATTTTGGCATTAGCCAACACACCACTCGCGCGGAGCTACAGCGGGCAGTATTTGAAGGGCTGGCTTACGCTATCGTCGACTCGCTTCAGGGTTATCCGCAGGGCGGTGAGCTGTACCTGACCGGCGGCGGGGCGGCGTCAGCGACCTGGCTGCAAATTATCGCCGACTGCACCGGCAGAACGGTGGTCTCCAGTACTTTTAACGAGCTTAGTGCGCGCGGCGCGGCGATTCTGGCGGCGCGCAGCGTCGATGCGCTGACTCGCTACCCCGCACTTGAGCAGACTCGTTATCAACCTAATCCGCAGGCGCATAGCCGTTATGCTGCTCTGTATCCGGTTTATCGCCTGCTGCGCGAGCAGATGCTCCCGGTCTGGCAGGCCCGCCACGAGGTGCTTCAACGTATTTCTCAGGAACAACGCATATGAAAATTGTTTTTACCGCCGAACACGCCGGCGATCTCAGCGCATTTCAGCAACTGGGTGAACTGCGGGTGGAAGGTTGGGCGCTGGGTAAACCGAAGCTGAGCGCAGGCCAACTGATTGAGCTGGCCCACGACGCTGACGTACTGGTGACCAGCTACGATGATGTGACGGAAGAGGTGATTGCCGCCTGTCCGCGTCTGCAGGTTATCGCCTGCACCCGCGCCAACCCGGTGAATATCGATACCAAAGCCGCGCAGGCGCGCGATATCCGCGTACTCTATACGCCGGGCCGCAACGCGGACGCCGCCGCAGAGCTGACGCTGGGGCTGATGCTGAGCCTGGCGCGGCATATTCCGCAATCGCACGCGGCGCTGAAGCGCGGTGAATTCACTAACGCCGAGAACGCCGCCCAGGCCACCCAGAGCGGGCTGCGCCGTGATGTGGTGTGGGACGTCAGCCCGGAAAGTCCTTATGAAGTGTTTAAAGGCAGCGAGCTGCGCAATAAAACCCTGGGGCTGATCGGCTATGGCAATATTGGCCGCCGCGTGGCGCGTATCGCCCGCGCCTTTGGCATGGCGGTGCTGGTGGTGGATCCGTTTGTCGCCGCCGAGGATATCAACGAGCCGGGGCTACAGAAAACGACGCTTGAGGGTCTGTTCCGTGAGGCGGATATTGTCAGCCTGCATCTGAGCAGCGGCGCGCATAGCGATGGCCTGGTGAACGCGCAGTTGTTGAATAGCATGAAGCCGGGGGCGCTGCTGATTAACACCTCTCGCGCTGCGGTGGTGGATGAAGAAGCGTTGATTAACGCGCTGCGCCATGGCCCGCTGGGCGGCGCGGCGCTGGATGTATACCATCGCGAGCCGCTGTGGCGTGACCATCCGTTTGTCACCGAGTTTGATAACGTGATTATCACCCCGCATATCGCCGGGGCGACGAGAGAAAGCATCGCTAAACATACGGCGATGATTGCCGCCGACCTCCAGCGTTATGTTGCCGGGGAGCCGCTGCTCTATCAGTGGCGTTAAGCCTTTTTAGCCGCCGCATCTCGCGGCGGCGACGCTTTTTGTCAGCGACGGTTAGCCGCCATAAATGCCTGAGTATGCTGCCAATCGACCACGCCCGCATCCGATCCCATGCCGGTCGCCACCAGCGCGGCGACGGCTGAAGCCACCTCACATGCCTCTTTGACGCTTAACCCACGGGCCAGCGCGGCAATAAAGCCGCCGCAGTAGCTGTCGCCGCAGCCGGTAGTGTCGACAGCATCGACCCGGTACGGCGCGATATGCTCGACTGCGCCGTCGCGGGTCAGCAGCCAGGAGCCGTTTTCACCCTCTTTCAGAATGCAGGTCCCGACGCCAAGTTCGAAGAAGAAGCGGGCGATCGCTTCCGGCTGCGCCTGTCCAGAGAGATACGCGGCCTCCTCAAGAGAAGGCATAAAGTAGTCCACCGACGGCAGCAGCGGGCGCAGCAGATCGAGGGTGTGCTCATTGGGCGCGATTAAATCAAAGCTGGTGGTGACGCCGCGAGCCTTTGCCGCTTGCAGCAAAAGGGCGCTTTGCCCCTGGTCCATCGCCGCCAGCAGGCCGGTGCCGCCGTGGTGCAGGAAGCGGCAGTCAAGAATCGCGTCGAACTCCTCTTCGCGGATGAAAAGGACATCTGAAGCTCCCCGGCAGTGCAGCGCCGGGCGCTCGCCGTTAGGACGAATCGGCAGGATGGTCGCTGACGTTTCCTTCAGTGCCGTGCGCTGGACCCGCGAGCAGTCGATGCCCAGCCGCGCATAGCTGGCGAGGATAAAATCAGCTTTTTCATCTTCGCCCAGACAGGCCACCGCTGCGGTACGAATCCCCAGCTTGGCTGCGTTAATGTTGGCCCCGGCGGCGGTTCCTGCGGGATTAAGGCGAATCTGTTCAATAAAGGCTACCCCGCCGCGCGGCGGGATGTCGATAACCGGGCGACCGGCGATATCAAGAATAGTCAGGCCGACAAAGGCGGCGTCAAAGGTTGCCATGAGAGCTCCACTTAACGATGGGTTTGACGCAGACGCGCCTGCCAGAAGGAGAGGGCCAGCGCAACGACCAGAATCACGCCAACCAGCGCATCTTTCACCAGATAGTTAAGCCCCATCAGGTTCAGGCCGTTATCAATAATCGCGAGGAACAGCACGCCGCCGAGGGTTCCGGCGATGCTGACCCGGCCCAGTCGGTTAAAGGCGGTGCCGATAAATACCGCGGCGATAGCGTCCATCAGATAGGCCTGACCGGCCAGCGGCGTAAACTGGCGCAAGTTGGCGGAAAGAATAACGCCGCCGACGGCGCACAGGGCGGAGGCCGCCACCAGCACCCACAGCATGGTACGGCGGTCGCGAATTCCGGCGATACGCGCCGCTTCGCCGTTCTGACCGATAGCGCGAACGTATTTGCCGAACAGTGTACGTTCGGTAATCAGCCACGCCGCCAGCCACAGCACCAGCACAATCACCACCGGCGTTGGAATGCCGGCGATATTGCCGACTGCCAGATCGTGATATTCCGGTGCCATCCGGCGATAAGAGATGGAGCCGCCGCCGTCGGTATAAATGCGCTCGGCGCTGCTGGCGATAAACCAGGTGCCGAGGGTGGCGAGGAACGGGCGAATCTGGCAGATAAGGATCAGGAAGGCGTTCAGCAGGCCAATAATCACCCCGCCGAGCAGCGCGCAGCCGACCGCAGCCTGCCACGGCAGGTGCCAGGTTTTCAGCGCCACCAGCGCAAAAGCCGCGCCAAAATCAAGCGCCACGCCGACGGAGAGATCAATCGCCCCGGCGCTGACGATAAGGGTCATCGCCATCGCCACAATCAGCAGGATCGCGCTGCCCTGCAGCAGATTCGCCCAGTTATCAAAGGTCAAAAAAACCGGATTTGCCCAGCCGAACAGGGCAATCGCCAGCAGAGTAATCACGCCGAATCCTGCCCGCGACAGCCACGCCAGCGGATTCGCTGCGGTTTGCCCCGTTGATGGGGTCTTGAGCGTCAACTGGCTCATCAGTTGCCTCCTTTATGTCTGACCGCCGAAGCCGCCAGCACCACGAGGATCAGGCCGCCTTTAATCGCGCCCATCCAGAATATGTTCACCCCCAGCAGGCCGAGCCCGTTAGAGAGCGCGTTGACCAGCACCGCGCCGAGCAGCGCGCCCCAGATGGTGACCACGCGACGCCGCGAGAACGCCGCACCGATAAAGGTGGCAAGGACGGTTTCCAGCAACAATGGCGTTGCCGTGCCGCTGGAGCTGCCGGAGCCCTGGCTGAGCAGCGGTAAAATCGCCAGACCGGCGGCGATCCCCGCCAGCAGCCAGACGATGATGGTCAAACGGCGCACATTGAGTCCGCTCATCTGTGCCATATCGCGATTGCCGCCTACCGCCTGTAAATGCTGGCCGAAGCGGGAGTGGTGGAGCAGAAACTGAAACAGCGCAAAGACCGCCAGCAGATAGATAAGCGGCCAGGGAATACCGAACAGGTCGTTATCGCGAAAGGCCACCATCAGCGGATCGTTTACCGCGATGCGCCGCTGCCCGGTCAGCAGGTCGGTCAGCCCGGTGAAGGCGACGGAGGTTGACAGGGTTGCCAGCAGCGGTGGCAGGCCCGCCGCCAGCACCAGGGTGGCGTTGACCGCACCGCAGGCCAGACAGACGGCAATCAGCAGTAAAAACAGCAGCAAATAGGGGGTATTCCACTCCGCCATGCCGAGGCTCAGCAGCGCTACGCCGAGTACTGCGATGGCGGGCAGCGAGAGGTCGATGCCGCCGGAGACCACATCATCGCCGCCGACGGCGATGACGCAGACCAGGCCGAAGCAGAGGATCGCCAGCGGCACGCTCTGCACCAGCATCATGCTGATATTTTGCCAGCTTAAAAAAAACGGCGACTGGAGGCTGAGCCAGACCAGCAGCGCGAAAAAGAGAATCAGGGGGAATTTTTCGATTAGCGTCGTTATGCCCGTAAGTGGGCGGCGCTGGATACCTGCACTCATACCTGTTGTTCCTGTCCACCGTTGATCGTCACCAGCAGCGCGTCCAGCGTCAGCCCCTGGGTCGGAAGATTGGCCACCAGCTCGCCGCGCCACATCACCAGAATGCGGTCGCAAAGGCCCAGAAGTTCCGGTGCGTCGCTGGAAGAGACCAGCACGCCGCGACCGCGGTCCGCCAGTTCGCGGGTGCGCTGATAAATATCGCTGCGCGCGCCGATATCGACCCCGAGCGTGGGTTCATCAAGAATAAATAGCCGCGCGTCTGTGCCCAGCCAGCGGGCGAGAATCGCCTTTTGCTGGTTGCCGCCGCTCATAAAGCGCACCGGCAGCTCCGGGCGACCGGGGCGGATGGAGAGCTGTTCAATCCAGCTGCGCGCTTTTTCCAGTGCCCGCCCTCGGTGTTCCCAGCCGAAGGTGGCGGTATCCGGCAGCGAGGCAAGGTTAATATTGTCGGCGGTAGAGAAGGGGAGAATCAGTCCCTGATGGCGACGGTCGCGCGGGACCAGCGCCATCCCGGCGCGGGTGGCTTGATAGGGCGTGCGCAGTCGTTTCGACTCACCGTCGATGCTAATCGTGCCGCTACGGGCGCGGCGCAGGCCGTAGAGAAGATCGACCAGCACGTCGCGCCCTGCGCCAAGCAGACCCGCCACGCCGACGATCTCGCCGGGCTGAATATCAAAGCTAATATCGTTTAATTGCGTGCCGTCGCTGAGATGGCGAACCGACAGCACCGGTACGGCGGTATCGACTGCCTGAGCGCTGCTCTGACGCGGGGTATAGAGCTGTTCGATATCGCGCCCGACCATCATTTTGATTAGCGCATCGGTATTCTGCAGGAGGTCCCGGTCGGGATAGCCGACAACCTCGCCGTTACGCAGCACCGTGCCGCGATCGCAAAGGGCGGCGATTTCGTTGAGATAGTGGGAAATATAAAGAATCGCGATCCCTTGCTCGCGAAGGCGCAAGATGGCAGAGGAGACCAGGCTGGCTTCCTGTGCTTCCAGCGGCGCGGTGGGTTCGTCGAACACTACCAGCTTTGCCGCGCCGTCAATCAGCGCTCGGGCGATTTGTACCAGCTTGCGCTCGGCAAGGCTGAGATCGCGGATCAGGCGGCGCGGATTGATTTCCAGCTGCCAGCTGTCGCGGAAAAACGTCTCGGTCGCGGCATTCATCCGCCGTCGGTCCAGCGCGCCCCAGCGGGTGCGGTACTCCTGGCCGAGGAACACCGATTCCGCGACGGTAAAGTGCGGGATCAGGTTGAGCTCCTGGTGAATGACGCGAATGCCCAGCGCTTCAATAGCCGCCGGATTGCCGAGCGGCAGAGGTGCGCCGTCGAGCGTGGCGTTGCCGCTATCGGCCTGATAGACGCCCGCAAGAATTTTAATTAGCGTCGATTTTCCCGCGCCGTTCTCGCCGATCAGGCCGTGAATTTCGCCAGGGTTCAGAAGCAGCGTGACCGCATTTAATGCAGTCACGTTGGCGAAGCTTTTGCTGATCTGGTTCATCGCCAGACCAGCGGCGGGATTGGCCCCGCCGGTGGATTGAGTGATCACTGCAGTTCGCCATATCCCAGCTGTTTGTAGACCGCTTTCGCCTCCTGCGGACCTTTCACCGGGACGACCGGGATAAAGGTTTGTACCGGCAGTTTCTGCTTGTCGAAGTAGCGGGCGACGTTATCGGCGGAAGTCTGGCCGATCAGGTGCGGCTGCTGCGCGACGTTGGCAACGAACGGGCTGCCCGGCTCGGCCATGATTTCCAGCGTTTCCGGGCCGGCATCGATGGCGGTGACTTTGACGTCTTTATCGCGACCGGTCTCTTCCAGCGCCTGGACAATACCGATAGCGGGCTGATCCCAGCAGGCAACATGGATGGCGTCGAGCTTACCTTTTGGATATTGGCTCAGCAGTTCGAGGGTTTTCTTACGCGCATCTTCCGGCGAGTTGGCAAACTGTTCAGCCAGCTCTGGTTGAATAATATGAATATCCGGGTAATCCTTAAGGACATATTTCCACTGGTCATAACGAATGCCGCAAATACGCAGGGAGCTGGAGAAGGCGTTAAATACTGCAACGTTGCCTTTGCCGCCTAGCTCATCGGCCATATAACGACCAATGGTCGAGCCTAATGTGTAGTTATCGGAAGTGGTGTTATTGACGGAGTATTTTGAAACGTGGTCAACGGTAAATACCGGAATGCCCGCATCGCGCAGCGCTTTGAATTTAGGCTCAACAGCGCTATCGCCCAGAATGCTAATTACTGCATCGACTTTTCGCGACAGCAAAATATCGTGGTTATTGGCATGAACCTGGTTGTCACGACCACCGTCGACGCCGATCACTTTACCACCCAGTTTCTCTACCTCTTCGGTCGCACCTTTATAGGCTTCACGATCCCAGAAGTGCTGCGTGCCGACAACGGCGACGCCGATAGTTTTCCCCTGAAGCGATAAGGCATCGGCCGCCAGGGCGTTAACGGAGGCGAGCGAGAGCAGACCCAGCGCGATGGGCAATAATTTCATTTTCTGCGACATTCTTATTATGGTCCTGTGATGGAGGTGGCTGCGGAGCAGTAGCATGACAATAACAGCCATGCAACCTCAAATACGAAATATGTCTAAGTTATATCAACAATGTTATATCGCAGATTTGCCTGAGGAAAACGTAAATTTGTCATCTGCAACCTGAAAATATTTCATGATGTGATTTTATCCATTTTTATTTTGTGGATTTAATTTGCTTGCAAGTCTTATTTATTCAAATAAATATTGCTACTTAATTATAATTATTCTGTCGCTGTAATATATCGCATCCTGGAATAACGCAGACTTATTCTGCGTGGAGAATCCTTTCTCTGTAGCAGATTGTATGGTGATACGTATTTTATTCCCAAGATTCGCGCGTTTTATTATGGCGACCTTTATCGGGTAAGAAGAAAACAGGCAATATGAGAAAACAACATAATCTGACCGTGATGCACTGGGGAACCTGGCAAGTACAGGCTCGCGACGGCAAGATTGATACGGTGACGCCGGTACCCTGGGATAAAAATCCCTCACGTATCGGTCAGTCGCTCCCCGATGCGATTACCAGCAAGACGCGAATTCGTCGTCCGGCGGTGCGTGCGGGTTGCTTGCAAAATGGCCCGGCTTCGCGAGAGGGTCGTGGCAAAGAGCCGTTTGTAGAAGTGAGTTGGGAGGTGGCGCTCGACCTGCTGGCCCGCGAGCTGAAGTCGGTCAAAGCGCGCTGCGGCAATGAAGCCATTTTCGGCGGCTCCTACGGCTGGGCCAGCGCCGGGCGTTTTCACCATGCCCAAAGCCAGCTGCACCGTTTCCTCAAGTCCTTCGGCGGCTATACCGCCAGCACCAACACCTACAGCAGCGCGGCGGGTGAGCGTATTCTGCCGCATATTCTCGGGCCGCTAAGCCCGCTGCACCGTCAGCACACCCATTTCTCCGAGCTGGCGCGGGAGTGTCAGCTGTTTGTGGCGATTGGCGGCCTGCCGCTGCGTAATTCGCAGGTCAACGGCGGCGGCGCCAATGACCATATGCTGAAATACTGGCTGGAGAAGATGCAGGAGCAGGGAACACGCTTCGTCAATATCAGTCCGGTGCGTAATGATCTGAGCGCCGTGGAGAGCGCCGAGTGGCTTGCCGTTCTTCCGGGGACCGATACCGCACTGCTGCTGGCGCTGTGCTACGTTCTGATTAACGAATCTCTGTACGACAGCGGCTTTGTCGCCAGCCATACGGTGGGTTTTGCCGCTTATCGTACTTACCTGATGGGGGAGAGTGACGGCGTCGCGAAAACGCCGGAGTGGGCGGCGGCGATAACCGGTATTGACGCTCCGCAGATTGTTGCGCTGGCGCGTGAGATGGCCAGTAAGCGCACGATGGTGAATATTTCCTGGTCGATTCAGCGGGCGCGCCAGGGCGAGCAGGCTTACTGGGCAACGGTAGCGCTCACCGCGCTGCTGGGGCAAATTGGTACGCCGGGCGGCGGGCTGGGATTTGGCTATGCCTGCACCAATCTGGCGGGAGCGGCGCGTAAAGCGTTTTCCGGCCCACGCCTTCCGGCTGGCAAAAACGCGGTGAACAGCGTGATCCCGGTGGCGCGACTTTCCGATATGCTGCTGCATCCGGGCGAAGCCTATGAGTTTGACGGTCAGCATTTGCATTACCCTGATATTCGCCTGGTTTACTGGGCGGGCGGCAACGCATTTCATCATCATCAGGATATCAACCGCCTGTGCGAAGCCTGGCGGCGACCGGAAACGGTCGTGGTTCATGAGCAGTACTGGACCGCGCAGGCCAAATTCTCCGATATCGTTCTGCCGGTCACCACCTCGCTTGAACGGGAAGATATCGGCAGCGGCGGCCACGACGGCTTTATGATTGCCATGAGCGCGCAGATCCCGCCGGTAGGCGAAGCGCGCGACGATTACACCATCTTCTGCGACCTTGCAGAAAGGCTGGGCTGCGGCGAGTGCTTTAGCGAAGGACGTGATGCCGGACAGTGGCTACGGCAAATCTATGAAGAGTCGCGACCACGCGCCCGGGAAGAGGGAATTGAGCTGCCGTCGTTCGAGGCGTTCTGGCAACAAGGGGTACTGGAATATAGCGCGCCTGAAAAACCGCAGGTATTTCTGGCCGATTTTCGCGCCGATCCGCAGCGTTATCCGCTCTCTACGCCGTCCGGCAAGATTGAGCTATTTTCCGAAACCATCGCCGGATTTGGCTATCGTGAATGCCCCGGTCACCCGTGGTGGGATGAGCCGGAGGCGGCATGGCAGCGGCAGGAAGCGGCGCGCTGGCCGTTGCATCTGCTCTCAAGCCAGCCGCGTACCCGGTTACATAGTCAGTACGATCACGGCAGCGTGAGCCGGGCGACAAAAATTCAGGGGCGCGAGCCGCTGTGGATGCACCCACTGGATGCGCAGGCGAGGGACATTAGCGAAGGCAGCGTGGTGAAGGTTTATAACGCCCGTGGGGCAATTCTGGCCGGGGTGCATCTTAGCGAGCAGATTTTACCAGGCGTAGTGCAGATGTCGACCGGGGCCTGGTACGATCCGCTGGACCCAAATGAAAAGGGGTCGCTGGATAAGCACGGTAATCCTAACGTGTTAACTGAAGATCGCGGAAGCTCGCGGCTGGGGCAGGGCTGTAGCGCCCAAAGTTGCTGGGTGGAAATTGAGCCGTGGCGCGAGGTGCTGCCGCCGGTGACCGCTTTCGATCCGCCAAGGTTTATTCGGGCTTAGGCGCCCGGAATTGCCGGGCGGCGGCTGGCGCTTTGCCCGGCCTACGGGGTGGGTAGCCCGGAATTGCCTGCCGCCTCCGGGAAACTAAATTCTGGCCTTATGCCAGGCGCGGGTAGGCGCTGGCGATATCGTCGCCGGTAAACTGGGCGATCCAGCCTTCCGGGTTATCGAAAATGCGGATAGCGGTGAAGTTCGGCTCTGACCCCATGTCAAACCAGTGCGGCGTGTGCGCAGGGACGGAAATCAAATCATTCTTTTCACATAAGACCTGGAACACCTCGTCGCCAATATGCAGGCAGAACAGACCGGCGCCTTCGACGAAGAAGCGCACTTCGTCTTCTCCATGAGTATGTTCGTTGAGGAATTTTTCCCGCAGCACCTCTTTCTGCGGGTTATCCGCGCGCAGGCTGATCACGTCCCAGCTCTGGTAGCCTTTCTCAGCAACCAGCTTATCAATTGCATGTTGATAGGCAGCAATGACCGTTTCTGAAGTAGGTGCCGCGCCTAAATCGCGGTCGGCCTGCCAGCGCTCGAAACGTACGCCTTTGGCGTTGAGCTGTTGCTGGATCTCTTCGGCGTTGGTGCTGTGCCAGAGCGGGTTTTGCGGGTCTTTCACGGAAAAAATGGTTAATGCGCTCATGCTGGGATCTGCTCCGGATGAATATCGTCAAAACGCTGAACTTGCGGATGATGGCTGGCCGGGTCACGGTCGCCGCGCACCAGTTGTACGGTACGGAAACCGGCTTCTTCTGCGGCATCCAGCTCCTGATGGATATCGGACAGGAACAGGATCGCGGCAGGAGGGTGCCCCAGTTGCTCAGCAATATTGCGGTAGGACTGCACTTCACGCTTAGCGCCTACCAGGGTATCGAAATAGCCGTTGAACAAATGAGTAATATCACCTTCATCGCTGTAGCCAAATAACAATTTCTGCGCGGCAACGGAGCCTGAGGAATATACATAGAGATCAATACCCTGTGATTTCCATTTTTCCAGCGCCGGGAGAACGTCCGGATAAAGGTGGCCGGTGAAGTCGCCGTTCACATAGCCATCGCGCCAGATAATTCCCTGTAGCGCCTTCAGGGCGGTAGATTTGCGGTCTTCATCCATAAAGGCAAATAGTGTGTCGATAAGCAGCGCGGTGCTGGCTCCAGGCTCGGCTATCTCTTCGCGCAGGTTATCGAGGATGGTTTTTACCGGCTCGACAAACTGCTGAGCGGTGACGAAGCCGGCCAGGCGTTCGCGGGCGTAGGGGAACAGGACGTTATGGACGAAGCGAATGTCGCTGGTGGTGCCTTCAATATCGGTCACGATAGCGCGGATCATGAGTTCTCCAGAGTGAGCGGTGGGTCGTGCTGACGGTGGCGTTGTGTTGATAGCTGCATTTAAATCATAAGCGAAATAACATTATCATTTATACCCAAAATAATTCGAGTTGCTTGAAGGCGGCAAGTGAGTGAGTCCCCAGGAGCATAGATAACTATGTGACTGGGGTGAACGAGCGTAGCCAACGCGTAAGCAGCTTGAAGTATGACGGGTATAGACGTCTAAACGTCTTGATTGCCAAATATTAGCATCGTGTTATAGTGGCTTCAACAACAGCATCACAGACGGTACAAAAAGAATGAGCAATAAGCTACTGATTCCTGAGAGTAAACTCCCTTCATTAGGCACCACTATTTTTACCCAGATGAGCGCCCTGGCTCAGCAGCATCAGGCAATTAACCTGTCGCAGGGCTTTCCGGATTTTGATGGCCCGCGCTTTTTGCAGGAGCGGCTGGCGTATCATGTTGCGCAGGGAGCCAATCAGTACGCCCCGATGACCGGCGTGGCAGCGCTACGCGAAGCGATAGTCGACAAAACCGAAGAGCTGTATGGCTATCGCCCCGATGCTAACAGCGACGTGACCGTCACCGCTGGGGCGACGGAAGCGCTGTATGCGGCGATTACCGCGCTGGTACGCACCGGTGACGAAGTTATCTGCTTTGACCCGAGCTACGACAGCTATGCCCCGGCGATTGAGCTGTCGGGCGGCGTGCTCAAGCGTATTGCTCTCCAGCCGCCGCATTTTCGTGTTGACTGGCAGCAGTTCACCGAGACCCTCAGCAATAAAACCCGGCTGGTGATCCTCAATACTCCGCACAACCCGTCGGCGACGGTATGGCAACATGAAGATTTTGCCGCCCTGTGGCAGGCGATTGCCGATCGTGAAATCTATGTGATTAGCGATGAAGTTTATGAACATATCTGCTTTGCCGCCGAAGGACATGCCAGCGTGCTGGCGCATCCGCAGCTGCGCGAACGGGCGGTGGCGGTTTCTTCATTCGGTAAAACTTTTCACATGACCGGCTGGAAGGTGGGTTACTGCGTGGCGCCTGCCGTCATTAGCGCCGAACTGCGTAAAGTGCATCAGTATCTGACGTTTGCCGTCAATACGCCTGCTCAGCTGGCGATTGCCGATATGCTGCGCAGCGAACCGGAGCACTATCGTCAGTTGCCGGAGTTTTACCGCGAGCGTCGGGATCTGTTTATTGATGCGCTGCGTACTAGCCGTCTTGAAATTCTGCCTTGTGAAGGGACTTATTTCCTGCTGGCGGACTACAGCGCAATCTCGGATCTGGATGATGTGAGTTTTTGCCGCTGGCTAACCACTGAAATTGGCGTGGCGGCGATCCCGCTGTCGGTATTCTGCGCTGACCCGTTCCCGCATAAGCTGATTCGCCTGTGCTTTGCGAAACAGCCAGCAACGCTGCTGGCTGCGGCAGAACGCCTGTGTCGTTTGTAGCTATTTAACGGTCCATGCCTGAGAGAATTGACGGTCGCCGAACATTTCCACCAGACCGTTGATTTGCTTCAGGCGTAATACTTCATCTGAATCCATTCCTAATTCTTTGCCGATTTTATCGTCAGACCAGCCGAGATGCGCCAGCTCCTGGACAATCTCCGACATCGCATGAATCTGATGACGCCCACGCGCCCGGTTGTGGCGAATGGTGGCAGCCATCAGGGAGTCGCGCTTAGCGGTACTGCTTTCCAGACAGGTGACGGGGAGATAGCCTTTCAGTCGTTTTTTCAGCGCTGCTTTGCCGTTGGCTAGCTCGTGGCGATGAAAACCATCGACAATCGAGTAGTGTTCCTGTCCCTGTTTCAGCACCACGATGGGCTGAGTAAAACCATCTGTTTCCAGGGAGGTGAATAGCAGCCTTTTTTCCGGCGGAGCAAGGTTGTTTGGGTTGTAATCATTAGGCGTAACGGTCTCCTGCTTGACCCACAATACGCAATCGACGGGTTGTGATTTGAATGGGCTATATTCATGTAAAATTTGGCGAAAGGCGTTAAGTGCCGCAATCTTTTCCTCCTCTCCCCTCAATGACTGAAGATAGCATTCAATTTCTTGAATTAATTGTCGTTGCATAATATCCCCCATTGCTGGCGCTTTTGATTCATACGCTCACGGTAGCGTTTATATTGATTAGACTTGGTTGGGCTAAAAGAGAGCTGGCGGCACCAGTAATCATTGTTCAATAGCACCTTGCAGATGCGCCGCCATGAAGGAATGTCTTTGGAGCCGATATCTGCCGCCTGGGTGTCGGGAATATCCATCATCCCTTGCTTTTGATACCAATGGAGATAGACGGCGATTTTATTGCGATAATGCTCCGCTGTTTTCTCCGGCATGCTATCGAGCAAAAACAGGGCGTAACTTTTCCAGGTATGATGCTCGGGTTTATCCAGCTTGCGATGCCCGTAGAACTTATTATCGTGCCCGGCGTAGACGCCGCCGCAGTGCACGCCGCTGACGCGTTGACACATCGCGGCCCAGCGCTCGGGTTCTAATACATGATAAAGCCATAGCCCCTGACGCTGTTCCGGGCCGAAGGGTTCGCAGATCCGCATATAGCGTAACGGGACGCCTGCCTGGTACATCAGGTTATAGAGTGGGTTGTAGGTCAGACCGCTTTTGCTAAACCAGGTCCAGATATCGGCGGTTTTCCAGTCGTAGATAGGGTAGATGTACCACGCGTGACCGCCGGGTGCTGAGGTGGTCCAGGGTTTATCGTCAGCAAAGCGCAGTTTTCGCTGCGAGGAAATGGTGATAAATCGATTAAGCGATTCATCGGCACGAATGCCGACCATGACCGCGGCCGGCCGGTTTTGCGAGAACCAGTCGGCAAATTCGCGGACAAACGTTTCAAAACTCATCCCCACCTGATAAAACGGGAAATAATCCGGGTCGGTAATTGCATCTGCTGGAGGCTGGCGTACCCAGTCAGCGCCAGGTTCCCAGCATTGCCATTCTGGATTGAATTGCGTGAGGGAGTTTTGGGTCGTTAAAGGTAACGCCACCCAATAAAATTGTTCAATAACGTCGCGATATTCTTCGCGCATCTTTTCACAATGGGCAATAGTGCAGGAAAACTGCGCTTCCCAATCAATAAATAGAACGCAAATCTTTTTGCCCGCTTGGCGAGCGTGCCGCGCGGTGAGGTGCAGCATGGTTGTCGAGTCTTTTCCGCCGGAAAAGGAGACGCAAATGCGAGAGAAGTTTTCCATTACCCACTCTATTCGCTGCTGACTGGCTTGCAGAACGGATTCTGGTAATGGAAGTTTTATAAAAGACACAGCCATTATTCCTTTGATATCAAAGATACTGTGTAGTTACATTATATTTCTTTCTTAATCAAGATATTAGTTGTCATTCATATTGATGATGATTAATTGTTAATCATGCAAAAATATTATTTGCCTCACAATCATTGATGAATTTCATGAAATTAGGGTCATCAAGGTTAACGCGATTGTAGAGCATGTAAATCATGACTGTTGGAATTTTGAATGAAGTATTTATAATTTTAAATTTATTTCTAAAACTTATATGTTCCAGAATGCAGGTGGGTACAAAACCAATTAAATTAGTTTGCTGAATAACATTAAGAATTGCGATATAGGAGTCGCTACTGAAAGAGATTTTTCTATCAGCCAGAAGACCAGCGGCCTGACTCTGAAAGGATTTAGCCCCCAGGTCATTAGAAAGATAATACGTGAAGCTCTCCTGAAGTATGGCTTTAGTTGTCGTTAGCGACGCTAATCGCGGGTGATTCTCATTGCAAACAAGCGAAATCTCGAGTTCCTGAACAGGTTTGCACACAGTAGCTCGGGATGACAGCGACGAGGTACTAAATATCAGATCGGCTTTACGGTAGGATAGCAAGCTCTCGACGGATTCCCCCGACGCCAGAAGATCGTGATGTTCAACATGAAGATGTGAATCATCTAATAACATATGAATTAAATTTGTTGTTTTTGGGGTAATAAAAAGTTGCGGCGAATAAACAACGAGGCGTTTTCTTAACTCGGAACGATTGGTGATATTGATGGTTTGTTCGAGCTGGTTAAGATTTTTTTCCAGATGATGATGCAGGTTAACGCCTACCGTCGTGGGCGTTATCCCTTTACCAGAGCGGACAAACAGCGGGTCATTAAGTTGATTTCGCAGACGCTGTAGCGACTGACTGACCGCTGAAGGGGTAATAAAGAGCGTTTCCGCTGCTTTACTGATACTTAAATTCTGGTAAATGCATTCGAAAATAACCAATAGGTTAAGGTCAAATTTTTTGAGATCGTAAAGATTAGCCATTATCAACGTCCTGTTAAGTTGGCGAGAGTAAAAAAGGGAGTATTATGTGCCTGCATGATATTCACTGTGTGATTATTCATTTTTTTTATTATTTAAAACTAAGTATTGCATTAAGTTTATCTAAATATATACCACAGAAGAGCATTCCGCCAGATCCTTTTGTGTACTGGCAAACCAGGCAGAATGCGTTAGTTTAAGAACGCTTACTTTGCACCCATCATAATCTGTAGTTTTTCTTTATCTGGAAGCCCGATCGCTTGCTGAAGTGTATTTTCTTTATTCATATAGTAAATGGCCGGAGTCACGTTAGCACCGAGTTCATCCATTAATTGTTGGTTGAAATTAAGTACCTTCATTTGTTCTGGCTGAATGGACGTTGGCACATCCAACTGCATTTTACCACCGGATTGCTCATAGTCGTGCCAGGTCTTCGCCGGATCTTTGCTAGCAAGAATCGCTGCCGCCGCGGCTGGGCTTTCAGGTTTGATGACACCGACTAAGAGGGTGCGCAACTGAACTTTTCCCGCGTCTACCCACGGACGAGCCTGTTGCCAGAATTGTTTGCAGTAGGGACAGAACGGATCGGCAAAAACATACAGGACAATAGGGGCCTCTTTTTTGCCGTCAAGAAGCCAGTTGGCTCCCTCTAGCTTTTTCCACATCACCTGGCCTGCGGGCGTATAAAGCTCTTTCTGAAATAACTGTTCGCTGAGGTTGGTACCCTTCTCATCATACATATAGCCTGAAATGGCGTGCTTGCCATCAGGCGTCAGATAGATGGCGACGCCCATATCCTGATATTTTCCTAACCAACCTTTAACTCCGCCAGGCGCTTCAAAGGACTTAATGATGGTAATACCCTGTTTTTCAATTGCTTTTACGGGGGCGGGAAGATCCTCGGCATAGCTGCATAAGGGTAAAAGACTGAGGAAAAACAGACGTTTTAACATGATCATTCCTTGTTAAATCAATGGGAAGAGTAAGTATAGTGGTAAAACCTATTGCAGCCATAGGTAGGACCTGGAGCTGGGGAGATTGCCCTTTAAGCCAGCGGGTGATGTAATCCCTATGCTGTTACATTAAGGTGTAGAGCGCAACACATAGCCAGTCAGCCTGGCGCTGAATCTACCTGCGGGTATTTCAGGTAACGGGGCCGCCTGATTGGGCGGCCTTTTTACTTTTCAGCAACATATGATGTGAAAAGCGGCGTAAGGCTGCGATCGCGTTGATAGGTTCACAAAGTTGTCTTGTTCCGGTTGTTAGATAACGCTTATTGATTTGATAATGCAAACGCATTGGTCGAGTCAGGAAAAATTCGTTAACTTAGACCTCAACGAAAACACGGAGGAAGTATAGATGTCCTTAATTAATACCAAAATCAAACCTTTTAAAAACCAGGCGTTCAAAAACGGTGAATTCATCGAAGTTACCGAGAAAGATACCGAAGGCCGCTGGAGCGTCTTCTTCTTCTATCCGGCTGACTTCACCTTCGTATGCCCGACTGAATTAGGCGACGTTGCGGACCATTACGAAGAGCTGCAGAAGCTGGGTGTCGATGTGTACTCCGTTTCTACTGACACTCATTTTACCCACAAAGCATGGCACGGTAGCTCTGATACCATCGCGAAAATCAAATACGCGATGATCGGTGACCCGACTGGCGCCCTGACCCGTAACTTCGAGAATATGCGTGAAGATGAAGGTCTGGCAGATCGTGCAACCTTCGTTGTCGACCCGCAGGGTATTATCCAGGCAATCGAAGTTACCGCTGAAGGTATCGGCCGTGATGCGTCTGACCTGCTGCGTAAAATCAAAGCTGCTCAGTACGTAGCTTCTCACCCAGGTGAAGTTTGCCCGGCTAAGTGGAAAGAAGGTGAAGCGACTTTAGCTCCTTCTTTAGATCTGGTCGGTAAGATCTAAAATTCGCAGCGTCTTTCGCGCTACAGGTGTGTTGGCTTCGCTTAATCACCCCGGTCACTTACTTATGTAAGCTCCCGGGGATTCATAAGCTTGCTGCCTTCCTGTCACGCGAAATACTGGCGAATTAATCCTCAAGCGGGTGCGCCGCGCCCGTTTTATTCCAACACTATGATGCAAGCGCATTCAGGCAGCCTGGACCAGGCCGCTTGCATGATGATGTTTTAAGCCCAGGAGATTAAAAATGCTCGACACCAACATGAAAACCCAGCTCAAGGCTTATCTTGAGAAACTGACTAAACCTGTTGAGCTGATTGCCACGCTGGATGACGGCGCTAAATCGGCAGAAATCAGGGAACTGCTGGCTGAAATTGCTGAACTGTCAGACAAAGTCACCTTTAAAGAAGAAAATAGCCTGTCGGTGCGCAAGCCTTCTTTCCTGATTACGAATCCGGGTTCACAGCAGGGGCCGCGCTTTGCCGGTTCTCCGCTGGGACATGAATTCACCTCTTTAGTTTTAGCATTGCTGTGGATGGGCGGTCATCCTTCAAAAGAAGCACAGACTTTGCTGGAGCAGATACGCGATATCGACGGCGATTTTGAGTTTGAAACCTATTATTCACTGACCTGCCATAACTGCCCGGATGTTGTTCAGGCGCTGAACCTGATGGCGGTACTGAACCCGCGCATCAAGCATACAGCAATTGATGGTGGCACGTTCCAGAACGAAATCACCGATCGCAACGTGATGGGCGTTCCGGCAGTATTTATGAACGGTCAGGAATTTGGCCAGGGTCGTATGACGCTGAGCGAGATCGTTGCCAAAGTCGATACCGGTGCGGAAAAACGCGCGGCGGAAGAGCTGAACAAACGTGAAGCTTATGATGTGCTGATTGTCGGCTCCGGCCCTTCAGGTGCGGCGGCGGCGGTGTACTCGGCACGTAAAGGTATTCGTACTGGCCTGATGGGGGAACGTTTTGGCGGCCAGGTGCTGGATACCGTAGATATCGAAAACTATATCTCAGTGCCGAAAACCGAAGGCCAGAAACTGGCTGGCGCTTTGAAAGCGCACGTCAATGAATATGATGTCGATGTTATTGACTCTCAAAGCGCATCTAAACTGATTCCGGCTACCGTTGAAGGGGGGCTGCATCAGGTTGAGACCGCTTCCGGCGCGGTGCTGAAAGCGCGTAGCGTTATTATTGCGACCGGTGCGAAATGGCGTAACATGAACGTACCAGGCGAAGATCAGTATCGTACTAAAGGTGTAACCTATTGCCCACACTGCGACGGCCCACTGTTTAAAGGTAAGCGCGTTGCGGTTATCGGCGGCGGTAACTCAGGCGTTGAAGCGGCGATTGATCTCGCCGGAGTAGTTGAACATGTGACTCTGCTCGAGTTTGCGCCGGAAATGAAGGCGGATCAGGTATTACAGGATAAGGTTCGCAGCCTGAAGAATGTCGATATTATTCTGAATGCACAAACCACGGAAGTGGTGGGTGACGGTAGTAAGGTAACCGGTTTGCAGTATCGTGACCGCGTTAGCGGTGATGAGCATCACGTGGCGCTGTCCGGGATTTTCGTGCAAATCGGTCTGCTGCCGAATACCAACTGGCTGGAAGGCGCAGTTGAACGTAACCGCATGGGTGAAATCATCATTGATGCGAAATGTGAAACCAACGTGAAGGGCGTCTTTGCTGCCGGTGACTGCACCACCGTACCGTACAAACAGATTATTATCGCCACGGGCGAAGGTGCGAAAGCGTCCCTGAGCGCGTTCGATTACCTGATTCGCACTACGATTGCATAATTCATAATAAAGTAAGACCAAACCTGCAAAGTAAAGAGGCTACCCTGGGGTAGCCTCTTTTTTATCTCAATTACGTTCAACTTACCGAACAACCATTACCGGGATATGGGCGTGGCGAATCACACTTGAGGCATTGGAACCCAGCAGATGCGTGCTGATTGAAGGGTTGCGTGAACCAATGACCACCACATCGGCTTTAATTTCATTTGCCAGTTCATTGACCATATCACGCACGGTGCCGAAACGGACATGCGTCTTGATTCGCGACGGGTCAATGCTGAAATGCCCGGCCATCGTTTGTAGACGGGTTTCTGCTTCATGCTGTAAATGTTCTTCAAAGCGACGCAGGTCTGCTGTGAAGCGACTCATTGTGAAGCTTGATGAACCGGGAAGTACGTGAAGGAGATGGATAACCCCGTCCTGCTGGGCTAAAAACTCCGCATGGCGGACGGCTTTATCGCTCAGCTCCATCTCAAAAACATCAACAGGCATAATGATCGTCTTGTACATATGCTTCCTCCTTGTTCGTTGGTTTCTATATCAACATATTATAGGAGAATATTGTGCCATTCAGGTCGCAAAACTGTCAGATCGGGTAGGGGAGGGCGTAAAAATTTGTCAAAAGCAGCAAGGACAGTGAAATATGCAGAAAGAGGATGCGAGTACATCCTCTGAATAAAGCGCGAAACGCCTCAGGCAGTAGGGAGATTAACGGTGATAATCGCCTGCGGCTTCCGGTTGATACAGCAGTTCCAGTACTTCAAGATGCGTTGAGGTGCCGCCGGGTAATTCCCAGTGAATGGTACCACCAACCTTCAGGCCCAGTAGGGCTGCGCCGACCGGGGCCATGACCGATAGCTGCGTAGCGCTATCCGTGACCTGAGAGGGGAAAACCAGCGTGCGTACGCGTTCTTCACCCGTTGTTAAATCGCGAAATCTGACCTGGCTATTCATGCTGACGACATCATGCGGCATGGCTTCCGGGGCGAGCATCTGTGCCCGGTCCAGTTCGTCGTTCAATGCATCCGCCACCGGAGAGTTGGCGAAAGCCGGTTGTTCCAGCAGTCGGTCGATGCGTTCTGCATCGAGTTCATTAATGATGATTGCGGGTCTGGTCATCGCATACTCCATGTTATCCAGGAACCTATCCGTAAAAGAAAACCCTCGCCGAAAATGGCAAGGGTTAATGTCCTCTCATCATACTGAGACTTGTCGACGGTTTGAAGTGATTAAACGCACATTCATCAATGATCAATAGCTGAGCCATATGAAATTTATGATAACGGCATCATAGTTTGCTTCCCTTAGCTACCCACTTTATCTAATACAAATTGCTTACCGCAATTACCCGGATGGGGCTGAGGCAAAAATGAATCTGTGGAAAGTGGGGCATTTATGGCTGCGGCTTTGATCGAGATTTGCATCTCGGTCAGATAGGCAGGGTTGCCGCTACAGGTTAATTTAAACGCTTTAACGTTCTGTTTTCCAAAGGCTTGCGCGACTACGGCATCGAAACCCTCACGGCTCACGGTCTGCCCATAGTGTTGTGCAAGGAATACCCCCAGAGCACTCTGTTTGACTTCACCGTTCAGACGAACCATAGCGCCGAAGTAGTTATCAGGATCAAAACCGAAGCAAATGCCGTGTTTGGCATATTCATAGCGCTCAAGGCACGAATTGCCACCGGAACCTGGCATCACGCCGTTGAGCTTATTCGCCATCTCTAGCGACAGACCGGTTTCCGCTGCCTGGCATTTTCTTCCGGCTTTGGCTTCTGGCATGTTAGGGAGTGGACGTGTCGCGCAGCCATAACGCATCCAGCGACGTTCGTCTACGCCGCGTGCGGCGATGGATTTTGGCAAGCTGGGCCATAACCCGTGTACGGTCAGGAAATCGGCTTTATTTGCGATTTCTTGCTGTAAACGACACTCATCCGGCTCGCTACGGTTTTTGTCATGCATACTTTGACAGAATCCCGTTTGCCAGGAGAGGGCCAGCACGTAGCGGTCGAAATCGCCGTATTGCGTTGCTATTAGCGGGTCTGCACTGGCCTGAGTAGAAATAAGCAACAGAGCAATGGCGACGAAATCCTTCCTGAACATTTTTATTCCTGATGACTGACGGTCATTAATAACATTGAGTTATTAAAGCATAAAAAAGGCGCCAACAGGCGCCTTTTCGCGTGGTTTCACGGCTAGTGAATAGCACTGCCCGGGACCAAAATTTCGGTAGCGACTATAACGACCAACAGCCCAACCAGAACGGGTACTGAGGTGCGTTTAACCACTTCAAAAGGTGATATTTTTGCCATCCCGGCAACCGCGACCACCACGCCGGAGACGGGGGAAATAGTTCGTCCAAGGTTAGACGCCTGCAGCATCGGGATGGAAAGATAAGCGGGATTGATACCGGAAGAGTGTGCCAGCTTCGGGATCATCTCAACGAAGGCATAGAATGGTGCGTTGCCGGAACCGGTGGTCATCGCCGCTAGCATCGTCAGAATAACCAATACCAGCATCAGGATAATGCTGGCTGAACCAAATGAGGTGGCGATAGAAATCAGGCCATTGATAAAACCAATGGTGCTCAGCCCTTGGGCAAAGACGCCTGCGGCAACCAGCAGCATGACTACGCCAGCAAAAGCATCCGCCATACCTCGGTAAGCGGCTTCCAGACCATTAAACACGTTTTTGGTATTAAAGCCGCGAAAGAATTCTAGTACTGCGGCCAACAGCATGCAGAGAACGAGGATCGTGATGATGTGTAGCTCCGGACCCCATTTACCGTCGAAAATCAGTACGCCAATGATCGGTGTAAACGGCAGGATGGCGTAAAAAGCAGGGGCTGTGGTGGTTATCTCGTTCACATCCAGCATTTCGTGCGAGGCATTTTCTTTTTTATCGAGATAGCGCTGCCAGAAAAAGTGGGCGATAGCCATGCTGATGATGGCCACAATGGAAATAGGCAGGGTGGTTTTAAAGGCAAAGTCTATCAACGGCATTTCGGCGGCTTTGGCGGCCAGCACCACGTCGCCAGAAGTGGGGGAGAGAATAATCGCTGCCGGAGAGGCACAAATAGCGGCCGCTGCGCCGCGGCTAATGCCGACGTTGACCATCACCGGGAACAGGGTTGCCATCAACAGCACGCCGAGACCGGTCGCTGAAGAGACTGCCAGCGACATCAGGCAGGCCACGAAATAGGCGGCGATCATTAACAGGTATGGAGAGTTAATATAGCGCAGCGGCTTTGAGGCCAGTTTCACTACCATGTCGTTGGCGCCAATATGCGTCATGTAGGTCGCGAAACCACAGAGCATCATTATCATCATGCCGAGGTCGCCGCCGCGGCTCATGAGCAGAATCTTGACGTATTCGATAATATCTGTGGCGGAGTAACCGGTGCTCTTTGCATCACCAGGTAGAATCTTATGCCCCATAACCGCACTGGCGATGAGTAATACCAAACCACCGACGAACAACACGCCGGTGGCAGAATAGCCTTTAATGATATAGCGGGCGACGCCCACAATGACCACAATCCCGATGAGGATCTCTACTAGCGTAAGCATCTTTTACCCCTAAGCCATTAACCCAAAGAATCTGCTGATAAACAAAGCGAAGAAAAAATTAAGTGAGCGAATGTGCCTAAAAAACGGGCAGAACTCGCTGATGCAAATCAATAAAGCGGTGAGAATACCCTAATTGCCGTACAATGGGGACGTGGCCAAAACGCCAGTCGTGATGATTTTCAGATTTTTGTACCGGACAAATCAAGAGTTTGCCTAATTCCGTTAAGGTATTATTAAGTTTATCTTTGCTATCTTAACCCGCTTTAAAAATGATACTGGTAATAGAGAAGTGTTAATGCTGAGTCGATTTACATGGTTTTTTCTTGGATGCCTGGGACTGCTGCTCTCATCCGCTACTGCTAACGCATCGTTTAGCTCAACGCTGCGCGATGGTTACAACACGCTAAGTGATAACGTTGCGCAGACCTGGAATGAACCTGAGCAGTACGATCTTTTCATACCGGCGGTGACCTGGCATGCTCGTTTCGCCTACGATAAAGAAAAAACGGATAAGTATAACGAACGTCCCTGGGGGGCGGGCTTTGGCATTTCGCGTTGGGATGATAAAGGGAACTGGAATGGTATTTACCTCATGGCCTTCAAAGACTCCTATAACAAATGGGAGCCCATTGGCGGCTACGGTTGGGAAAAAACCTGGCGTCCGTTGGCTGACGATAACTTCCATCTTGGTTTAGGCTATACCCTTGGCGTAACGGCGCGTGATAACTGGAACTATATCCCTATTCCAGTTGTGCTGCCTCTGGCCTCCATTGGTTACGGTCCTGCAACATTCCAAATGACCTATATTCCAGGTACCTATAACAACGGTAACGTTTACTTTGCGTGGGCGCGCATCCAGTTTTAACCAGCACAGCATTGCATTGCAACAAAAGTGATAAGCGGACTATATTCTGAAAAAACAATGACTAAAGTTATATGTCTACAAAAAGATAGAGACTTTTATCACTTTTTAGCAAAGTTGCGCTGGACAAAAGGTACCACAATTGGTGTACTGATGCCCGACACAGTATTAGTGTCGATTTTTTCATATAAAGGTAATTTTGATGTCTAAGATTAAAGGTAACGTTAAGTGGTTTAATGAGTCCAAAGGATTCGGTTTCATTACTCCGGAAGATGGCAGCAAAGATGTATTCGTACATTTCTCTGCAATCCAGTCCAACGGTTTCAAAACTCTGGCTGAAGGTCAGCGTGTAGAGTTCGAAATCACTAACGGTGCCAAAGGCCCTTCTGCTGCAAACGTAATGCCTATCTAAGCAACGCGTCAGTAGAATATAAAAACCCGCTCTTAGCGGGTTTTTTTTTGCCTGTAGTTAGCGGCTTGCTGTCTGAGAAAATAGCCAGAATGCCGCTGCCGTCATGGCAAACGAGCCTAATAAGTTGACGACGATATTCAGTAATGCCCAGCTAAAGCGCCCCTGCTGCAGAAGAAACACCACTTCGGCGGAAAATGTGGAGAAGGTTGTCAGTCCGCCGCAAAAGCCGGTGGTGATAAGCAGTTTCCACATCGGATCGATACCCGTCAGTCGATTAAACCAGGCCAGACCGGCTCCGATAATAAATGCCCCTAGCAGGTTAGCAGTAAGAGTACCAATGGGGAGAGCGTGGTGCATGGGATTAAGCTTCATACCCAGCCACCAGCGTAAAACGCTGCCTGTGCCGCCGCCAAGAAATACAGCCAAAAGGAGTTGCAACACGGTCATTCCCTGTTTATTGATTGATACTAAACTTCGAGTGTAGCGCGCGAAATACCTTGCTGGCTATGAATTACCTGATGGGAGAGAAAAGATGCTTGTTGCTGCCGGACAATTTGCCGTAACGCCGGACTGGATGACCAATGCGCAGACTTGCGTCGTGCTGATGCGTCAGGCTGTCGGGAGGGGGGCTTCGTTATTGGTATTACCAGAAGCGCTACTTGCTCGAGATGACAACGATGCGGATTTATCGGTTAAATCAGCCCAACTCCTGGATGGTGGCTTTTTACAGTTACTGCTGGCGGAAAGTAAAAACAGCGTGTTGACGACGGTGCTGACTTTGCACGTGCCTTCAGGCGAGGGGCGGGCAACTAACACGCTGGTGGCTTTACGTCAGGGTAAGATTATTGCGCAATATCAGAAGCTACACCTGTATGATGCTTTCAATATTCAGGAATCCCGGTTGGTCGATGCCGGACAGCAAATTCCGCCTCTTATTGAGGTTGATGGGATGCGCGTCGGGCTGATGACCTGCTACGATTTGCGTTTTCCTGAACTGGCGCTGTCGCTAGCGCTCAGCGGGGCGCAACTCTTAATATTACCCACTGCGTGGGTGAAAGGGCCGCTGAAGGAACATCATTGGTCGGCGTTGCTGGCGGCGCGGGCGCTGGATACTACCTGTTATATTATCGCGGCAGGTGAGTGCGGAACCCGCAATATTGGACAGAGTCGTATTGTTGATCCTCTTGGAACGACGATCGCTGGGGCGGGAGAACAGCCGCAGTTGATTTTTGCTGAGGTTTCAGCTGATTATCTTCAGCTGGTTCGGGAACGCTTGCCGGTGTTGCAGAATCGTCGCTTTGCGCCACCGCAATTATTATGACGTTTTTTTAAACAAGGCTTGATTCACCTTGTTACAGATTGCTATTGTGTCCGCGCGTCAAATAGCCGTTAATTGTATGCGTGTATGATGGCGTATTCGCAGCTTGTATTAGAGAAGAAGGTTAGCTATGGGTGAGATTAGTATTACCAAACTGCTGGTAGTCGCAGCGCTGATTATTTTAGTGTTTGGTACCAAAAAATTACGCACGCTGGGTGGAGACCTGGGCTCGGCCATCAAAGGCTTTAAAAAGGCCATGAACGATGACGATGATAGTGCGAAGAAAACCAGTGCAGAGGAAGAGATCCCGGCACAGAAACTCTCTCATAAAGAGTAATTCACTTCGTGCTTCCCGGTGGAGGGGAGCACGCTGCCGACAGGTGTGAACCTGGACGGCAAAGAGGCCGCAGCGTTAGTCGTTGCGGCCTCTTTTTGTTATATATACGTTATTTCGCCTAAAAAGATGCAACCAACTGTTACTGCGCTGGGTTAATTCATTTCAATGGGGAATTTCGGGAGTAGCAGAACAGAAAAGTAAACTGCTGCGCTACCAGATTTCACGCAGCAGTCGAGGTACGGATTACTTCACTTCCATACCTTTGGCTTGCAGGTCAGCATGATAGGACGAGCGAACAAACGGCCCGCAGGCGGCGTGGGTAAAGCCCATTGCCATGGCTTCACCTTTCATCTCTTCGAACTCATCAGGGCTAACATAACGCTGTACCGGCAGGTGATGACGGCTTGGCTGCAAATATTGACCTAAAGTTAGCATTGTGACGCCGTGACGACGTAGATCGCGCATCACTTCAACGATTTCGGCGTTCGTTTCACCTAAACCAACCATCAAACCCGATTTAGTCGGGATCTCCGGATGTGCTTCTTTAAAACGCTCCAGCAACTTCAGAGACCAGTTGTAATCGGCTCCCGGACGAACCTGGCGATACAGGCGCGGCACGTTTTCCAGGTTATGGTTAAACACATCCGGCGGTGTCGACTGGAGGATTTCCAAAGCACGATCCATACGACCGCGGAAGTCCGGAACCAGGGTTTCAATTTTGATGGTCGGATTTTTCTCGCGAATAGCGCTGATGCAGTCGGCAAAATGCTGAGCGCCGCCATCGCGCAGATCGTCACGGTCAACGGAGGTCACCACAACGTAACGCAGGGCCATATCGGCAATAGTTTGCGCCAGCTTTTGCGGTTCGTTGGCGTCTGGAGTGACCGGGCGCCCGTGCGCCACGTCGCAGAACGGACAACGACGGGTACAGATGGCACCCAGAATCATAAAAGTCGCCGTTCCGTGGTTAAAACATTCCGCGAGGTTCGGGCAAGAGGCTTCTTCGCACACGGAGTGCAGGCCGTTCTTACGCATCGCTGCCTTGATCCCCTGGATACGGGAAGAGTCAGCCGGAAGTTTGATTTTCATCCATTCCGGTTTTCTGAGCAGAGCTTCACGCTCAGTTGCCACGTTTTTCACCGGGATAAGGGCCATTTTATCGGCGTCGCGGTATTTAACACCACGTTCCATCACAATGGGTTTACTCATAGCGTGCGTGTTCCAGTTGCAAGTCACGAAGGAAAGCGAATTAATTCAAGAAAATGTTGTATTTATCAACTATTTTTGAATTAAGCGCAGGCAGTATACCATTGATGCGGGGCAGAAAGCAGCCTGGTAACACGGCAAATTGTAAAATAGTTGTTGTTTTATGCTTTTCCCTCACGTGCTTTATCACCTAAAAGGCCTGGCGAATGGTCTCTACAATCTCTTTCAATAAGGGCTCTTGCGCGCTGAGCTTATTGTAATGTAGCGAAACATCAATTTTTTCCGCCTGTAAAGGTGGGAAATCAAGCATTTTTAACGGCCATATGCGCTCTACCAGGGAGAACATCCCGGAAGTAATCAGCCCCAGCATCTCGCTTTCGCTGACCAGTGCGGCCTGAGTTAACAAATTGTAGCTACTGAAGCCGCAGCGACGCTCGCCCAGGTGTTCATGCAGGCGACGCAGAATTGTCGCATAGCGATGATGCTCAGGTTGCAGCAGCGCGAATTCATATTGGCGAAGGTTTTCTGGAGTTGCCGGCATTTTTAACGCTGGATGGCCTGCCCGGCAGTATATGTGCACACTATCCTGAAATAACACATGATGCGTAATCGACAGCCCGGCGTGCGCGAAGCTGTCGATCAACAGATCGACCTGACGCTGATTCAGCTGGCTGACGGCGTCGTTGATGGCGATATTATGCAGCAATACCTGAGGAAAGGCGGCTCTCAGTTTTTTGGTAATTACCGGCATTATCAACGCTCCGATAGCCGGAGAGGTCGCGATGGTTATCACTCTCTCCTGGTGCGTATCACCGGTTAAATCCAGCGCGTTGAGAAAAGCCTCCATTCCCTGACTAATATGCTGATGAAGATGCGTCGCATAGGCGGTAGGCGTTACGCCCTGGCCTTTGCGAATAAACAGCGGATCGGGGAAGAGTGCGCGCAGTTTATTGATTGACTGACTGATTGCTGAGGGGGTGATATTGAGCACTTTTGCTGCATTAACGATGCCTTTATGCACATATACGGCTTCAAAAATAGTCAATAAATTCAGGTCTATGTTACGCAAAATGCGGAACATCTGCCGACCGTGGCGATCGTCTTGCGGGTCAGTTGATTCTGCTGGAGCGTTATTTTCTTCCACTCTATATTTCCGATAATGGTGAGTAGCATCATTATAGCGACCAGACTCATTCTGGTTCGTGATAATACACAGCAAATATAAAGACTTAATTTGTTGTGAGAGGGAAATGTGACGTCCCGCGACCACGGGACGTAATAATTACCGGACTGAAATGTATTCGTACGGTGGATTATTTAGCAGCGCCAACAGATTCGCGGCCAATTGCGGAGCAACGGTTTCTGGACGAGCATTCGGCTGCCACTGACGCATTTGGGTCATTTCCATACCAGCATAACCACACGGGTTAATTCGCAGGAATGGTGACAGATCCATGGCGATATTCAGCGCCAGACCGTGGAATGAGCAACCTTTACGGATACGCAGGCCCAGAGAGCAGATTTTTTGCTCGCCGACATAGACGCCGGGAGCATCGGCGCGGGGGTGCGACTCAATGCCAGATTCTGCTAGCGTGTTCACGACGGTTTGCTCTAAAAGGGTGACCAGCTCACGTACGCCCAGCTTACGGCGTTTAAGATTCAGCAGGACGTACATCACCTGCTGCCCGGGACCATGATAGGTAACCTGCCCGCCACGGTCACTCTGAATCACTGGGATATCGCCAGGAACGAGAACATGTTCGGCTTTTCCGGCCTGACCCTGAGTGAACACAGGATGATGCTCGACCAACCAGATTTCATCCAGGGTGGAGTCGTCGCGAGTGTCGGTGAACTCATGCATTGCCTGCGAGACAGGTTCGTAAGGTTGCAGGCCGAGTTGGCGGATGAGAATTTTATTGTGCTGCAAAACAACGTCTCCGCAGAGAGAGAATAACTTGAGTGGGGAGTATATCACAGCGAGAAAGAGAGGATTACCCGGCACAAAGGCCGGGTCAAGGAATCGGTTTACAGCACCATTCGCACGATTTCAATATTGCCCAACTCTTCGTACAGGGTTTCTACCTGCTCGATATGTGTGGCGGTAATCGTGATGGAGACCGAGTGGTAGTTGCCTTTGCTGCTGGGCTTTACCGTCGGAGAGTAATCACCTGGTGCATGGCGCTGTACCACTTCAACCACCTGGTCAACCAGCTCCGGCAACGCCTGTCCCATTACTTTGTAAGTAAAAGGAGTAGGGAATTCAAGCAGTTCGTTAAGTTTGGTTTTCATGTCAGCTCCGGTGTTACAACAAAAAATAATAACTCCCACGACGTGTGGGAGTTATCAGGATACCTAGTATATGGGGACGCAAATCACACTTTCAAGTGTTCGATTTTTAACCAAACCAGTGATGGAACATTAACTTAATGTAATCAATGATTTTGCCGAAGAAATTGCCTTCCGGAATTTCCTGCAGTACGACCAGCGGGCGCTGATCGATAGTTTTACCGTCCAACTGGAAATTAATGGTGCCAACAACCTGGTTTTTCTGCAGCGGCGCGTGCAGTTCGGCATTGTTCAGGACATAGCTGGCTTTCAGGTCTTTCATACGACCACGAGGGATAGTCAGATAAACGTCTTTGTCCACACCGAGGGAGGCGCGATCGTTATCACCAAACCAGGCGGGTTCAGAGGCGAACTCTTTCCCGGCTTTAATCGGGTTAACGGTTTCAAAGAAGCGGAAGCCCCAGGTCAGCAGTTTTTTGCTCTCGGACTCACGGCCTTTATAGGTACGTCCACCCATCACGGCGGAGATCAGGCGCATCTGGCCTTCGGTTGCCGAAGCCACGAGATTATAGCCCGCTTTGTCCGTGTGGCCCGTTTTAATGCCGTCGACGCTCAGACTTTTATCCCATAGCAGGCCGTTACGGTTGAGCTGGCGAATCCCGTTAAAGGTGAACTCTTTTTCTTTGTAGATGGTGTATTCGTTCGGCACATCGCGGATCAGCGCCTGGCCAATCAGCGCCATATCACGCGCCGAGCTGAACTGACCATCGGCATCCAGGCCATGAACGGTCTGGAAATGGGTGTTCTTCAGACCCAGAGCGTTAACGTAGTTGTTCATCAGGCCGACGAAGGCATCCTGGCTACCAGCGACATAGTCGGCCATAGCTACACAGGCATCATTACCTGATTGCAGGTTAATACCGCGGATCAGCTGGGAAACCGGTACCTGCATACCAGGCTTAAGGAACATCAGTGAGGAGCCTTTAAAGACTGGGTTACCGGTCGCCCACGCATCGTTACCAACGGTGACCAGATCGGATTCTTTAAACTTGCCCGCTTTCATCGCCTGACCAATAACATAGCTGGTCATCATCTTGGTCAGACTCGCCGGGTCGCGGCGGGAATCGGCGTTATTTTCAGCCAATACCTTGCCTGAGTTGTAATCGATAAGAACCCAGGATTCGGCATCAATCTGCGGGGCGCCAGGGATCATAGTTTTGATATTCAGGTCATCGGCGCGGGCAGCTGAGGATAGCGCTGCCACGGAGAGCGCCGTAACAAGTAAACGAGCGGTGAAAGAGGTCTTCATGGTCTGAACAACGGCATCCGTGATGGAGTTAAAAAAAAGTGCCTTACTATAGCAAATGCACTGCGGGCCAGCATCCGACATTGCGCATGACTTTGTTAATGACTTTGTCATGCGTGGTGAGCGGAGGACAACAGCCCGACGCGTTTAGTTGGCGCGAGTAATAAATGATTGCAGCTGAGCTTCGCTTTGCAAGCGTTGTTGAACCGTGCTGGCTTGCCCTTTGCTGCTGAATGGGCCCAATTGAATACGCCATACCGCGCCGTTTTGCATCACGCGGCCGGGTACGGAGAATTGCTGGCTCAGGCGCTGCTGATACTGCTGCGCACGGGCCTGATCGCTGACGGCACCCACCTGTACGACGAAGTCACCGCTGGTGGTGGCAGCCGCTGGTGTTACCGCAGCAGTCGCTGCTACGGCAGGCGCTACGCCGCCCTGGACCGAACCTGGAGCAGTAACCGGCGCGGTTTGTACAACTGGCTCACTGCTTTCCAGCACCCCACTGTTCAGCGGCGTTGGCGCGCCAAGGAACCCGCCGCTGTTTACCGGCGCACCGGTGCTATCTTCTGGCTTTAAAGTTGAGTTGCTGATGGCATGAACATCAGTTTGTGCGGGTTGACCGATGGCCGCGCCGTTATCACCATCGAGATTCGGACGTGCAGGCAGAGCGTAGGTCTGTTTAGCAACGGTCGTACAGGCCATGCCGGGGCCGGAAAGTGATCCATCTGGGGTGACAACGATCGGATCGATACGCACTTTGGTATTGTTCGAGGTATTCAGACGATCGGCTGAGGCACGTGAAAGCGAGATGACGCGATCGTTGCCGTAAGGTCCGCGATCGTTAATGCGTACCACGATCATTCGCCCGTTCGCGAGGTTTGTTATCCGCGCGTAGCTTGGGATCGGTAACGTCGGATGCGCGGCGGTGAGCTGCGTCGGGTCGAAGGCTTCCCCTGAGGCGGTCAGGTTGCTGTTCGGCTCTGCATCGTAAATAGCGGCAAAACCAGCCTGGGTGAAGTTAGAGGGATCCTGGACGATTTTATAACTTTTGCCATCGCGTTCGTAGTCTTGATTCGCCGTTGCGTTAGGCGTTTCGTACTGTGGATCGGCACCGCTGATTTCCACAGTTGGTCCATTACAAACGGCCGGCTGTGGAGTGCTGACCGTTTTCTGTTGAACGTCATCACTCTGACATGCCGCCAGCAGCCCTGCTGCTATGCAGATCCCCAGCCATTGCTTACGCATCGCGAACCCCTTAAACGCTTTTCGACAACATTTTTCTATGAGTATGGATCGACATGACGATACCAAACCCGGCCATCAATACGATTAGGGCTGAGCCCCCGTAGCTGACCAGCGGCAAAGGTACCCCCACCACTGGTAAAATACCACTTACCATACCAATATTTACGAAGACATAAACGAATAAAATCAACATTAAACCCCCAGCCATAACCCGACCAAAGGTGGTTTGCGCCTGGGAGGCGATCCATAACCCACGCATGATAAGCAAAATATACAGCGCCAGCAGGATCAGTACGCCAATCAGCCCCAGCTCCTCAGCCAGAACGGCAAAGATAAAGTCGGTATGGCGCTCCGGTAAGAATTCCAGCTGCGACTGGGTGCCGTGCAGCCAGCCTTTTCCGCGTAATCCACCGGATCCGATAGCGATTTTTGATTGAATAATGTGGTAGCCCGCGCCGAGCGGATCGGTTTCCGGGTCGAGCAGCATCATCACGCGCTGGCGCTGATAATCATGCATCAGGAAGAACCACAAGATGGGGATAAAGGCGGCGACCAGCACCACCGCAATGCCGATCAGACGCCAGCTCAGCCCAGACAAGAACAGGACGAACAGGCCGGATAACGCTACCAGAATCGAAGTTCCGAGGTCAGGCTGCGCGGCAACCAGCAGCGTGGGCAGGAAAATCAGCACCAGCGCAATGGCGGTATTCTTTAGCGATGGTGGACAAACATCGCGGTTGATAAAGCGCGCCACCATCAGCGGTACGGCAATCTTCGCGATTTCCGAGGGCTGAAAACGGACGATACCGAGATCCAGCCAGCGCTGCGCCCCTTTGGAAATTGCGCCAAAGGCATCCACCGCCACCAGCAGGATAATACAGACGATGTAGAGGTAGGGAGCCCAGCCCTCATACACACGCGGCGGGATCTGCGCCATGACGATCATGATAACGACGCCCATGGCGATCTGGCCGATTTTGCGCTCCATCATGCCCATGTCCTGACCGCTAGCGCTCCAGATAACCAGCGCGCTATAGGTCAGTAACGCCAGCAGGATAAGCAGCATGGTGGGATCGAGATGGATTTTATCCCATAGCGATTTTTTGTTTGGATTATCCGTCATTATTGATCCTCCCCAGCCGTGACCGCCGGATTTTCACTCGGCAGATTGGTATTGTTATCGCCCAGCATTATATGATCGAGAATCTGGCGCATAATGGTACCAACTGCAGGCCCTGCGCCGCCGTTCTCGAGAATGATTGCAACGGCAACCTGGGGGTTGTTATAAGGGGCAAATGCCGTCATGAGTTTGTGGTCACGCAGGCGTTCTGCGATTCGGTGCGCGTTATAGGTTTCATTGGCTTTCAGGCCAAAGACTTGGGCGGTGCCCGATTTCGCCGCAATTTTATACGGCGCGCTGGCGAAATATTTATGTGCAGTACCGTTTCCACGGTTGGCTACGCCATACATTCCGTCTTTGGCGATTTCCCAAAAACCAGAGTGAATATCGCCGACCGGCGGTTCGTGCGGCTGTACCCATGGTACTGGTTTGCCATCTTCAACCGTGCTTTGCAGCAGGTGCGGCACTTTGACGACACCGTCGTTAATCAGGATCATCAGCGCTTTGTTCATCTGAATCGGCGTTGCGGTCCAGTAGCCCTGACCGATGCCGACCGGAATAGTATCGCCCTGATACCACGGCTTCTTGAAGCGTTTGAGCTTCCACTCACGGGTAGGCATATTGCCGGAGCGTTCTTCAGAGAGATCAACGCCAGTATAGTGACCGTACCCGAATTTGCTCATCCATTCGGACAGGCGATCGATACCCATATCGTAAGCAACCTGATAGAAATAGGTATCAGCGGACTCTTCCAGTGCTTTGGTGACGTTCAGATGCCCGTGGCCCCACTTCTTCCAGTCGCGATAGCGTTTATCTGAACCTGGCAGTTGCCACCAGCCGGGGTCAAACAGGCTGGTATTACGAGTGATCACGCCCGCGCTGAGCGCTGAGACAGCAACGTAGGGTTTAACCGTCGAGGCAGGAGGATATACCCCTTGAGTCGCGCGGTTGACCAGCGGCGTATTCGGATCGTTGAGCAGGCCTGAATAATCTTTACTGGAGATGCCGTCAACGAACAGATTCGGATCGTAGCTTGGAGTCGATACCAATGCGAGGATCGCGCCGGTTCGTGGGTCGGTTACAACGACGGCCGCGCGGCTTCCCGCGAGCAGCGTTTCAATATACTGCTGTAGTTTCAGGTCGAGCGTTAAATAGATATCGCGCCCGGCCTGCGGTGGGACTTCCTTAAGCTGACGAATCACGCGACCACGGTTGTTAACCTCGACCTCTTCATAGCCGGTTTCCCCGTGCAGCACATCTTCGTAGTAGCGCTCAATACCGAGTTTACCGATGTCATGCGTCGAGGCATAGTTAGCCAGCTTCCCCTCTTTATCCAGGCGATCGACGTCTTTATCGTTAATTTTAGAGACGTAGCCGATAACGTGGGTAAGGGCGGAATTATAGGGATAGTAACGGCGTTTATAGCCTTTGACTTCCACGCCGGGGAAGCGGTACTGGTTAACCGCGAAACGAGCCACCTGGACTTCGGTAAGGTTCACTTTCACCGGAATAGAGGTAAAGCGATGCGAGCGTGAGCGCTCTTTTTTAAAGTTCGCCACATCGTCATCGGTCAGATCGATGACGTCACGCAGCGCATCCAGCGTCTGCTGTACGTTATCGACCTTCTCCGGCATCATTTCCAACTGGTAAATTGTGCGGTTAAGCGCCAGCGGCGTACCGTTGCGATCGTAGATAATGCCGCGACTCGGCGGAATAGGGACCAGCTTGATGCGGTTTTCGTTCGAGCGTGTTTGATAGTCTGTGTAACGCACAATTTGCACGTTATAGAGGTTGGCGATCAGTACGCCGGTAAGCAGCAAAATCCCCAAAAAAGCGACCAGCGCCCGGCGCACAAACAGCGAGGATTCAGCCGTATAGTCGCGGAAAGAATTCTGTAATTTCATTCGCTGCTTAGTCTACCCTGGTCATCATTACTCACGGTGGTAAGGGTGGTTGGTGGTAATGCTCCACGCCCGATAAAGACTCTCGGCCACCAGTACGCGAACCAGCGGGTGAGGTAATGTGAGCGTTGAGAGCGACCAACTTTGTTCCGCTGCCGCTTTACAAGCTGGAGAAAGGCCTTCCGGGCCGCCGATGAGCAGGCTGACGTCGCGGCCATCCTGTTTCCAGCGCTCCAGTTCGCGCGCCAACTGTGGCGTATCCCACGGTTTCCCCGGGATATCCAGGGTCACGATGCGGTTTTTTCCTGCGGCCGCCAACATCATTTCCCCTTCTTTTTCAAGGATGCGCTTGATGTCAGCATTTTTACCGCGTTTACCGGCGGGGATCTCCACCAGTTCGAACGGCATATCTTTTGGAAAACGGCGCAGATACTCGCTAAAGCCGGTCTGAACCCAGTCCGGCATTTTGGTGCCAACGGCCACCAGGTGCAGCTTCACGCATTAACTCCAGAGTTTTTCCAGCTCGTACAAACGACGGCTCTCTTCCTGCATGACGTGAACCATAACGTCGCCAAGATCCACAACAATCCAATCGGCAGCGGCTTCACCTTCAACGCCCAGCGGCAGCATACCGGCGGCGCGAGATTCTTGCACAACGTGATCGGCGATGGACATAACATGGCGTGTGGAGGTGCCTGTGCAGATAACCATGCAATCTGTAATGCTGGATTTGCCATGAACGTCAATGGCTACGATGTCCTGACCTTTCAGGTCATCAATTTTGTCGATAACAAAATCCTGGAGTGCTTTACCCTGCAAGAGTTCCCCCTGGGTGAGTGTGAAGTGTGATAATAATAAACAGCCTGACAGTATACCCGAACTGGTGACAAAGTCGGGATAAATGTCGATAGACAGGCGGTGAAGGCGGCTATCATCCCATCCATCGCCGATGATTGCATCGCCATTTTTGTAAAACAATTTCTGCAAAGTTCAAATGGCGGGTGCAGCCTGGCTGCGGAGAATAACAGCCTGCTTTGGTCTGTCAATGGTCTGCGCGCAATTCTTCTTCCGCTAGCCAGACGGCCTGGCTATTTAGCACCCGAAGCGTGGCGAAATCTGGTTGGATATCGACCATGCTCCATGCGCCATGCTCGATGGGGAAGTGCCACATTGAGGCCGCCGGCATGTTGAGCAATTGGGCAATCAACAGGCTAAGGACGCCCTGATGACCGACGATTAACAGATGCTCAAGCTGTTGATATCGGGGGAGAGTGGCGGTAAAGCCGGAGACCCGCTGGGCAAACGCTTGAAAGCCTTCACCGTTGGTGGGGGCGGCGTGCTGCCAGTCGGCGCACCAGGCGGCGTAGTTTTCCGCATCCTCGTGCTGTAAATCCCTATGATGGCGCATTTCCCAGTCGCCAAAGAACATTTCATTGAGTTCGGGAAAATATTGTTGGGGAATTTCTCGTTCGCCAAGCAGCAGGCTGGCCGTGCGTTGGGTTCGTTCGAGTTCACTACAAAATACGCGCTGGAAGGGGACAGCATGAAGGCGCTTTCCCAGGGCGTGCGCTTGACTGACACCACGTTCGGTTAATGAAGTAGGAGCATGCCCGCTGTACAGGCCCGCGATGTTGGCCTCGGTTTCACCGTGACGAACTAACCATAATTTCATGATTAACCTCGCTAATGAGGAAAGAGACGAAGCACAACGATACTCTGTTTATCAGCGGCATCGCCAGCGCCGGGTCAACAATAAAGCTTTTGCTGGCGGATATAGTCCAGTACTGCTGCTGGCAGCATATCGGCGCAGGATTCACCCGTCTCAAGACGCTGGCGGATTATTGTCGCAGAGATATCAAACCATGGCGTTTCGGCCAGATAGATAACGCCTGCCGGGCTGCTGTGCAGGCGCTCAACATCGTGGGTCAGATGTTTGTCCAGCCACAGCTGATCTTGTTCGCAATCCATTGCCAGCGGATAGCCCGGACGTCGGCAAACGATCAAATGAACGTTATCAAGAATGCTTTCATAGTCGTGCCAGGTGGTAAAGGTGAGAAGCGAATCCTGGCCAATAACAAAGGCCAGCGGTCGTTTCGGCCCTTCCTCCTGACGCCACTCCCGCAATGTTTGCGCCGAATATGACGGTGTATCACGTTTAAGTTCACGATCGTCAAGGATGAACAAAGGCTTATCGGCGATGGCAAGCTCCAGCATGTGCCTACGCTGGTCGCTGGTGGCCTCGGGCTGCGGGCGGTGCGGCGGCACATTGTTGGGTACAATAATGACTTTATTCAGACCGATTTGGTTAGCCAGAATTTCCACCGGTTTAAGGTGACCATAGTGCACCGGATCGAAGGTGCCGCCGTACATAGCCTGCAACTGAGTCATATCAACCATCAATAAAAACGTCTGCCAGCGCTTTATGGCAGAGCAACAAAGAGAGACTTTCCAGCTCGGGCCAGACGGAGTGTCCGTAATCCTGCTTGAAGGTGAGTTCTGCGCGGGTCAGTAACGTGACGGCCTGGCGCAACTGGTCGGCGCTGAGGCGAGCGAGAGCATCGCTGACCAGTTGCCGGCGATTCTGCCATACCCGATGCTTATCGAATAACGAACGCAGCGGCGTATGAACAGACTGTCGTTTCAGGTTCACCAGCAGCAGCAGCTCACGCTGGAGTGTTCGCAGTAGAATTGCCGGTTCGCTGCCTTCCAGACGCAGTTGTTGCAGCACGTGCAGGACGCGCTTACTTTTGCCTGCCAGTAACGCATCAACCCAGTGATAAGGGGTGAAATGAGCGGCATCATTCACCGCCTGTTCAACGCGCGGTAGCGTCAGTTTGCCGTCAGGCCACAGTAATGACAGACGCTCGAGGGCCTGCGCCAGTGCCAGCAGATTGCCTTCATAGCAGTAGCACAACAGTTGGCTGGCTGCGTCATCAAGCTGCAGATTATTTTGTTTTGCGCGTGCGGCGAGCCAGCGCGGTAGCTGGGCATATTCCGGCGTCTGGCAACTCACTTGTACCGCACGATTGGCAAGGGTTGTCACCCACGCGGCGTTTTCCTGAGCTTTTGTTAGCTTATTGCCACGAACAATCAGCAATAAGTCGTCGTGAAGCATGCCGACAAGCGTCGCCAGCTGTTCATTGATGGCGGCATTAGGGCCGTTTTCCGGCAGTATCAGCAGCAGCGTTTGACGACTGGCAAACAGGCTCATCGCCTGGCTCAGAGAGAACAGGGCTGACCAGTCGGTGCTGGCATCAATAGTGGCGGAGTGGTGTTCGATAAAGCCCTGGGCAGCAGCGGCTTCGCGTATTGCGTCCTGACTTTCCTGCAACAGCAGTGGGTCGTTGCCAAGCAGCAGATAGGCCGCGCGCAGCCCTTCAGTGAGCTGCGCGCGGAGTTGTTCCGGGTACAACCGAATCATCAGTTACCCAGCGTAGTGGAGACGCGGTTGCCGGAGGTTGAAGATGCTGGGGTCGTGGCGACCGGCTTCTCATCCTCTTTTGTGGCTTCGACATCCGCGACATGAACGCTTGGCAGCTTACGGATCAGTTGTTCCGCGGCTTTATCGTACATTTCCTGGATGATCATGTCCTGCTCAGCATCTTTCGCTAATGCCGCCTGCGGGTTATCGAAGAACGAGCGATAGACTTTGGTCGTGATCGGATAGATATCATGGCCCGGGATCAGCACGCTGGCATTCACCGTCATCACCATTTGATATTCTGCGGTACGGCCATCCTGGAAAATAGATGCTGTATCTTTCTGAATCGACGATGATTCCAGACGCAAAGAAGGAATATCTTTGCGCAAAGTGCTGGCATCGACCAGTTCGATACCGTTCAGACGCAGCTGATTACGGACCGCACGGCTTAATGGACCATTCGGATCGCCCGACTGGAGGATCATGGTTTTCATTGCGGTTGGAACCTGCGTAGTACTACGTAGATGCCAGCCGCAGCCGGCGGTGATTAACACCGCCAGAGATAACACCAATGTTGCCAGATATCGCACGCTTCCTCCCGCGCTTAGCCAACGACCAGATTGAGCAGTTTACCCGGAACGTAAATGACTTTACGCACGGTCACACCGTCAAGATATTTCGCGACCAGATGTTCCTGACCAGCACGTTCACGAACCTGCTCTTCGGTTGCATCCACCGCAACGGTAATTTTACCACGAACTTTACCATTTACCTGGACGACGACCAGGGTGGTATTTTCAACCATCGCGCCTTCGTCAGCGACCGGCCACGGCGTGTTGTCAATGTCGCCTTCGCCGCCCAGCTCCTGCCACAGAGTAAAGCTGGCATGAGGGGTGAACGGGTTGAGCATACGTACGACCGCCAGCAGAGCCTCACGCATCAGCGCGCGATCCTGTTCGCTTTCCTGCGGCGCTTTCGCCAGCTTGTTCATCAGCTCCATAATCGCCGCAATGGCGGTGTTGAAGGTCTGACGACGGCCGATATCATCGGTTACTTTGGCAATCGTTTTATGCACGTCGCGGCGCAGCGCTTTCTGATCTTCACTCAGGCTGGCAACATCCAGCGCGGCAACAGCACCCTGGGTGGTGTGTTCGTAAACCAGTTTCCAGACGCGCTTCAGGAAGCGGTTAGCACCTTCTACGCCAGACTCCTGCCACTCGAGGGTCATGTCTGCCGGAGAGGCGAACATCATAAACAGGCGCACGGTATCCGCGCCGTAACGCTCAACCATTTCCTGCGGGTCGATGCCGTTGTTTTTTGACTTAGACATCTTGCTCATGCCGGTATACACCAGCTCGCGGCCTTGCGGGTCGAAGGCTTTAACGATACGGCCTTTCTCGTCACGTTCCACGGTCGCGTCTTTCGGGGAAACCCAGTTGCGCTCGCCGTTTTCGCCGACGTAGTAGAAGGCATCCGCCAGCACCATCCCCTGACACAGTAGTTGTTTAGCTGGTTCGTCGGAGTTCACCATGCCCGCATCGCGCATCAGCTTGTGGAAGAAGCGGAAGTAGAGCAGGTGCATGATGGCGTGTTCGATACCGCCAATATAAATATCAACTGGCAGCCAGTAGTTCGCGGCTTTAGGGTCCAGCATTCCCTCGTCATACTGCGGGCAGGTATAGCGCGCATAGTACCAGGAAGACTCCATAAATGTGTCGAAAGTATCGGTTTCACGCAGCGCAGGCTGACCGTTGACGGTGGTTTTCGCCCACTCAGGGTCGGCCTTGATTGGGCTGGTGATCCCATCCATCACTACATCTTCCGGCAGGATAACCGGCAGTTGATCTTCCGGCGTTGGCATTACGGTACCGTCTTCCAGGGTGACCATTGGGATCGGCGCGCCCCAGTAGCGCTGACGGGATACACCCCAGTCACGCAGACGATAGTTGATCTTACGTTTGCCAACGCCGAGAGAAGCCAGTTTGTCAGCGATAGCGTTGAAGCCCGCTGCGTGATCAAGACCGCTGAACTCACCAGAGTTAAACAGCGCGCCTTTGTCAGTCATCGACTGAGCGGACAGATCAGGTTCAGACCCGTCAGCAGCCAGAATAACCGGCTTAATGTTCAGACCATATTTGCTGGCGAACTCGTAGTCGCGCTGATCGTGGCCCGGAACGGCCATCACTGCGCCAGTACCGTATTCCATCAGTACAAAGTTTGCCGCCCATACCGGGATGGCTTCGCCGGTCAGCGGGTGAATTGCCTTAAAGCCGGTATCAATGCCTTTTTTCTCCATGGTCGCCATATCCGCTTCGGCAACTTTGGTATTGCGGCATTCGTCAATAAAGGCAGCCAGCGCTGGGTTGTTGGCAGCAGCTTGCTGCGCCAGCGGGTGACCCGCTGCAACGGCCAGGTAGGTGCAACCCATAAAGGTGTCAGGACGGGTGGTATAGACCGTCAGCTTGTCAGCATACTCGTTCACGTCGAAGGAGATTTCGACGCCTTCAGAGCGACCAATCCAGTTGCGCTGCATGGTCTTCACGGTGTCCGGCCAGTGATCCAGGTTATCCAGATCGTTCAGCAGCTCGTCAGCGTAGGCGGTGATTTTGATAAACCACTGCGGGATCTCTTTACGCTCAACTTTGGTATCGCAGCGCCAGCAGCAGCCATCGATGACCTGTTCGTTGGCGAGAACGGTTTGATCGTTCGGACACCAGTTAACGGCTGAGGTCTTTTTATAGACCAGACCTTTTTTATACAGTTCGGTGAAGAACTTCTGTTCCCAGCGGTAATATTCCGGGGTGCAGGTTGCGACTTCACGGCTCCAGTCATAGCCGAATCCCAGCTTTTTCAGCTGGTTTTTCATGTAGGCGATGTTGTCGTAGGTCCACGGGGCCGGAGCGGTGTTATTTTTTACCGCCGCACCTTCAGCAGGCAGACCGAATGCATCCCAGCCGATAGGCTGAAGCACGTTTTTGCCTAGCATACGCTGGTAACGAGCAATCACGTCGCCGATGGTGTAGTTGCGCACGTGGCCCATGTGTAGTCGACCAGAAGGATAAGGAAGCATCGACAGGCAGTAATACTTCTCTTTGCTCTCGTCTTCAGTTACTTCAAATGTACGATTATCGTCCCAGTGAAGCTGGACTTTCGATTCTATCTCTTCCGGGCGGTATTGCTCTTGCATGGCAGCCAGTGGTCCTGTGTTCAATACAGCTACAAAGCGTAGCCAATGGATGTGTTATTTCAGATCGGCATAGCATAGCCCAAACGCCAACGTCAAAACAGCCTTTCGCACACTTTCCATGGATGAAAGCGGCGGAGAAAATTTCACGACTATGTGGGCTAACTGGCAAAGCACCGGGAAAATAACGTCTATTATTAGAAGAAGTTAACCACACCGGAGGCGAAATGATGAACAAGGTTGCTCAATTCTACCGAGAGCTGGTGTCGACGCTTAGCGAGCGGTTACGCAATGGAGAACGCGATATTGATGCGCTGGTGGAGCAGGCCAGGGTTAAAATCAGCCAGTCCGGCGAGTTAACGCAGAGCGAAATCGAGAACGTTATCCGCGCTGTCAGACGTGACCTGGAGGAGTTCGCGCTCAGCTATGAAGAGAGTCAGGATGAGCTCACCGATAGCGTCTTTATGCGCGTGATTAAAGAAAGCCTGTGGCAGGAGTTAGCGGATATTACGGATAAAACTCAGCTTGAGTGGCGCGAGGTGTTTCAGGATCTCAGCCATCACGGCGTTTACCACAGTGGTGAAGTGGTGGGACTGGGAAATTTGGTATGTGAAAAGTGCCATTATCATCTGCCGGTTTATACCCCAGATGTACTGCCACGCTGCCCAAAATGCGGGCACGATCAGTTCCAGCGTCGGCCATTCGAGCCATAAATAATGAGGCCCGGCGTGATAAATATGCGTCGGGTGTTGTTGAGTAGAATTCAGAATAAATTAGAAGGTCAATATAATTCCCGTCAATATATTGGCCTTTATTTTTAAGAAAATGCCGCTCGTTCTTTTCATCTCCATTGCATTTATACTCACCGTATATTACGGCTGAATAACACGATGAAAATATCATTATCGATTGAAATATAAATTCGATAGCAATGGATGCTGCTTTATGAATAAAGACGATCAATATTTATTATTTGCACTTTCTACTCCAATGGAAATTCTGAACCACGATTGTTCCCCATCACACACGTCACCAAAAATGTATGAAGGAATGAAGTTTTTCGATCTCGCCTCTTCCTGGGGTATTGAAAATCGCGATGAATTAATTCAAACCGTTTATCGCATGACGGATGATGGTCATGCGACACAGTTGGCTGGTTTTTATTGCAATTGGTTTCGCTTTTCGCCGCAGGAGTGGCAGGCGCTTATCTGTGATGGGCTGGGTGACAAAGGGCGCGCTTTCGCGCAGTTTGTTGCCGAAACGGCGATGTGCTGTGGCGAAGGGGGGATACGCGCCTGGGATTATGTTCGTATGGGGTTTCTGTGCCGAGTGGGTGTACTCAATAAATGGTTAACGCAAGAGGAGAGTCTGTGGCTGCAATCGCGGGTGCATCTTCGGGCGCTGCATTTTTATAGCGGCTGGGTGCAGTATTACGCCGCCTACTCGCTGGGACGACTGTACTGGCAATCGCCAGAAGAGGATGATCTGAAGGCGCTGAAAATATTTTTAGCGCGCAAAGAGTATGACAAAGCGGGTGAACGCATGTTTCGGGACCTGGTGTCACAAGAGGATAGTTTTTACGCCACGCTGCCGTGGCGGCTATTAGTGGATTATCCCGAATGCCCGGAAACGCTCAAGGACGTTAGCGATCTATGAAAACATGTTGGGAAGTTCTTGGTATCGAGTATACCAACGATGCAGATGCTATTCGTCAGGCCTACCTGGCGCTGCTACCGTCGTTTCACCCGGAAAGCGATCCTCAGGGGTTTAAAGCGCTGCGTCAGGCTTATGAAAGCGCTTTGCAGGAAGCTAAAAAACCCGCAGCGCCAGTGGTGGCGCTGGATGCGAATACGCAGCAAGTCAACGATATGCTGGCGGCGTTTCATGATTTGCTGGCCTGCGATGAACGCCGCTTTCAACCCGCAGCCTGGCAGCGTTTTATCCAGCAGATCAATATGCTTTCTATTAAGCAAGTGGAGAGACTGCGCTGGTCGCTGTACGCGATTGCACAAGAAGCCTGGCCGGTTTCTTATACCTGTCTACGATTACTGGCGGAGCGGTTAGGCTGGGAGCGTCAGGACGGCGGCGAAGAGATTGATAACGAAACGCTGGATAACTTTCTGCATAGCCTTCGTCGTGGCGATCTATTTGATTATTCGCGGCTATTGGCACTACCGGCTGAAGTGCAAAATCAGACCATCGCATTTTATGCTGCTCTGGAAGGATCTTTTTTCAATCATCCCTCGTTTTTTTCCCACTTTATCAATCAGCATGGTGTAACGATTGTACCGGATGATCTTAATTTTCAGCGACGTTTGCTGCGTTGGTACAGCTCGCTGCAATGGGGGATCCCGGAGCTGATTCCCGTCGCAAAAGCGTGGAGAGAGGATGAACCGGACAATACTAGTCCACAATATTATGAATATGCTCAGCGTGTTTATTGTGGTGAAGGCGACAGCCTGCTGCCTGGGCTTTGCGCCCTGTGGAAACAGGAGCCGTCTACGCAGATGGATAATCTGCTGCTGCAATGGTGCCGCCAGAATCGCCCTGACGACTATCCGCTGGTGGTCCTGGCAGTTGAAAGGCATGAGCAGCGGGATAGCGAGGGTGAAGAGTTGGCTTACTTCCACGGCACCAGCGCCCGCACGCGTTTACTGTGGGCTGAAGCCCTGCATAGCGGGATATTATCGCCATTGAGCCGTTGTTTTGTGACGCGTGTTTTGCAAAATAAATTCCCGGAGATTGATAAACAGTACTGTTCGCATCCGCGTTGGCCACTGTACCAGGTCGCTGAGTTATTAGTTCGTCAGAAAACGCTGGCAACAAAGCACTACCTTCCGTTGGTTGAAAGACAGATGGCGAACGATCTTTGTCCCTTTGAGGCGCTGATTATTGGTGCCCTGATGCCATCGGGCGCAGAAATATCATCCTCTGATGAGGCTGACGCGGAGGGCAATGATGAGTTGGATAGTGCCAGCAGTAATGCGAAACCGTTCAATGTATTCAGCGTTATTAAAGTGATTTTCTACATTTTTCTGGTCGCTGGGGCACTGAGTCGGATTTTGCACCTTTTTGGCTGATCTATAAATCTGCTGGAGCGTGTGCTCCAGCATAATATAGATAAGACGCCTTAAATCAGGGGACATCGAGGTGTTGCACGATACCCAGCTCCGCACAGGTTTTCCGGCGAATATTCTCGGCGGCCTGCGCGTCGTTTTCCCGCAGTGCGATTTCAAATTCGGTGATGATATGGCCGATACGTTGCCGCTCGTCGCTCAATGCTCTGGACCATTTTTCTTCCAACTGGGCTTTAAATGTCCGATTGATCAAGAGGTCTCTGGGGCAAATTTTTAACGCTTCCAGGCGTTCACGACTGGTGTCAATTTGCTCCTGACTGAGCTGTAGAGGGCTACGGTTAATGACTTTTGATACCCGTTGACCAGAATCGGGGAAAATAACGTCTACTTCCAGAAGACCATTGATATCGTAGCTAAAGCGGATATCCAGTGCCTGAATGCCCCCTGTTTTAGTCAGCTCAATAGACAACTCATCAACCAGAATATTATTTTTCACCTTATGGCTTTCGCCCTGGTAGATGCTGACTTCAATATATTTCTGTTCCGGATGTTGGGTGTAATAGGTTTCGACCTTTGATACTGGCACGGTGGTGTTTCGCTCAATAATCGGCGAGAACACCCCGTCAGTGCCGTTTGAACACACCTCAACGCCCAGGGTATAGGGGCAAACATCGGTCAGGATTACCTCGTCAATATCTTCGTGGCGCAGACGACAGGCTGCCTGCGTGGCTGCGCCGAGGGCGACAATCGTGCTGGGATCGAAGTTTTTATACGGCATTTTACCGAACAGGCGCACGGCGATGCGTTGCACTAGCGCGTGCTGGGACGCTCCACCAACCAGCACCAGGCTGTCGATTTGTTCTGGCGTCAGCAGTGAGTCTCTAAGCGCTTGTTCAATAGGGGCGCGCAGGCGGTTGAGCAGCGGTAGCCATAGCGTCTCCAGCTCCTCTTCGTGCCAGCTGATTTCCAGCAAACGTTCCTGATGTTGCCATGTACAACTGAGCGGGAATAGTCCACTGCACTTGGTACTTTCAAGCTCGTTATAGAGTGCAGAGCGTGCGTTACGGCTGATTTCTAGCGGATCGAGTTGCCAGCGTTTGAGTGCATCCTCCAGCAACAATCGAGTAAAGTCTTCCCCGCCAAGATAGTTATCACCCGCAGAAGCACGGACCTCAATCACAGGAAAAGCGTATTCCAGTACGGTGACGTCAAAGGTGCCGCCGCCGAGGTCGAAAATGAGTGAACGCGTATTCTGGCGAGTATGTAGCCCGTAGGCTATAGCTGCGGCGGTCGGTTCGTTTATCAATCTAACTGCGTTCAGGCCCGCCAGTTCAGCCGCCAGGCGCGTATGTTTGCGCTGCTCATCACTAAAGTAAGCGGGGACAGAGATGACGACATCATAGATCGGTTGCTGTAGATACTCTTCTGCGTCCTCTTTTAATGAGCGCAATACCAACGAAGATAATTCTGGTGCGGAAAAGGACTCATCACCGAGCTGCCAGTTCGTATTACTACCCATTGCCCGCTTAAATAATGCTGCTGTTTTATCGGGGTGAGAAGTTCTACGTGAAACTGCCGGTTTTCCCACCAGAATCTGATTGTTATCATCAAGACTAATTACGGATGGTGTTAAGTATTGACCAAATTTATTTGGGATGAGCTGTGCGGCACCATTTTGCCAGACGGCGATTAAACTATTGGTGGTACCGAGATCGATACCAATAGCAAGGTTAGCATTATCCATTGCGTTCATCGATGTAGAAGAAAAGAAGTAGCAGGATAAGGTAGCTGTGTTTGTATATCGTGATCTTAGTCAAATTAAGAGGTTCAGAGTGGGATCTCCTCTACGGAGATAGTCATTTTCGGCACATACGGTTGAATAGGTAAAAATGCTGGCGTGATAAACGCCAGCAGATATAGTTAATGAATCGTATTACTTGGTGTTGACTTCGGTTACTTTGAAGTACTGATTTCCGCCCATATTGTTGGCATATTGATGGGTGGAGTTCAGAATCAGTTTATTAGCTCTTAGCGTACCTTTTCCACAAGTATTCAGATAGAACCAACCGCAGCTATAGCCACCGTTTATGACCCTAGTGGCATCCAGGGTCATGGTTCCAGCAGCTGAGATCACGCTACGGTTGATGATATTACCGCGACCCTGAGTGTTAATATTCAAATCCCCCATAGATTGAATAAGACCTTCATTAAGCAGATCCAGTTTCGTTGTTATATTTAGTGTGTCGCCAATGATATGACCGGTATTATTGGTTACCGTGTTATTTAAGTTTATCGTTGCGTCATTACCGCGAATATTACCTTTGGCGTTATTTAACCAGTAGCTATTGGTAGTTAACGACTCAGAGGCAAGTAGGTGACCTGCATTTATCGCCAGAGTACCTTTTGTCTGAATTGTTACATTTTTTCCTGACATAGTACCTGAGTTGGTGATTTCTCCAGAGGTCATCTCGTTACTTTTCATAGCCTGAACGAGCAGGGTGTCATAACCATAAATATTTCCAGTTACTTTAAGAGAGTTGCCACCGAAGGTCATCATTGTATTTTTTCCTCGAGTGGAACCGCCATTATCAATGTTGCCAAGAGCGGTTACGACCAACTGGTTGTCGGAGAGCAAATTGGAACCGTAAGTTGTTTTCAGGTTACCGGCGGTGGTAACGTTTAGCGTTGTCTCGCTTTTGATCGTTCCAGCATTTTCAATGTTTCCCGATGCGCTGACCAACAACTGTTTAGTACTGGAAATAGCTCCTTCGTTGGTTAACGAACTCAAGCTATTCAACAACGTCATATTTTTTGTGGATATATTCCCCGTATTTTTTAGATTACCAGCAGAGGCAATTTGAGTAATCATACCATTACTGGTGATGGAACCTTCGTTGGTTAGCAAACCGTTGCTGGTCATTGCCAGGCTACTGTTCGCTACGATTGCCCCTTTGTTACGCACGCCGAAACCTAAGTTGTTTCCTATCATACTAATACTGTTCGCCTTGATACCGCCGAGATTGCTGATGTCGACGCTGTATTCAGGGAACAATGTTTGCATTACCGTGGCGGATTTCCCGGCAGAGGTCATTGCGCCAGTACTATTATCAAATGTAAAATTTCCACCACCGACTATGGCGTTTTTTGCATTAATTGTGCCGTTAATCGCTATAGCGTCTGCGAGCAGAACAGCATAACTATTCGTGGCATCCATTCCGTTTTGCCCAATGGTCAACTCACCTCCGGTGACGGTATAACTGCTGATTTCTCCACTGTCGTTTAGATTAACCTTGCCGGTAGTGAGTACCGCTTTATTGGTGTTGATAAAGCTACAGCCTGAACAGCTAATGCCGTTTGGGTTAGCGATGATGACGTCAGCTTTCTGCCCGGCAACCTCAATAAAACCGTTCAATGCGCTGGATTTGTTTGAGATAACTTCATTAAGAATAACGGAGGCGTTACCATCAGTCAGATTGTTGTTCTTTGCAATGTTACCCAGCGAATCGTGATTAAGATCGTTAGCGCTGTTGTTGAGAATGAGGCCCTTGCTGTCAACATTAAAATCACGATACATGTTATGTGAGACACCGGCCGCATTGGGTTTTTCAATATCAATGACTTTAGTGCCAGAAGAGTGGGTATAGGTAGTTGGGTCGGCGTAAACAAAGCTTGAGCTAAGCGCTGCCGCCAGCATGACGTAAGAAAATTTGAATTTAAACATTAAGTTTATACCTTTTAATATTATTGGATGAGGAAATTAACTATCAATGGGTTTAAATAAATAACAGTGCTAATATCTCCATTTTAATGAAAAGCCGAGATTAAACGGATCGGTATGAAAGCTATCGGGTTTGATGAGCGGCGTGCTAATGAAAAAATCATACTGAGTGGATAATAATTCTCCACGGAGCCCGCTTACTGCACCTGATATGACTTTCCCTTTTTTGTATTGTTCCTCGCCGATAATATGGCCAATATCCAGGCCTAAATAAAACTGCTGGCCGGGGAGGGGAGTGTCCCAAATAAAATCGTTGCTCCAGTACCAACCCTGGTTACCAGAAAGGGTATTCTCGCCATCGAAACCACGTACAGTCCAACGGTTACCAATATTGAATTTATTATCGGTAGATAATATGTCAGGACTAAATTGGGCACTGATATGCGGAGCGTAGCTGAATCGATCGCCTGTCAGGTCAAATTTCATAAAGGCCTGGATATCCATATGGACCACGCGTGAAAGTTTGCTATAGAGCCCGGCTTTTTCCTCCGGAGTGGGCGTGGAACTTAGCCAGGGCAAACTACGCTGTACGCCCAGGCTGGCATCGACGATCTTTTTATCAAAGTAACGCTGCTGGCGTAAGGTTAGCTCCCAAACCGGATTTTGCTTGCGCATTACGTTGAGTTCACTACCGCCAAAATAGTAGTGCGATGTGCTCTTTGCTATGCGGGCATCCAGCGTTGTTTTCTGTTGCCGAGTATGTGAAAGCAGGCGCGACAGCGTTGCACTGGCATAACGGTTTTTACTTTTATATTCAGTAACCGAGTAGTTACCCTTAAACTGTTGAAGATATTCACTCTGTGAGCCGTAGAGACTTAATGACCAGTAGCCGAAGGGGATGGAGTAATAAAGGCTGCTATTCTGGTTACCATCATCATGTTGATTGAATTCAACGTCACCGCCGGCTGAGAAGTACAAAATGTCATTCAGGGGGGTTAAATCATAAAGATAAAGTGCACCACCACCCTGATAACGTCCGCTGGCGCGACTTCCGGCGTCATCCAGCCAGGCGCCGACTTGCCATTTCTTTGTCAAATTACGCGCGAGTTGAATATCACTCTCAGCGTTTTTTTGTCCGGGAACAATTTTCATTCGAGCTGATGAACCTGGGGTACGCTGCAGGTTAGCCATTCCTTGTTCTAGAGCGGTCAGCTTTAGTATGTCTCCGCTGGCAGAGGGCATAGAGTTCCATAGGCTGGTTGCTGCTTTATTGTCCGCAGACCATGTGATGTTACCAATGTGACCATAGGTGAGCGTAATTTTTAGGATACCGCTATTCAGAGATTGTGAAGGAACATCAATAAGCGAAGTGATATAACCCTGAGTAATTAATTCGTTTTGTAAGGTTGCAGTGAGTATGCGTATACCTGCAATGCCCAGGCATTGGTGTTCCGCCTGGATAGCAATGCCACCTAATAGACGCTGGGTTAGTTTTTCATCCTCGGAAATGATGTCAACCTTATTGATATATTGGCACGTTGTTTCAGATGGAAAGACTAATTTATGTTTATAGGAACCAGATCGTGATGACTGATATTCTTGTTGCTCAGGTTTTAATGCGCTTTGGCGTGCTTTATCCTGCTCAGTCTGGTTGGTATGGCTGGTGGATACATTCGCGAAGGTGGATGCAGACAGAAATAGATAAATCAAAATAGCGTTGAGTAGTCTTTTTTGGTTTTTTTCCATGAAGCAATGTCCATTTGTTTCATTTGGTAAGTATACCCCGTTTTGTCTATCTCAGACTCGGGAGCTATTTTGTCAGTAAGGCGAATTGGGTGCTCACTCTTTAAAAATTTTATTTTTTATAAAACACCAAAATAAATCACTTAACGACATACTCAGCGTCTTTGTAAAAAGTTGCGCTATGTTAGCTACACGAGGTTATTCAGGCTACGATGCAAAACCTGAATTTTATTTGAATTGGTTATTTCAGTTTGTGAATTATTGCAGATGAGATTTGATATATAGAATGTGGTTATTTTGACTTTAATATTCAATCATATTGAATATGACTGGGGGAGAGGGCGTGTACTTTACGTACACGCCTGAAATTTAATGCAGAATTTTCGCGAGGAAATCTTTAGCTCGTTCGGATTGAGGATTAGCGAAGAAGGCTTCTTTATCAGCATCTTCGACAATTTTCCCTTCATCCATAAAGATCACCCTGTTGGCCACTTTACGGGCAAATCCCATCTCGTGAGTCACCACCATCATGGTCATTCCTTCATTAGCCAGTTCAACCATGACGTCCAGTACTTCGTTAATCATCTCCGGGTCAAGCGCAGAAGTGGGTTCGTCAAACAGCATTGCAATAGGGTCCATACATAGCGCCCGGGCGATCGCCACACGCTGCTGCTGGCCGCCGGAAAGCTGGGCTGGAAATTTATCTGCATGAGCTGAGAGACCTACACGCTCCAGTAATTTTAACCCTTTGGCGCGGGAAGCGGCTTTATCGCGATTAAGCACCTTGACCTGAGCCAGCGTCAGATTTTCGATAATTGACAGATGTGGGAACAGTTCAAAGTGCTGGAACACCATCCCAACGCGCGAGCGAAGTTTGGCCAGATTGGTTTTTTTATCATTAACTCTGGTTCCGTCAACGATGATTTCACCTTGTTGAATGGGTTCCAGACCGTTAACGGTTTTAATCAGCGTTGATTTGCCCGAACCCGATGGCCCGCAAACGACCACAACTTCGCCTTTTTTCACTTCCGTGGAGCAATCGGTCAGCACCTGAAAGTGACCATACCATTTTGAAACGTTTTTCAGGGTAATCATTACACAGTCCTTTTCTTCAACCAGCTGACCAACAGCGATGCGCTGAGACTAATAACAAAATATACGGCCCCTGCGAACAGGACCATTTCAACCTGGGTTCCGTCGCGCTCGCCGATAGTAGAGGCGGTGCGGAAGAAGTCTGCCAGACTCAGGACATAGACCAGTGAGGTATCCTGAAACAGGACGATACCTTGGGTAAGCAGCAGTGGCACCATGGCGCGAAATGCTTGCGGCAAAATAATCAGTTTCATGGATTGCCAGTGAGTCATCCCCAGTGCCAGCGCAGCGCTGGACTGGCCGCGTGAGATACTCTGAATACCGGCACGAATAATTTCCGAATAGTACGCCGCTTCAAACATGGAGAACGCAATCATCGCTGAAATCAGGCGAATGTCGGTTTTCGGCGACAGGCCCAGCACGTTTTGCAGGAACCCGGGAACAATCAGATAGAACCACAACAGGACCATTACCAGCGGGATAGAGCGAAAAACGTTAACATAGGTTTTAGCAAACCATGCTAGCGGGAGGAAGCTCGACAGGCGCATAACGGCCAGAATTGTTCCCCAGACAATCCCGATAACAATCGCGATAACGGTGATTTTTAGCGTGATAACCAGGCCAGCCAACAGGTATGGCATGGAGGGAACAATGGAACTCCAGTCAAAATCGTACATTATTTGCCCCCCAAATTGCCTGGCAGGCGAACTTTACGTTCCACCACATACATTACCAGCATAATAATTGCGTTGATGAAAACGTAGGCGAGGGTGATCGCGGTAAATGATTCCCAGGCATGAGCAGAGTAATCCAGCAGCTTACCCGCTTGCGCGGCCATATCGGCGAGTCCGATGGTGGAGGCAATGGCCGAGTTCTTCACCAGGTTCATCATTTCAGAAGTCATTGGTGGCACGATAACGCGGTAGGCGTTAGGCAGCAGAACATAGCGGTAGGTTTGCGGCAGCGTCAGCCCCATCGCCAGCCCGGCGTTTTTCTGTCCACGCGGCAGCGACTGAATGCCGGAGCGGACCTGTTCACAGACGCGAGCGGCGGTGAATAATCCTAGACACAACATGGAAGAGACAAAGAACTGAATATTCGGATCCAGCTCGGACTTAAACCACATGCCAAGGTCTTCCGGCAGTAGTTCGGGTACCACCAGATACCAGGTGAAGAATTGCACAATAAGCGGGACGTTACGGAAGAGTTCAACGTAACAGGTACCGATACTTGATAACAGGCGATTGGGAACGGTGCGTAAAATACCGAATAGTGAACCGACGAAGAAGGCGATAATCCAGGCCGTTACCGACAGTGCGACGGTGACCTGAAAACCGCTCCAAAGCCAGCCTAAATAGGTGGTGTTGCCGAACGGGGCCTGTTGCAGGAATATGCCCCAGTTCCAGTCTATTGACATAAATGACTCCTGGAAAAAAAAGGGTAGCAGCGCTACCCTCGAAGATTGTTGCTCAGCTTGTTGCGGTATTCACGGCGGCTGGGGAACGACCAGCCACCGTATAGTCTGTCCGTGCTGTAGTAACAATCGGGAGGGCAGGATTTCCCGCCCCTTGTTTTTTTAATTAGTTAAGAGCTTTGTCGTTTGGTGATTTGAATAGCGCTTTCATCTCTTCAGAGAGTTCGAAATTCATATTCAGGTTCTTCGGCGGAATTGGGTTTTTGAACCATTTGTCGAACCATTTTGCCGCTTCGCCAGAGGTCTGGGCCTGTGCGACGGTTTCGTCTACCAGCGTTTTGAACTGCGGATCGTCTTTACGTAGCATACAGCCGTAGGCTTCCTGAGACTGAGCGGTGCCTACAATCTCCCAGTTATCCGGTTTCTTCGCTTTTGCTCGCTCACCGGCCAGCAGCGCGTCATCCATCATAAAGGCCACTGCTCGACCACTTTCCAGGGTGCGGAAAGAGTCGCCATGGTCTTTCGCACTGATGATGCGCATATTCATTTTTTTCTCATCGTTCAACTTATGCAGCAGAATTTCTGAGGTCGTTCCCGACGTCACAACAACGGCTTTATCCTTCAGGTCCGCGAAGTCTTTAATCGCACCGCCTTTTTTCACCAGCAGGCGCGTACCGACAACAAAGATCGTGTCGGAGAAGGCCGCTTGTTTTTGCCGTTCGAGGTTGTTAGTCGTGGAGCCGCATTCAAAATCAAAAGTGCCGTTTTGCAGCAGCGGGATACGGTTTTGCGAGGTGACCGGAATCAGTTTTACCTGCAGGTCAGGTTTGTTCAGTTTCTTCTTGATAGCATCAACAATGGCATTGGAGTAGTCCTGAGAATAGCCGACGACTTGCTGCTTGTTGTCATAGTAAGAAAACGGAACGGAGGATTCACGGTGGCCAACGACGATCACGCCGTTTTTGGCAATTTTATCCAGAGTGCCCTGCCCGGTGGCAGGTGCAGCATCTTCTGCATGCGCCGCGCTGGCGGTCAGACCTATGGCCAGCATTGCTGCGGCGAGTTTACGTAATTGCATATCCGACTCCTTATCCTCAGCGTCATTGACGCTATTGATGCCCATTGTGAATGTGTGTGCTTTTTATTGCTGCCATCTTTGTGTGCAGTATTTGTATATGCTTGTTAGCATTTAGTTTGGCTTAATGTAAATATTTTGCTCTTATATTGTTGATTTTTGCGAAGCATACCGCACCAATAAGAGGCGTAAATCCTTCTTTGCACCGTTTTCGTGCCACGCTTGCTCTGCGTTGGTGCGAACGTGTTGCCAGTAGACGAAAGTGATTCATCTCTAAGATTTATTTTGCAATTGACGTGCCAGAATCAGTTGAAGAGTGCGAAAGTGAGTAAAATATCATCATGTTCAGATAGGTCTTTGTTAATAACTAAGTTAAAATAGCCCCGCTTATATTTTTCATGGAAGAAAATCGCAATGCCTTCACAACATATCAAATCGACAATTTTATCTGTCGTTAAAATCCCTTATGTCACATTTATCCTTATTGCGCTGAACGTGGTCTGGTTTGGCTATTTTTCTCGGGCATCTGTGGGTGGTGATGTGGGTAACACAACACTAATTCACTTAGGCGCAAATGTTGCGGCGCTGACATTAACTGGTGAAGCCTGGCGCCTGGTCTCCAGCCTTTTTCTCCATGGCTCTTTTTCTCATCTGTTCTTGAATATGCTCGCTCTGGCGGTCATCGGCGCTTGCGCAGAAAGATTACTGGGCTGGTGGCGCCTGGTAGCGGTGTATTTATTATCTGGTACTTTTGGCTCGCTGGTGAGCGCCAGCTATGCGCTCAGTGAGCGCGGGGCGGGTAGTGAGACTGTTTTCCATTTTCTTTATTTACCGCCGCAAGCGGTTATCAGCATCGGTGCGTCCGGCGCCATTATGGGGCTGGCCGGTGCATCAATAGTCTCGCTGGTTTTTGCGGAACCAGGCACGCGCAGTGAAAACGATCGCCGGACGCTATATTCCCTGCTGGGCATGGTCGTGCTAACACTTTTGTACGGTACTCAGCAGGAGGTTGATAATGCCAGCCACGTCGGCGGCCTGTGCGCCGGAGCAGTGATTGGTTTTGCGATAGTCCTGATTCAGATGGGGTCGCGTAACAAGCTACTTCTGAATACATTGCTCTTCTGTACCGCCTGCGTTTTGTTACTCGGGGGAACCTGGCTTGCGCAGCAGCAGATTGATGAATCGGACCTGGAGGTCAGAGCGAGCCTGCGCAATGAATTTTATCCTCTCAGCGTTGAGAAAGAGCGGCAGCAAAAGAGGCAGGTTCTGGCCGATGAACGCGAAAAGTATATGGTCAGGCTGCCAGAGCCGGTAAGCAATGAAGAGGCCCGTGGCACGACACTGGCTGAGATACCCGGCATCAATGACATCGCGCTGAGTAAGGATGGAAAGACGCTATACGCAGCGGTTGAGGATAAAAACACCATCACGGTATACAGTCTCGAGCAACGTAAGGTTCTGAGAACGTTTACCGGTACGGTAAGGGCTGCAAATTACAAAGGGCGCTGTAGCGATTGTGGCGATCGGGGGGTCAGAGCGCTGAAGCTTAGTCTGGATGAAACGCTGCTTTATGCGACCGGGTTTGAATCGGATTCACTGTCGGTGATCCGGGTTGCGACGGGGGAAGTCATTCAGACTATCGCAACGGGGCGTAGCCCGGACGCGATGGCGATCTCTCGCGACGGCAAACGCGTCTGGGTGATGAATCGCACCAGCAACAGCATTTCGGCCATTGACCTGACGTCATATCAGTTGCTTGGCGATATTCCCGTGGAAGATTATGGTGGGTCAGGTCACGGCAGAGGTCATAATATAAGGCCAATTCTCTCGCCGGATGAAAAAACACTATTGGTCCTCGGTATGGTGAGTCGCAATATTGAGCGCATTGACACCGATACCCGGCAGAAGGTGGACTACCCAGCAGGGGATGCTCACGGGACAACGACCGTTGTCGGTTTTCGCCCGGAAAACGGCGATGTTATTTTTGCCGATAGCTTGGGGATTTCACGTATTGACCGGGCATCGCAGCAGCCGAAACGACTGGCTCAATGGTGCAGCCGAAGTATCTATTCTGCTGAAGCGATAAGCCCGGATGGTCGATATATCGCGCTATCGACCTATGGGTTGGAAGGATATATCGTTCTGCTCAGCGTGGATGCGAGCCAGGTTGTGGGGGTTTACCCTGTCAGCCGCGCAAGGCAAGTTCGGTTTTCAGTCGATGGTAAGCAGATATATGTGTTGGGGGCAAAAGCGCTGACGGTGTTGGATAGAGACAAGTCGCTTGCTCCGAGGGATCTCGTTCGACATCCTCACTTTGGCAATGTCGCCTGTCTTCCTGACGTTGAATAATGGAACATGGGGGGACTTCCCCCCATTTAGGTTACTGCCTACGGACTCGCAGGCTTATCAACAGCGCACCGAAGCCAAATAACGCAGTCAGCGCCCATAGCGGCCAGTTACCTGTGCGAGCGTACGGAGTCAGGCCCGTTGTTGGCGTGACTTTAGTGGTCAGAACGGCACGGGTGAACTGCGGGATCATCTCCTGAATTTCACCGCGTGGACCGATGACGGCGGTAATACCATTATTTGTGCTACGCAGCAGCGGACGGGCCAGCTCCAGCGCACGCATCCGCGCCATCTGGAAGTGCTGCCACGGACCGATTGATTTGCCGAACCACGCATCGTTAGAGATGGTCAGCAGGAAGTCAGTATCCGGGCGGAAGTTATCGCGCACCTGTTCGCCAAGAATAATTTCATAGCAAATGGCCGCCGTCAGACGCATGTTATGCGCGATAAGCTGTGGCTGCACGTAAGGACCACGGCTGAAAGAGGACATCGGCAGATCGAAGAACGGAGCCAGCGGGCGCAGGATCGATTCCAGCGGCACAAACTCGCCAAACGGTACCAGGTGGTTCTTGTTGTAGCGATTCTTCGAGTCGTAGCTGTAAGGATTGTCTTTGCCCAGGGTAATAATGGTGTTGTAGGTATCGTAGCGATTTTGCGCGTTCAGACGCGCATCGACGATGCCGGTGATCAGTGAGCTGTTTTTTGACCGTAGTAGATCGTCCAACGTGCTGAGGAACCGCTGCTGGTTAATTTCCAGATCCGGAATTGCCGACTCCGGCCAGATGATGAGCTGAGATTTGCCCATTTGCGGCTGGGTGAGATCCAGATAAGTTTCCAGCGTTCTGGCCAGGTGGCCCTCATTCCACTTTATCTCCTGAGGAATATCCCCTTGTACCAGCGAGACCTGAGTGGCTCGCTCCGGTAGCAACTGGTACCACTGAATGTAACGCAGCGGGAAGGGCAGGGCGAACAGCACTACGGCGGCGATCAGCGGTTTCCAGCTACGATGCAGAAGCGCCAGCACTAGCAGGCCGCTGACAACCATCAGCAGGAAGTTTATCGCCTCAACGCCCATAACAGGGGCCAACCCTTTCAGCGGCCCGTCAATCTGGCTGTAGCCAAATTGCAGCCATGGGAAACCGGTTAATACCCAACCGCGCAGGAATTCGGTAATTTGCCACACTACCGGTGCAGCGACAGCCACGCGTATCCAACTGGTTTTCGGCCACAGGCGCGAAAGAATACCGGCGAATAACCCGGTATAAAGGGACAGATAAGCCGCCAGCAGAACAACCAGCAAAACGTTGACCGACCCCGGCATCCCGCCGAACTGGGCGATGCTGACGTAGACCCAGTTAATCCCGGAACCAAACAGGCCTAGCCCCCAGAAATAACCAATAGCGGCGCTTTGCACCGGTCGACGATTAAGGGTTAAACCTTGCAAACCGATTAGCGAAATAATCGCCGCTGGCCAGAAATCATAAGGTGAAAAAGCCAGCGTTCCGCTGGCTCCGAATAACAACGCCAGCAGCAGGCGTACGCGCTGGCGTTCAATAAGAGAGGCAAATACCATTTAGGTTAATCGTCCCGTTGGATTAGTCTTCCAGCTTCGGCTGAGGCGCGTCATCAGGAAGTTTTACATGTACCTGAATAATACGTCTGCTGTCAGCCATTGCGACCTTGAATTGGTAACCATCAATTTCGATAGACTCGCCGCGGGCTGGCAGATGACCAAATGCCTGCATCACCAGTCCGCCGATGGTGTCGACCTCTTCGTCGCTGAAGTGGGTTCCGTAGGCTTCGTTGAAGTCTTCGATTGAGGCGAGCGCGCGTACCGTCCACGTGTGGCGGCTCAGTTGACGAAAATCGATATCTTCTTCTTCATCGTATTCGTCTTCGATCTCGCCGACGATCAGTTCAAGGATGTCTTCAATGGTCACCAGACCCGAGACGCCACCAAACTCATCAATAACGATAGCCATATGATAACGCTGGGAGCGGAACTCTTTCAGCATGCGGTCAACCCGCTTGCTTTCAGGCACGACAACCGCCGGGCGCAACACTTTTTCCATGCTGAAGGCTTCCGAGTCGCTGCGCATAAACGGCAGCAGATCTTTGGCCATCAGAATCCCTTCAATGTGATCTTTATCTTCGCTGATCACCGGGAAACGCGAGTGGGCTGATTCGATGATGACATCGAGGCACTCGTCCAGCGTCTGGTTGCGTTTCAGGGTAATCATCTGCGAGCGAGGGATCATGATGTCGCGGACGCGTTGGTCGGCGATATCCATTACCCCTTCGAGCATATCGCGCGTGTCTTCGTCGATAAGATCGTTTTGCCCGGAATCACGGATCAGCGCCAGTAGTTCGTCACGATTTTTGGGTTCACCGTGAAAGAGCTGGCTGAGTAACAGGGAGAAGAATCCCTTTTTGCTGTTTACTGTGTCGCTACTGTGTGAATTGTCGTCGCTCATGGCGTCGTATGGGTTCTCATGTTGGTTAAATAGTCGCTCGTCACGCGTATACTCAGCGTCCGGCATAGCGGCCAGTCGCCGGCAAAGCCGGCGGCAGGTTATTCCTTCTCGGCAATGTACGGATCCTCATAGCCCAGAGCAAGCATTATCTCTGTTTCGAGGGATTCCATCTCTTCCGCTTCTTCGTCAACGATATGGTCGTAGCCTAAAAGATGCAGACTACCGTGGACAACCATATGCGCCCAGTGCGCTTCCAGCGGTTTGTTTTGCTCTTTCGCTTCCTGCTCGACGACCTGACGGCAGATGACCAGATCGCCAAGCAGTGGTAATTCGATGCCCGGCGGGGCTTCGAACGGGAAAGACAGCACGTTAGTCGGCTTGTCCTTCCCGCGATAGGTCATGTTCAGCTCATGACTTTCCGCTTCATCGACCAGACGGATCGTGACTTCCGACTCTTCCTGGAACTGCGGGATAACGGTATCGACCCAGCGTTGAAACTGCGCCTCATCCGGCATACCGCTGTTATCTGCGCAAGCCAGCTGTAAATCGAGAATAACCTGACTCATTTGTGTTCCTGCTCCTGGGCTTCGCGTTTGCGCTCGGCGGCCTGTTCTGCTTTACGTTTTTGGTCCGCTTCTTCCCACGCTTCATAGGCATTAACGATGCGGGCGACAACCGGATGGCGCACCACGTCCTCGCTATGGAAGAAGTTGAAGCTAATCTCATCGACTTCGGCCAGCACTTCAATCGCGTGGCGCAGGCCGGATTTGGTGCTACGCGGCAGGTCAATCTGCGTCACGTCGCCGGTAATAACCGCTTTGGAGTTAAAACCAATACGGGTCAGGAACATCTTCATCTGTTCGATGGTGGTGTTCTGGCTCTCATCAAGGATGATAAAAGCATCGTTCAGCGTACGACCGCGCATATAGGCCAGCGGCGCGACTTCAATCACGTTGCGCTCAATCAGCTTCTCGACTTTCTCAAAACCGAGCATCTCGAACAGCGCGTCGTACAGCGGGCGCAGATACGGGTCGACTTTTTGACTCAAGTCGCCAGGCAGGAAGCCCAGCTTTTCACCAGCTTCAACGGCCGGACGGGTCAGCAGAATACGACGAACATCCTGACGCTCCAGCGCGTCGACCGCAGCAGCAACTGCAAGGTAGGTTTTCCCGGTCCCGGCAGGACCAACGCCGAAGGTAATATCGTGGTCAAGAATATTGGCAATATACTGCGCCTGATTCGGCGTGCGCGGTTTGATCACGCCACGCTTAGTTTTGATATTGATGGCCTTGCCGAAGTCCGGCACGCTTTCGGCGCTTTGCTCCAGCACGCGGGCTTCTTTGATCGCCAGGTGAATTTGTTCTGGTTCAATATCCTGAAGTTCGCCGCGCATCGGTGCAGTATCGACATACAGGCTGCGCAGGATATCCGCCGCAGCGGTGACGCAAATCGGGCGACCGGTTATTTTAAAGTGGTTGTCACGACGATTAATCTCGATGCCGAGACGGCGTTCCAGCTGTTTAATGTTGTCATCAAATGGGCCGCAAAGGCTCAGCAGACGGGCATTATCAGCGGGCTCAAGGGTGATTTCGCGAGTGTCTGTGTTCAAACTGTTCCTCTTATGCATAGGTAGCCGGAAGGTAAACGTTCGCCGGCCTGTCAGGAAATTATTCACGTCATCGGAATATGGCGCAAGCATCGCTGTAGATATTGGGTTCAGGAGAGGAAATACAAGGCCTGCCGGAGTCGGCAGGCCTGAACAGATTATGGCTGGTAGATACCGACGCCAAGATCGTTTTCTTTACGGGTACGAGCAATCACCGATTCCGGCGTTTCTGCGATGCGCAGGCCCATTTCGTCTTCGGTACGTACCACTTTACCGCGCAGGGAGTTTGTCCAGACGTCGGTGATTTCGACATCGACAAACTTGCCAATCATCTCAGGTGAACCTTCGAAGTTGACCACGCGGTTATTCTCGGTACGACCGGAAAGCTCCATAACGCTTTTACGTGAAGTGCCCTCCACCAGAATACGCTGCACGGTGCCGAGCATACGACGGCTCCATGCCGTTGCCTGCTGGTTGATTCGCTCCTGCAGAATATACAGGCGCTGCTTCTTATCTTCTTCCGGTACGTCATCGACCATATCGGCTGCCGGGGTGCCCGGGCGCGCGGAGAAGATAAAGCTGTAGCTCATATCGAAATTCACATCCGCAATCAGCTTCATGGTCTGCTCGAAATCCTGGGTGGTTTCACCAGGGAAGCCGACGATGAAGTCGGAGCTAATCTGAATATCAGGACGTGCCGCGCGCAGTTTGCGGATAATCGCTTTGTATTCCAGAGCCGTATGGGTGCGCCCCATAAGATTCAGCACACGGTCAGAACCGCTCTGCACCGGCAGATGCAGGAAGCTCACCAGCTCCGGCGTGTCGCGATAAACCTCAATAATGTCATCGGTGAATTCGATCGGATGGCTGGTGGTAAAACGAATCCGGTCAATACCGTCGATCGCCGCAACCAGGCGCAGAAGATCGGCAAAGCTGCCAGGGGTGCCATCGTAGTTTTCACCGCGCCAGGCGTTCACGTTCTGCCCGAGCAGGTTAACTTCACGCACGCCCTGAGCCGCGAGCTGCGCGATTTCAAACAGAATATCGTCGCTCGGGCGGCTGACTTCTTCACCGCGAGTGTAAGGCACCACGCAATAGGTGCAATATTTGTTGCAGCCTTCCATGATCGAAACAAATGCGCTTGGCCCGTCGGCACGGGGTTCCGGTAGACGATCGAATTTTTCGATTTCCGGGAAGCTGATATCGACAACCGGGCTGCGATTACCGCGTACGGAGTTGATCATTTCCGGCAGGCGGTGCAGGGTCTGCGGCCCGAAAATAATATCGACATAGTGAGCGCGCTGGCGAATATGATCGCCTTCCTGAGAAGCCACACAGCCGCCAACGCCAATGATCAGGTTGGGGTTTTTCTCTTTCAGCAGTTTCCAGCGACCGAGTTGATGGAAAACTTTTTCCTGGGCCTTCTCACGGATTGAGCAGGTATTGAGCAGCAGCACATCCGCTTCTTCTGCCACTTCGGTGAGTTGAAACCCGTGCGTGGCATCCAGCAGATCGGCCATCTTTGATGAATCGTATTCGTTCATCTGACAGCCCCAGGTTTTAATATGGAGTTTTTTTGTCATCGACTTGCTCATGCTTAATTAGGTATACCCAAAGTCAGCGTCTTCACCGGATGTTGCTCTGCAATGTGAAGGGTGACGGATATAAAGCCAGGATTGCAGGGCGCGTATTGTAATGCTTTGACCGCGCCCTGACCAGTACGACCGTAATCACCACAAGGTGAATAAAAATCCGGTAAACTCAAGGGATTCGAGTTTAAGGATAATAGCCATGACAATTCATGCAACAGATGTCGTTATCGTCGGCGGCGGAATGGTTGGCGGCGCCCTGGCATTGGGGCTAGCACAGCGCGGCTTTACGGTGACGGTGATTGAAAAAAATGCGCCGCCAACTTTTGATGCGACCTCGGTTCCAGATGTGCGTATTTCGGCAATCAGCGCTTCATCCGTAGGGCTACTGAAAAGTCTGGGTGTCTGGGATTCAGTTCGGGCGATGCGCGTCCATGCTTATCGTCAACTGGAGACCTGGGAGTGGGAAAGTGCCCATGTTGCCTTTAATGCGGCAGAACTGGAGCTGCCTGAGCTGGGCTACATGGTGGAAAATAACGTCCTCCAGCTTGCTTTATGGCAGGCGCTGGAAGCCCATGCGCAAGTCTCTCTTCATGTGGGAGCGTCATTGAAGGAAATGTGCCACGCAGAAGCACATGCTTCACTAACGTTGACTGATGATAATCAGTACGATGCGCTTCTGGTGATTGGGGCGGATGGCGCTAACTCGCAGGTACGGCAACTGGCGGGAATCGGCGTCCAGGCGTGGCAGTATCAGCAATCCTGCATGTTGATAAGCGTGCAGTGCGTGGACGATCCCGGTGATAGTACCTGGCAGCAGTTCACTCCAACGGGACCGCGCGCATTTTTACCGCTGTTCGACCATTGGGCTTCACTCGTGTGGTACGACACGCCCGCGCGGATCCGCCAACTGCAGGGAATGAATATGGCTCAGCTGCAGCAAGAAATTGCCCGCCATTTCCCGTCCCGTCTGGGTGAGGTTACACCGCTAAGCGCGGGTGCATTCCCGCTGACCCGTCGCCATGCGCTGCAATACGTTAAGCCGGGATTGGCGTTGGTGGGCGACGCCGCGCACACTATTCATCCGCTAGCCGGGCAGGGGGTGAACTTAGGTTATCGTGATGTCGATGCGCTGCTGGATATTCTTTCCCGGGCGCGCGAGCGCGGTGAAGAGTGGGCCAGTCTGCCTGTACTCAAGCGCTACCAGGCCCGGCGCAGAGCAGATAACCTGACTATGCAAACGGGGATGGATCTGTTTTATGCCGGGTTCAGCAACGATCTGGCACCAGTCCGTATGCTGCGAAATATCGGCCTGATGGCTGCCGGGCGAGCTGGTGTCCTGAAGCGACAGGCACTGAAGTACGCGTTGGGGTTATAAACAAGACGTTCCCGGCTTGTGCTGAGCCGGGCGACGAAATGATGTGTGTGATGTAAACGCCAGAAAGCAAAAAGCCCGCCGAAGCGAGCTTTTTGCTATTAAGTGGCTGGGGTACGAGGATTCGAACCTCGGAATGCTGGTATCAGAAACCAGAGCCTTACCGCTTGGCGATACCCCAACGGGTGCGCCCACTATGTGAGCGACTTTTTAAATTGGCTGGGGTACGAGGATTCGAACCTCGGAATGCTGGTATCAGAAACCAGAGCCTTACCGCTTGGCGATACCCCAACAATTTTTTTGGATTTATCGAACTAAATCAATAAGTCCTTGTATGGTGGCTACGACGGGATTCGAACCTGTGACCCCATCATTATGAGTGATGTGCTCTAACCAGCTGAGCTACGTAGCCAAAATCTTATCATATTCTTCGATGGCTGGGGTACCTGGATTCGAACCAGGGAATGCCGGTATCAAAAACCGGTGCCTTACCGCTTGGCGATACCCCAATACCGTCGCGGTGAACCGCAAACATCGAAGAAATATGGCTGGGGTACCTGGATTCGAACCAGGGAATGCCGGTATCAAAAACCGGTGCCTTACCGCTTGGCGATACCCCAACAAAAAACTTTTACTTGCAACGCGAAAGAGTAAATGGTGCGGGAGGCGAGACTTGAACTCGCACACCTTGCGGCGCCAGAACCTAAATCTGGTGCGTCTACCAATTTCGCCACTCCCGCAAAATATGGTGGCTACGACGGGATTTGAACCTGTGACCCCATCATTATGAGTGATGTGCTCTAACCAGCTGAGCTACGTAGCCATCTTTTTTTCGCGTTACCTTATCGGCGTTGCGGGGCGCATTATGCGTATTGAGCCTTAAAGCGTCAACCCCTTTTTCATCGAAAATGGGCTGAAAACGACTGTTTGGTTAGGTTGCGAACAGCGTGGTGTAATAATCGGCAATTATTGGTTATTTATCGTTTTTAATGATTTGCATAAGGCATAAAAAAACGGACCCCGTAGGATCCGTTTTAGATATTGATGGTTATTTAGTAAGCCGACTGGTGCACGCCGACTGCGCGTCCTGATGGATCGTTCATCGTTTTGAACGACTCATCCCACTCAATTGCTTTCGCTGAAGAACAGGCAACGGACGGGCCACCGGGGACACATTCCGCAGCGCTGGGTACCGGGAATAATTCTTCAAAGATCTCACGATACAGATACGCTTCTTTTGACGATGGGGTGTTGTACGGGAAACGGAAGCTGGCCGTTTCCAGCTGCTGATCGGAAATCTGTTCTGCCGCGACTTCTTTGAGCGTATCGATCCAGCTGTAACCTACACCGTCAGAAAACTGCTCTTTCTGGCGCCAGGCGACGCTTGCCGGCAGGTAGGATTCAAAACATTCACGCAGAACATGTTTTTCCATTTTGCCGTTGCCGCACATTTTATCCTGCGGGTTAATGCGCATTGCCACGTCGAGGAACTTCTTATCCAGGAACGGTACGCGTGCTTCAACGCCCCAGGCTGACATCGCTTTGTTGGCGCGGGCGCAGTCAAACATATGCAGCGCCTGCAGCTTACGCACGGTCTCTTCATGCAATTCTTTGGCGTTTGGTGCTTTATGGAAATAGAGGTAGCCGCCAAACACTTCATCAGAACCTTCGCCGGACAGTACCATCTTGATGCCCATCGCTTTGATTTTACGTGACATCAGATACATTGGTGTTGAAGCGCGAATGGTGGTCACATCGTAGGTTTCGATGTGATAGATAACATCGCGAATCGCGTCTAAACCTTCCTGTACGGTAAAGTGGATCTCGTGATGCACAGTACCCAGATGGTTAGCGACTTCCTGCGCAGCTTTCAGGTCAGGTGCGCCTTCCAGGCCCACGGCGAAGGAGTGAAGCTGCGGCCACCAGGCTTCTGATTTTTCCTGATCTTCAACGCGGCGAGCAGCATATTTTTTGGTGATAGCGGAAATAACGGATGAATCAAGGCCGCCGGACAGCAGTACACCGTAAGGAACATCGGACATCAGGTGGCTTTTTACCGATTCTTCCAGCGCCTGACGCAGTTCATTTTTATCAGTAACGTTGTCTTTGACCGCGTCATAATCGAACCAGTCACGCTGATAATACTGGCGGATTTCGCCATCTTTGCTCCACAGGTAACTGCCCGCTGGGAACTCTTTAATGGTGCGGCAGACCGGAACCAGTGCTTTCATTTCTGAAGCGACGTAGAAGTTGCCGTGCTCGTCATGACCCATATACAGCGGGATGATCCCGATATGGTCGCGGCCAATCAGATACGCGTCTTGTTCGCTGTCATACAGGGCGAATGCAAACATCCCCTGCAGGTCGTCCAGGAAGTCCGGCCCTTTTTCCTGATACAGCGCCAGGATGACTTCACAGTCTGAACCGGTCTGGAATTCATAGCGATCGCCGTATTCTGCGCGCAGCGCCTGGTGGTTGTAGATTTCACCATTGACGGCCAGAGCGTGAGTTTTTTGGGCATTGTATAGCGGCTGCGCACCAGCGTTAACATCAACGATAGACAGACGCTCATGCGCCAGAATGGCTTTATCGCATGCGTAAACACCGGACCAGTCCGGACCGCGGTGGCGCATCAGGCGGGAAAGTTCCAGTGCCTTTTTACGCAGTTCGACCGCGTCAGTTTTAATATCCAGTACGCCAAAAATTGAACACATAGCCTTCTCCGTTACCCTGTCTTGTTTGATGTTGTGCAGGCTGCGTCTTATTGCGAAGCCTCAGTGCATGCTTAAGAAAATGCCGCAAAGGAGCGGGGCGCGCAAGGGGTTTACGGTCGAGAAAAGAAATAATGCAACTACTATTGCTGAATAATGAAAAAAGATTATGTTTTGAGCGATTTTATTGATGAATGTTTAGTAATAATGCATTTTTATTAGAGGAAGGTGTTTTTTTTGTCGCTTAGAAATGAAGAACCACGCCCGGGGACGTGGTTTTGATCAGAAAATATCAATTTCTGCGACGGAGGGGTAAATCCATGACGGTCGGAATGGCATGCTGTCGATATCGTCGAGCGTGGCGATCCCAGAAAGCACCAGAATGGTTTCCAGGCCCGCCTGAAAGCCTGCCAGAATATCCGTGCGCAAGTTATCGCCGACGATGACTGTTTGCTCAGAGTGCGCCTGCATTTTGTTTAGCGCTGAACGGATAATCCACGGGCTGGGTTTGCCGACATAGAACGGCTGACGGCCTGAGATTTTCTCGATGCCGGCGCACAGCGCACCGCAGGCAGGATAATAGCCGCGACCGTGAGTATCCGGGTTGGTGGCGATAAAGCGCGCACCGTTAGCGACAAAAAAAGCGGCTTTATGCATCATCTCCCAGTTAAAGGATCGGGTTTCGCCGACGATAACGAAGTCAGGGTTGACGTCGGTGATGGTAAAGCCGGCTTTATACAGTTCATGGATCAGCGCGCCTTCACCCACCACGTAGGCTTTCTTGCCTTCCTGGCGACGCAGAAAATCCGCCGTAGCCATGGCTGAGGTATAAAAGGCGGTATCGGGTACATCAATTCCCGCAGTCGCAAAGCGGTTCGCCAGATCCTGACCGGTTTGTGAAGGGTAGTTGGTCAGCATCACCAGCGGCATCTCTTTTTCGAGAATGCGCTTGATAAATTCAGCGGCGCCCGGCACAGCCACATTGTCGTGCATCAGCACGCCGTCAATATCACAAATTACGTTTTGAATGGTCATGGACAGTCCGACATCGTTGGAGAAAGGCGAAACTATAAAGCGGCTTTAACTTTCCAGCAAATGCTGGAGCAGGATCCCATTGAGCATCGCGCGCTTGACCAGAGCAAAAGCGCCGATCGCTGAGCGATGATCGAGAGTGGATCGCACCACTGGCAGATTTTTACGAAATGCCTTTAGCGCCTGATTATTGATGCAGCTTTCAATCGCTGGCAGCAGGACTTTTTCCGCTTCGACGATTTCACCGGCAATGACCACTTTTTGCGGATTAAACAGGTTAATCGCAATGGCGATGGTTTTACCCAGATGGCGACCGACATGTTCGATAACTTCACAGGCCAGCGCATCACCTTTATTCGCCGCTTTACAGATAGTTTTAATGGTGCAGTCATCTATTGAAATTTTGCTCTGATAGCCCTGTTCCAGTAAATGACGAACGCGATGCTCGATGGCTGCATTGGCAGCAATAGTTTCCAGACAGCCAAAGTTACCGCAGTGGCAGCGCTCGCCCAGCGGATCGACTTGGATATGTCCGATTTCACCAACGTTGCCATTGCGGCCGATAAAGGTACGACCATTGGAAATAATTCCCGCACCGGTCCCGCGGTGTACTCGCACTAAAATGGAGTCCTCGCAATCATGACTGGCACCAAAATAGTGCTCTGCCAGCGCGAGACTTCGGATATCATGACCAACGAAGCAGGTTAGTTTAAAACGTGCTTCCAGCGCCTCAACTAACCCCCAGTTTTCAACCTGAATATGGGGCATATAGCGAATAACGCCACTTTCAGGGTCAACCAGGCCCGGTAGAATGACCGAGATAGCAATCAGCTCACGGATTTTACGCTGGCAGCCTTCCATAAAGGAGGCGATGATATTCAGCAGCGCATGCTCCAGAGTTTCCTGGGTTCTTTCCGGAAGTGGGTAGTGCTCTTCTTCGAGGGTTTTGCTGCTTAAATCATACAGCGTCAGGGTGGCGTCATAGCGGCCAAGGCGCACGCCAATTGCGTGGAAATTGCGGGTTTCGGCAATAATCGAGATCGCGCGGCGGCCCCCGGTGGAGGCCTGCTGATCGACTTCTTTGATCAGGCCGCGTTCAATCAGTTGACGCGTAATTTTGGTTACGCTGGCAGGGGCAAGCTGGCTTTGTTCCGCAATCTGAATACGCGAGATTGGGCCGTGCTGATCAATCAACCGATAGACGGCCGCGCTGTTCAGCTGTTTTACGAGATCGACGTTACCAATTTGAGCCTGTCCGCCTGCTGTCATACTTTTACTTACTCAGTGACGACCTCGTTACCATTAACGATGGTCTTGGTGATTTTATAATCGCGGGTGAATGCGGTCAGGTTAGCGACCATCCCCGGAGCAATGCTGCCTAATTGTTTGTCCACGCCAATCGCGCGAGCAGGATAGAGGGTTGCCATACGCAACACTTCGTCCAGCGCTATGCCGCAATGTTCGACGAGGTTACGTACCCCTTCAATCATGGTCAGCGAAGAACCGCTGAGGGTGCCGTTTTCATCCACGCACAATCCATTCCGGTAGTATATTGTTTTACCAGCAAAAATGAACTGTTCAATATTGGCACCTGCCGGCGCTGTTGCGTCGGTCACGAGGCACAGTTTGTCGCCTTTCAGGCGCTTAGCGAGACGGACGTTGGCGTAATCGACATGTAGACCATCTACGATAATGCCGCAGTAAATATCCGGTTCATCGAAAATCGCGCCCGCCAGACCCGGCTCGCGGCCGGTAATATAAGGCATCGCGTTAAACAGATGGGTGGCGAAAGTAATGCCAGAACGGAAGCCGATTTTCGCTTCTTTCAGCGTGGCGTTGGAATGACCCGCGGAAACGATAATACCTGCAGCGACCAGCTTGCGGATCACTTCTGGCTCAACCCGCTCTGGGGCGAGCGTGAGTTTGGTAATCACATCTGCGTTTTCGCACAGAAAGTCGACCAGCGCGGCATCAGGTTTACGCACGTAGTCTGGGTTATGCGTGCCTTTCTTAACAATGTTCAGCCACGGACCTTCGAGATGCAGGCCCAGAGCCTGGTTCGGATACTTTTGCAGATATTCGCGCATTACGCGTACGCCCTGTTTCATCAGGTCATCGCTGGCTGTAATGAGCGTGGGTAAGTAGCTGGTGCAGCCGGAGCGCTGGTTAGCCTCCTGCATAATTTCCAGCGTTTCAACGGTGACGGCATCGGGTGTGTCGTTAAACTGCACGCCGCCGCAGCCGTTCAGCTGTACGTCGATAAAACCGGGAGCAAGAATGGCGCCATCAACCGAGCGTTGTTCAATCCCGGTGGGTAAATCAGTCAGCGGACAGATACGTTCGATAAGGCCATTGGCGATAACGATCGCATGGTCATCCAGAATTTCATGACCGGTATAAATCCGGCCTTGGGTTAATGCATACATTACGACCCCCGGTTGTCAAAAATGGTTGTCCCGCGGGGGCGGCCGCGGGACGAGACTACATTACAGACCTTTGATGTTTTCAGCTTCTAATTCGTTGAAATATTTCAAGGTCTTAACTTTCAGTTCCATCGTAGACGGCTCGTCGCAGACCACAACCGCTTTCGGGTGTAGTTGCAGACAGGTAATGGTCCACATATGGTTAACGTTGCCTTCAACCGCTGCCTGCAGCGCCAGCGCTTTCTGACCCCCCAACACCAGAATCATCACTTCTTCTGCATCGAGCAGAGTACCTACGCCAACGGTTAGCGCGTATTTAGGCACCTGATCGACATCGCCGTCGAAGAAGCGGGAGTTTGCTATACGGGTATCGTGGGTCAGGGTTTTAATACGGGTACGAGACGCCAGGGAAGAGGCCGGTTCGTTAAAAGCGATATGACCATCGTTACCCACGCCGCCCATGAACAGGTTGATTTTGCCGTAAGAACGAATTTTTTCTTCATAACGACGGCATTCAGCATCGATATCAGGCGCATTACCATTCAGCAGGTTAATGTTTTCTGCCAGAATATCAACGTGATCAAAGAAGTTGCGGTGCATAAAGCTATGATAGCTTTCCGGATGCTCTTTCGGCAGACCAACATACTCATCCATGTTAAAAGTGACGACATGCTTAAAGCTGACCTGGCCTGCTTTGTGCATCTCAACCAGCGCTTTGTAAGCCGTCAGCGGGGTGCCGCCGGTTGGCAGACCCAGTACAAACGGACGATCCGCCGTAGGATTGAACGCATTGATGCGATTAACGATGTGGCGGGCAGCCCATTTACCGACTTGCTCAGCTGTTACCAGGGGGATCAGTCTCATTGTTCACCTCTATAGTTAAATTAGAACCAGGCGGATTGGCGCCAGCATACTATTAAGAGTATTGCAGTAACTGCGTCGGCTGGGGTCAATCCGCGTTGATTTTTTGAATGATAAAATAAGTTTTCGTTGTTAGCCAGTAAAAGGCGGGGGTGAATACGATATTTGGTGACTATTGTCACAAAAAATGCCCATTTAATTTGCGAGACGAATTAATTTTTCAGACACTTTGCAGGTAAGTTAAAAATTTAACCAAGTTACACAATAATAAAGTGGCTTTGAATGAGCCTTATCGGGGTCTCATAGGGGGAATAAGATGAATATTTTAGGTTTTTTTCAGCGACTCGGTAGGGCGTTACAACTCCCTATTGCAGTGCTGCCAGTCGCCGCGCTGCTGCTGCGATTCGGTCAGCCCGATCTGCTTAACATACCGTTCATTGCACAGGCGGGCGGGTCAATCTTTGATAACCTGGCGCTGATTTTTGCTATCGGTGTTGCCTCCAGCTGGTCTAAAGACAGCGCGGGTGCAGCAGCGCTGGCCGGTGCAGTAGGTTACTTCGTCCTGACCAAAGCGATGGTCACCATTAACCCTGCTATTAACATGGGTGTCCTGGCGGGTATTATTACTGGTCTGGTGGCGGGTGCGACTTACAACCGCTGGTCTGGCATCAAACTGCCTGACTTCCTGAGCTTCTTTGGTGGCAAACGCTTTGTACCAATCGCTACCGGCTTCTTCTGTCTGGTGCTGGCGGCTATCTTCGGTTATGTATGGCCGCCGGTGCAGAACGCCATTCATGCAGGCGGAGAATGGATCGTCGGCGCTGGTGCGCTGGGTTCTGGTATCTTCGGTTTCATCAACCGTCTGCTGATCCCAACCGGTCTGCATCAGGTTCTGAACACCATTGCCTGGTTCCAGATTGGTGAATTCACTAACGCCGCAGGTGCGGTATTCCACGGCGACATCAACCGCTTCTACGCGGGTGACGGCACGGCGGGGATGTTCATGTCCGGCTTCTTCCCGATCATGATGTTCGGTCTGCCGGGTGCTGCGCTGGCGATGTACTTCGCGGCCCCTAAAGAGCGTCGTCCAATGGTCGGCGGTATGCTGCTGTCTGTCGCAATTACCGCATTCCTGACCGGTGTCACCGAGCCGCTGGAATTCCTGTTCATGTTCCTGGCGCCGTTGCTGTATCTCCTGCACGCCATCCTGACCGGTATCAGCCTGTTCGTTGCGACAGCGCTGGGCATCCACGCGGGCTTCTCCTTCTCCGCAGGTGCTATCGACTATGTTCTGATGTACAGCCTGCCAGCAGCCAGTAAAAACGTCTGGATGCTGATTGTTATGGGCGTGGTGTTCTTCGTCATTTACTTCCTGCTGTTCAGTGCGGTTATCCGTATGTTCAACCTGAAAACGCCGGGTCGTGAAGATAAAACCGATGACGTGGTGACTGAAGAAGCAAACAGCAATACCGAAGAAGGCTTGACTCAACTGGCGACCAACTACATTGCTGCGGTTGGCGGTACGGATAACCTGAAAGCGATTGATGCGTGTATTACTCGTCTGCGTCTGACCGTTGCAGACTCTGCACTGGTTAACGATGCGGCCTGTAAACGCCTGGGCGCTTCGGGTGTGGTTAAACTGAACAAACAGACCATTCAGGTTATCGTGGGTGCGAAAGCTGAATCCGTTGGTGATGAAATGAAGAAAGTGGTTGCGCGTGGCCCGGTTGCGGCGACGTCTGCCTCTTCTGCTCATAGCGCACCTGTTGCATCAGTTGCTAAACCACAGGCCGTGGCGAATGCAAAAACCGTGGAAGCGCTGGTTTCGCCAATTACCGGTGACATTGTGGCTCTGGAGCAGGTTCCGGACGAAGCGTTTGCCAGCAAAGCCGTCGGCGACGGCGTGGCGGTGAAACCGACGGACAAGATTGTTGTTGCTCCGGCTGCAGGCACGGTGGTGAAGATCTTTAACACCAACCATGCGTTCTGCCTGGAAACTGAAAATGGCGCGGAAATTGTTGTCCACATGGGTATTGATACCGTCGCGCTTAACGGTCAGGGTTTTAAACGTCTGGTGGAAGAGGGGGCTGAAGTGAAAGCAGGCCAGCCGATTCTGGAACTGGATCTTGAATTCCTGAATGCTAATGCGCGTTCCATGATTAGCCCGGTGGTGTGCAGCAACAGCGACGACTACAGCGCGCTGGTTATTCAGGCAACCGGTAAGGTTGTAGCAGGTCAGACACCGCTGTACGAAATTAAAGGCAAGTAAGGCTCCTGAGTAGAGTTTATGCCTCAAGCGGCGCAGCGAAATCTGCGCCGCTTTTTTTTACCGCAAATAACCTCAATATTTCCGTTTGATACGTATTTTGCGTAACTAAAGGTTGTCAGCCTCTTCGGCTTATAAGATCATACGCCGTTATACGTTGTTTACGCTTTGAGGAACCCGCGATGAGTGAGGCAGAAGCCCGCCCGACTAACTTTATTCGTCAGATAATCGATGAAGATCTGGCTACTGGTAAGCACACCACTGTTCATACCCGTTTTCCACCGGAACCGAATGGTTATCTGCACATTGGCCATGCGAAGTCTATTTGTCTGAATTTTGGTATCGCCCAGGATTACCAGGGTCAATGCAACCTGCGTTTCGATGACACCAACCCGGTGAAGGAAGATATCGAGTACGTTGAGTCGATTAAAAACGACGTGCAGTGGTTAGGTTTCCACTGGTCCGGGGACGTTTGCTACTCGTCTGACTATTTCGATCAGCTGCATCAGTATGCGGTTGAGCTGATCAACAAAGGCCTTGCCTATGTTGATGAACTGTCGGCGGAAGAGATTCGCGAATATCGCGGCACGCTGAAAGCGCCGGGTAAAAACAGCCCGTATCGCGATCGCAGCGTAGAAGAGAACCTGGCGCTGTTTGAAAAAATGCGTACCGGCGGTTTTGAAGAAGGTAAAGCCTGTCTGCGTGCAAAAATTGATATGGCTTCTCCGTTTATCGTCATGCGCGATCCGGTGTTGTACCGCATTAAGTTTGCCGATCACCATCAGACCGGAAGCAAGTGGTGCATTTACCCAATGTACGACTTTACCCACTGCATTAGCGATGCGCTGGAAGGGATTACTCATTCCCTGTGCACCCTTGAGTTCCAGGATAACCGCCGTCTGTACGATTGGGTGCTGGATAACATCAGCATCCCCGTGCATCCGCGTCAGTATGAATTCTCGCGTCTTAACCTCGAATACACCGTGATGTCCAAGCGCAAACTGAATCAGCTGGTGACCGAGAAGCACGTTGAAGGTTGGGATGATCCGCGTATGCCGACGATCTCCGGTCTGCGTCGTCGCGGTTACACCGCTGAATCCATCCGTGAGTTCTGCAAACGCATCGGCGTGACCAAACAAGACAACACCATTGAAATCGCTTCACTGGAATCCTGCATTCGTGAGGATTTGAACGAAAACGCTCCGCGCGCGATGGCCGTTATCGACCCGGTTAAATTGGTTATCGAAAACTATCCGCAGGGTGGCAGCGAAATGGTAACGATGCCGAATCATCCGAGCAAACCGGAGATGGGTAGCCGTGAAGTGCCATTCAGCGCCGAAATTTGGATCGATCGCGCGGATTTCCGTGAAGAGGCGAACAAGCAGTACAAGCGTCTGGTGCTGGGCAAAGAAGTCCGTCTGCGTAATGCTTACGTTATCAAAGCCGAGCGCGTAGAGAAGGACGTGGAAGGTAATATCACTACTATCTTCTGTACCTACGATGCTGACACCCTGAGCAAAGATCCGGCCGATGGTCGCAAGGTTAAGGGCGTGATTCACTGGGTGAGCGCGGCACATGCTCTGCCGGTAGAGATTCGTCTGTACGATCGTCTGTTCAGCGTGCCAAATCCCGGTGCTGCTGATGATTTCCTGTCGGTCATGAACCCGGAATCGCTGATTATCAAGCAGGGTTTTGCTGAACCAAGCCTGGCGCAGGCGCAGGCAGAGAAAGCGTATCAGTTTGAGCGCGAAGGTTACTTCTGCCTCGACAGCCGCTATGCAACCGCAACCAATTTGGTGTTTAACCGCACTGTTGGTCTGCGTGATACCTGGGCGAAAGTCGGCGCGTAGTTATCTGCTATTAATGAGAACGCCGCAAACAGCGGCGTTTTTTTTATTTCAGAATCAGGGGATTAAATCTCCATATTTTCGCGATGCGAATTAATCTTGTTTACAGATTGTAATAATCACGACTATTTGTCCCTTCGGTCATCCACTATAAAAACATGTAATCGCTTTCATTACGCCTGTTTTTTCTGATATAGCAAGCACTTCCACGTAAAATGCATGACTTCTACGACTGAAACAAAAAGACATAGATTATGTGCGCTTTGTCATAATCTTCATCTTTGGTCACCGAAAGAGATTGATAATTCGCGTCACGAAAAATAGTCTATACCCAGTGGTTATGCGGATTTTACCGCTCCACTTTTTAAGCAGTTTTATTTTATTTTTTTCGCTAGTTGCCCTTGGCAACTGCGTTTTTAAAAAGTCAAAGAGGATATGCATATGCGTACGTTTAGTGGCAAACGTAGTACGCTGGCGCTGGCTATCGCCGGTGTGACAGCACTGTCAGGTTTTGCAATGGTACCGGATGCGAAAGCAGAAGGGTTCATTGATGATTCAACGTTAACCGGCGGCATCTATTACTGGCAGCGTGAGCGTGACCGTAAAGATGTGACCGATGGTGACAAATACAAAACTAACCTTTCTCATTCCACCTGGAACGCCAACCTGGATTTCCAGTCTGGCTATGCTGCCGACATGTTTGGTATTGATGTTGCCGCCTTTACCGCCATCGAAATGGGCGAAAGCAGTGAAAGCGGCCACCCGAACGAAATCGCTTTCTCCTCGCGCAATAAAGCTTACGATGAAGATTATACTGGCGATAAGAGCGGGATCAGTCTGTACAAAGCGGCGGCCAAATTCAAATACGGCCCAGCCTGGGCGCGTGCTGGCTATATCCAGCCTACCGGTCAAACCTTGCTGGCTCCGCACTGGAGCTTTATGCCGGGTACCTATCAGGGCGCAGAAGCCGGTGCCAACTTTGATTATGGTGATACGGGCGCGCTGAGTTTTTCCTATATGTGGACAAACGAATATAAAGCACCGTGGCACATCGAAATGGACGAGTTCTACCAGAACGATAAGAAAACCAAGGTTGATTATCTCCACTCTCTTGGCGCCAAGTATGATTTTAAAAATGACTTCGTGCTGGAAGCCGCATTTGGCCAGGCACAGGGTTACATCGACCAGTATTTCGCTAAGGCCAGCTACAAATTTGATGTCGCAGGCACGCCGCTAACCACCAGCTACCAGTTCTACGGTACTCGCGATAAAGTCAGTAACGGCGGGGCGAACGATATTTATGATGGTACCGCCTGGTTGCAGGCATTGACCTTTGGCTATAAGGTTGCCGATGTTCTCGACCTGCGTCTGGAAGGAACCTGGGTTAAAGCTGATGGTCAGCAGGGCTACTTCCTGCAGCGTATGACGCCGACTTACGCCTCATCTAACGGTCGTCTCGATGTCTGGTGGGATAACCGCTCTGACTTCAACGCCAACGGTGAAAAAGCGGTGTTCTTCGGTGCGATGTATGACATGAAGAACTGGAATATGCCGGGTTGGGCCTTCGGCGCGTCCTACGTTTATGCATGGGATGCAAAACCAGGAAAAATGTCTTCTCCTGATGCTTACTACAACCCTGACAAACGTCTGGAAGAGTCAGCCTACAGCCTGGATGCGATGTACACCGTACAGGAAGGACGCGCGAAGGGTACGCTGTTTAAACTGCACTTTACTCAATACGACAACCACTCCGATATCCCAAGCTGGAGCGGCGGCTACGGCAACATCTTCCAGGATGAGCGCGACGTGAAGTTCATGGTTATTGCTCCATTCACCATTTTCTGATGCCAGTGCGGCGGGCATGAGCCTGCCGCAATTTCCCGAGGTCGATTATGAAGAAGCTATTGCTTGTCGCCATTATGGCGGCAGGTCTGGTTGCCTGCACGCAGTCGCCAGCGCCGAAAGAGGATTCAAAGTTAAAAGATGCCTACAGCGCCTGTATTAACACAGCTGAGGGTAACCCGGATAAAGTCGAAGCCTGCCAGAGCGTATTAGACGTTCTGAAGCAAGAGAAGCAGCATCAGCAGTTCGCAACTCAGGAAAGCGTGCGAGTACTGGATTACCAGCAATGTATCCAGGCGCGTAAAACCGGTAACGATCAGGCAGTACAGTCGCGCTGTGACCAGATTTGGAAAGAGATTCGTAGCAACAACACGAAACCCTGATTTTTACTTTTCGTAGCCATAAAAAAAGCCAACCTGACGGTTGGCTTTTTGCTGCTTACGCAACGGGGAATTACTTTTCCACCGCGTCGTGGGCATGTTCATCTTCGCGGCAATCGCCTTCTGCACAGTGACCGTACAGGTACAGGCTGTGGTTGGTGAGGCGAATACCGTGTCGGGAGGCAATCTCACGCTGACGAGCTTCAATTGAGTCATCGCTAAATTCGATCACTTTGCCGCAATCGAGGCAAATCAGGTGATCATGATGATGCTGCTGCGTCAGTTCGAAAACGGATTTACCACCTTCGAAATTATGACGGGTGACGATGCCGGCGTCGTCGAACTGGTTCAGTACGCGGTAGACGGTGGCCAGGCCAATCTCTTCACCCATATCAATCAGGCGTTTATATAAGTCTTCCGCACTGACATGATGGTTATCCGGTTCCTGCAGGACTTCCAGGATTTTTAATCGCGGAAGTGTCACTTTCAGGCCAGCCTTCTTTAATGCGGTATTGTTGTCAGTCATGCGGAATCTGTCCTGTTGCTAAACGATCTACTTCCATCAGCGGAAGTAATACAGAGAATCACCCGATGTAATGCGTCTCATTATAGAACTGCCATGGTGAAATGAAAACTGCAAGCATCGGGCCTTGTATGCTGTCAAAAACGAGGCACTGGCTACAAAGTGCTTCACGTGACCTCGTTAAATCAGAGGACATTGTACAGATATGTGATTAAAAGTTAAAAACTTGTAGCTATAACTTTGATTGCTTTTATCTATTAATTCGGCGAAATCTGACGATAACGCCGTTTAGACTCAGGCATTCTTGATTTCTTCGAGGTGCAGCTCTTCAGAAATCTGTTTTACCCATTTTTCCACGCGTTCGTTAGTCAGTTCTGGCTGACGGTCTTCGTCGATGGCCAGACCCACGAAGTGGTCATCATCTGCCAGACCTTTAGATGCTTCGAAATGATATCCAGCAGTCGGCCAGTGACCAACGATAGTGGCGCCGCGCGGTTCGATGATGTCGCGAATGGTACCCAGCGCATCACAGAAGTATTCAGCGTAGTCTTCCTGATCGCCGCAGCCAAACAGCGCGACCAGTTTGCCGTTGAAATCGACTTCTTCCAGCGTCGGGAAGAAATCATCCCAGTCACACTGTGCTTCACCGTAGTACCAGGTTGGAATGCCGAGCAGCAGAATATCGTGAGCTTGCAGATCTTCTTTGCTGCTCTTGGCAATGTCGCGAACATCAGCAACATCTTTACCAAGCTGCTTTTGAATCATTTTTGCAATATTTTCGGTGTTGCCGGTGTCGCTGCCAAAAAAGATGCCGATGATTGCCATGAGTAAAATAACCTCTTGAAACTTAATGATGTGGTAGGGACTTAAATGCCCACAGATAGGGGCAATGATAGCAGAACTGAGAAGGGCGCGGAAACAGCAATCACGCCCGACTGCACACTCTGCTACATGAAAGCTTATTTTTTGAGGGTTTTAGGCTTTATCCTGGCTGCGCAGGGCCGCCAGTTGGTTCATCAGCATCTCTTCAATCAGATCGCTGCGGTTCATGTTGCGGGCTTCGGCCAGCTCATTGAGCGCATCAACCGCATCGGCATTGAGCTTCAGCTCAACGCGCTTCAAACCGCGAACTTTATCGCGCTTGAGCTGATTGCGTTTGTTGATACGCAGCTGTTCGTCGCGTGAAAGCGGATTGGTTTTCGGTCTACCCGGCCGACGCTCGGTTGCGAACAAATCTAATGTCGTACGGTCCGTTTGTTCTTTTGCCATGATTCAGAGTGACTTCGGGGGAAACAAGCTGTCGGGTATAGCCGACGCAGATAGCCCGCCATAATACATCAGGCGAGGGGCTGCGCCAACGACCACGGGCATTCTGCCGCGCGGTCGGGCAGATTTTAGCCAGTTACGCGGCTATGGAGGTTAAATAACGGCGTATTGCCCGTAAAACGGCCTCTGGTTTTTCTGCATGTACCCAATGTCCGGCTCCGGCAATCACGTGAGCCCGTGCCTGGGGGAATTGAGCCAGCAGAGCCTCACGGTAGGCATCGGTTACGTAGGGTGAGTTACCGCCGGGGATAAACTGCGCCGGATGCGGCCAGGCGGGGATGGTTTGCCAGCCGACGATATTGTCATATTGCTCCCACAATACCGGTACGTTAAACCGCCACTGACCGTCCACAAAGGATTTCAGCAGGAACTGAATGACGCCTTCTTCATGAAGGTGTTCCCGCATAACCGTCGCTGCCTGCTGGCGAGTGGCCGCGTGGGCGTCGGTCACGGCATTGATGGCGGCGAAGATTTCATCATGGCGACGAACGTGATAATCCACAGGGGCAATGTCAATCGCAACCAGCCCCGCAATGCGCTCCGGGGCCAGTGCGCTCAGCGCCATGACCGCCTTGCCGCCCATTGAGTGACCAATAAAGGTCGCTTTTTCTATTTGGTATTCATTGAGTGTATCAATCAAATCCTGAGCCATCGCGGCATAGGTCATCTCTGGTGCGCGCGGGGAAAGACCGTGATTTCGCATATCGACCTGTAAAATATCGTAGTCAGCGACCAGATCCCGGGCGAGGATCCCAAGGTTATCCAGACTGCCAAAAAGGCCATGGACCAGGACGATAGGGGGATTATTGTGCGGATTCTGTGCAGATTGCGCTCGGCTATTTAATTTCATGGCAAAGTTCTTTTTTTCGCTCCGTCGGGTTAGGGTATTATGTTGGACATTCTGCCATCCGGCTGCAAGACCCGGAAGATTTCCGAGTTTTACCGCCATCCTGGTTTGACGCTATCCGCGGTTGGGATTTGTCCTTATAATCCCGACAACTTGTATTCAGAAAAGATATCGTACTGGATTAAGATGAAAACAATTGAAGTTGATGATGAACTCTATAGCTATATTGCCAGCCACACCAAGCATATTGGCGAGAGTGCATCCGACATTTTACGGCGCATGTTGAAGTTTTCCGCCGTTTCCCAGCCTGCCGCACCGGTAGCGAAAGTCGTTCCGGCTCCGGCGCCAACGCCTGTCGTTGAAGTGAAACCCGCCAATCCTCTGAAGGATAAAGTCCGCGCCATGCGCGAGCTGCTGCTATCTGATGAGTACGCCGAACAAAAACGCGCGGTAAACCGTTTCATGCTGGTTCTGACTACCCTCTACTCCTTAGACAGCAAAGGCTTTGCGGAGGCGACCGAGTCTCTGCATGGGCGCACACGCGTCTATTTCGCTGAAGATGAGCGGACGCTACAGAAAAATGGTAATCAGACAAAACCTAAGCAGGTTCCGGGCACGCCGTGGTGGGTTATTACAAATACCAATACCGGCCGCAAATGCAGCATGATTGAACATATCATGCAGTCAATGCAGTTCCCTGCGGAATTGATCGAAAAGGTTTGCGGTACGATCTAGTCATTTAACTTTTGCACCAGAAGGATCAGGCAATGGCAATCGATAAGCGCGCAGGTCAACCTGCGCAACAGAGTGATTTGATTAACGTCGCCCAACTGACCGCCCAGTACTATGTGCTGAAGCCAGAAGTGGGTAATGCGGAACATGCGGTGAAGTTTGGCACCTCCGGCCACCGCGGCAGCGCGGCGCGCCACAACTTCAACGAGCAGCATATTCTGGCGATTGCCCAGGCAATTGCTGAAGACCGCGCAAAGAACGGGATCACCGGCCCATGCTATGTCGGGAAGGACACCCACGCGCTATCCGAACCTGCTTTCATCTCCGTACTGGAAGTGCTGGCGGCGAACGGTGTTGATGTCATCGTTCAGGAAAATAACGGTTTCACCCCGACGCCGGCGATTTCTAATGCGATTCTGGTGCACAACAAGAAAGGCGGCCCACAGGCTGACGGCATCGTCATTACTCCGTCCCATAACCCGCCGGAAGACGGTGGTATTAAGTACAATCCGCCGAACGGTGGCCCGGCTGATACCAACGTGACTAAAGTTGTTGAAAATCGCGCTAACGAACTGCTGGCTGCTGGCCTGCAGGGCGTGAAGCGTATTTCTCTTGATGCGGCGCTGGCCTCAGGTCATGTGAAAGAGCAGGATTTGGTGCAGCCGTTTATCGAAGGGCTGGCGGATATCGTCGATATGGCGGCTATCCAGAAAGCGGGACTGACGCTGGGTGTTGATCCGCTTGGCGGCTCCGGTATTGAGTACTGGAAACGCATTGCTGAGTACTACAAGCTGAACCTGACTATCGTTAACGATAATGTCGATCAGACTTTCCGCTTTATGCACCTCGATAAAGACGGCGCGATCCGTATGGACTGCTCCTCCGAGTGCGCAATGGCAGGCCTGCTGGCGCTGCGTGATAAGTTCGACCTGGCCTTCGCTAACGACCCGGATTACGACCGTCACGGTATCGTGACGCCAGCCGGGTTAATGAACCCGAACCACTACCTGGCAGTGGCGATTAACTACCTGTTCCAGCATCGCCCGCAGTGGGGCAAAGATGTTGCTGTCGGTAAGACTCTGGTCTCCTCCGCAATGATCGACCGCGTAGTGAATGATTTGGGCCGCAAGCTGGTGGAAGTACCGGTTGGTTTTAAATGGTTCGTTGATGGTCTGTTCGACGGTAGCTTCGGCTTCGGCGGCGAAGAGAGCGCGGGCGCTTCGTTCCTGCGCTTCGATGGTACGCCATGGTCTACCGATAAAGACGGCATCATCATGTGCCTGCTGGCGGCAGAAATCACCGCGGTGACCGGGAAAAACCCGCAGCAGCACTATGATGAACTGGCGGAGCGCTTCGGTGCGCCAAGCTACAACCGTCTGCAGGCTTCTGCGACCTCTGCACAGAAAGCAGCGCTGTCTAAGCTCTCTCCGGAAATGGTAAGCGCCAGCACGCTGGCGGGTGACCCGATCACCGCGCGCCTGACTGCGGCTCCGGGCAACGGTGCGGCAATTGGCGGTCTGAAGGTGATGACCGAGAACGGCTGGTTTGCCGCGCGTCCGTCAGGTACTGAAGACGCTTACAAAATTTACTGTGAAAGCTTCCTTGGCGCTGAGCACCGTCAGCAGATTGAGAAAGAAGCGGTGGAGATTGTCAGCGAAGTGCTGAAAAACGCGTAATTATTAGCCATGATAATCAGGCCCTTTTTAGGGCCTGTTTTTTTCGCAAGGAGTGCGATGAAACTGAAACGCAAAAAAGTCTTTTGGTTTTGGGCTGGGATGGATCTTTTTTATCTCATTGAGTTTGTCAGCTGGAACCTCTACCACCGGCGCGTACCGTTCTACGACGATATCCTCGCATATATCCAACTTCTGCATACCTACGGCTCCGCAGCCGCGTGGCTGTTTCCGCTTAATTTCTTGTTGATAACCAGCATTCCCGTGTCGATGGTTCTTTTCTTGCGTCAGAGCCGTTATGCCCTGTGGCTGACGTGGGCGCAAACGCCATTGCGGCTGGTCTTTATGCTGCCGTCGCTTTCGCTGGTGCTATGGATGCTGCGTGAAATGGGGTCCAAGGGGGTAGCGTTCTTTATCGGGCTCTTACTGCTCTCGGAAGCGGCGAAAGTGGTGACGCTATGGCGCTGCCGTAAGGTTTGACCACGAGGTTATTTGACCTGCTATTACGACAATACAGACTATGTGCATCCTGCGGTGACTGAATCGGGCACAAACGGGTATTATTTTTTTGACCGGGTTTGCCCATTCTATAGATTGACGTTGAGTGCCGGGGCATCAATGAAGTTATATTTTGCTATCTTTGTCACAAAATCCCACCTTAAAAAATGCAACTTACTTTAAATGTATGACTAACTTCAAATTAAAAAAAGCTGAACGCTTGTTTTGATTTTGTATGATTTGAATCACTTAATGATATGGATGATTTTGTTACATTTATGTCATTAAATCCTGGATGCTTTCTTGAGAACTTATATGTTACAAGTTAAACGTCACTCATTAATTCTGGAATTTGTCGTTGAAAATGGTTGCGCTAGAGTCAATGAATTGTCGCGAATATTTGGCGTGTCTCCGGAAACTATTCGTCGAGATTTAACGGTGCTCGCCAAAAATAAAAAATTAGTCCGTAGCTTTGGCGGCGCGATGATTTCAGATAATAACGCATCTTTTTTAGATGTAGATAATCCCACAAATAATGGGAATTTTGTCGACAAAGCTGAAGCATTTATTAAGCGAACAAAAGAGCAACCAGAGCGAAAAATGCGCATTGCCAAAAGCGCATTACAGTACATTCATGAGCATGAATGCATTATTATGGATAATAGTAGTTCATGCTGGTTTTTAGCACGGCAGTTGCCCGATATCGAACTGACGGTAATTACCAATTCATTAAATATTATTCAGACATTAGCCTGCCGAAAGAAAATAAGAATTGTCAGCGTGGGTGGTGAGTATTCTGAAAGACACGGCGATTTTCATGGGCCAGTAGCTGAATTTATTATTAATAACTTTAAGGTCAATAAACTGTTCTTTTCATGCCAGGGCCTTGATTCAGGCCTGGAAATCAAAGATAGCAATGAAGTCAACGTGCGTCTGAAACAAGAAATGCTGAAAGTGGCCGACCAAAAAATTCTGATGGTCGATAGCAGTAAGTTTGAGCGCTATTCATTATATAAAATATGCGACCTGGCAGATATTGATGTTCTTATTACTAATAAGCTACCAAAGGATATCTATCGTCAGGAATGCCTTGAAATCGTAGAGACCAGTTAAACTCTCTACGTAATAATACATTTGCATCATCATCTCACGACTCTTGTGCCAGGTGGAGGATAATTGCGTCAGCAATACTATCCATCTTCATTACTTATCCGAAAATGAGGTTTACGATGGAACAATTACCTGAAGATATGAAAGCTGTTGTGTGCCATGGTCCCCAGGATTATCGCTTTGAAAAGATTACGCGCCCGGTAGCACAAGAAAAAGAAGTGGTTATTAAAGTTGATGGCTGTGGAATATGTGCTGGTGATTGCAAAGCCCAGGACGGCGCACCGATGTTTTGGGGTGAAAACCCGTGGGTGAAAACGCCAGTGGTGCCAGGACATGAATTCTATGGCCGGGTTGCTGAATTAGGCCTCGGCTCGGCAGAAAAATATAAATTAAAAATTGGCGACCGTATTCTGGCGGAGCAGATTGTACCTTGTCATGAATGTCGTTTCTGTAAAACCGGGAAATACTGGATGTGTGAAACCCATGATATTTATGGTTTTCAAAAGGATGTTGCCGATGGTGGTATGGCTGAATATATGCGCTTCTCCGAAAGAGCGATTATTCACAAAATTCCCGAATCATTAAGCGAAGAAGATGCAGCGCTTATCGAACCGATGGCCTGTGCTATCCATACGGTACGCCGTGGGGATATCGATCTGGATGATGTTGTTGTTATCGCTGGTGCCGGCCCGCTGGGTCTGTGCATGGTGCAGGTCGCGCATCTTAAGACGCCGAAAAAGCTGGTGGTGATCGACACCATGGAAGACCGTCTGGCGCTGGCGAAAGAGTTTGGGGCGGATGTGGTTATCAATGCGGCCAAAGAAGACGCCATTGCCATTGTTAAAGCCATGACTGAAGGCTACGGTTGCGATGTCTACATTGAAGCTACCGGCGCGCCAATTGGCGTTACTCAGGGACTGGAGATGATTCGTAAGCTAGGTCGTTTTGTCGAGTTCAGCGTGTTTGGTAAAGAAACCACCGCTGACTGGTCGATCATTGGCGACCGCAAAGAGCTGGATATTCGCGGTGCGCATCTTGGCCCGTACAGCTATGAAATCGCCATCGATCTCTTTGAGCGCGGCCTGCTGACTGCAAAAGGCGTCGTCACTCATTTCTATTCTATCGATGAGTGGAAAGCGGCGTTTGAAATGGCCAAATCGCTCGATTCTATTAAGGTCGTGATTAAACCATAAAAACGTAATTCTTAAATATACCCGTCATACTTCAAGTTGCATGTGTGTTGGCTGCGCTCGTTCACCCGAATCACTTACCATAGTAAGCTCATCGGGATTCACTCTCTTGCCGCCTTCCTGCAACTCGAATTATTTAGGGTATAGCACCATTTATTTTAATTATCATCCGCTTTGAAATGGATGCGGCTAAATAAATACTGGATTTGTATCATGGTGATAACTGGGGTAAATATCGGTGGCCTGGTGAAGTCTACCGGTCATTAATTTATTGCTCAGGCTATCAGGCAACATTCGTACCATGAAAACGCTAAAGGATAATCTTTATCCTTTAGCGCATAACTCAAAAAGGAGACATTGAATGCCTGTAAAATTAAATACGAAAGCATTACTCTCAGGACTTCTGGCGATGAGTATGGTCGCCTGCGTTAATGCTAAGCCGCTAACTATCGGCATGTCGTTCCAGGAATTGAATAACGAATATTTTGTCACCATGAAAGAGTCGCTTGAACAGTCGGCAAAAGATATTAATGCCACTGTATATACTGCGGATGCTGCGCATGATGTCTCCAAGCAGATTAGCGACGTTGAGGATATGCTGCAGAAGAAAATTGATATCCTGCTGATCAACCCGGCTGACAGCGTAGGCGCGGAAACGGCGGTTCTGGCGGCGAAAAAAGCAGGTGTGGTGGTGGTAGCGATTGATGCTCAGGCAAACGGGCCGATTGACTCATTTGTCGGTTCCAAAAACTATGAC